>NZ_CP015164.1:1082500-1285000 GCF_001766235.1 Acetobacter ascendens
CTCCGTCTCGGTGAAGCAGCTTCTACACCCCATCCCAATACAACGTCAATATACAAAATCAGAAAAAATTCATGTTTCTGATTTTTTATAGATATTCACGCAGGAAAGGGCCTGTACGGCTCGCTGGGTTTTTAGCGATATCTGCGGGCGTGCCTCTGGCAACAATCTGCCCACCTTCATCCCCCGCCCCTGGCCCCATATCCAGCATCCAGTCACTTTGAGCAGCAAGCCGCATATCGTGCTCGGCCAACACAACCGTATGCCCCTGCGCAACAAGCTGCCGCAGTTGACGGGTAAGCCGATCTACATCTGCTGGATGCAAGCCGGTCGTGGGCTCATCCAGAACATATAATATGTGCCCTGCCCGCTTTTTTTGAAGTTCCGTCGCCAGCTTAATACGCTGCGCCTCTCCACCAGATAGCGTTGTGGCAGGTTGGCCCAAACGCAAGTACCCCAAACCTCCCTGCCGCAAGGTATCAAATCCATGCGCAATGTTTGGGCTATCAGCAAAAAACTCATGCGCTTCATCAACGCTCATGTTGAGTACATCAGCGACGTTGCGCCCTTTAAGAGTAATAGCCAGCACTTCCGGCTTGTATCGTGCGCCATGACATTCCGGGCATGGAGCATACACACTGGGAAGGAACAGCAATTCCACTTCAATAGACCCCACACCCTCACACCGTGGACAGCGGCCTTTTGCGACATTGAATGAAAACCAACCCGCATCCATTTTCTGTTGCTTAGCCTGCGGCACAGCAGCAAAAGCTTGCCTGATCTGGTCAAACAGCCCCGTGTAAGTGGCCAAATTAGACCGAGGAGTGCGGCCAATAGGCTTTTGATCCACTACCACAAGGCGCCGGATATTTTGTAATCCGCTGACCACCTGCCCTTCCGGTTCAGCACTTTCCGCAACTTCTGGGATATCGTTATCGTCTGCCTCTGGTTGCTCAACAGGTTCTTTCTGCCCAAGCGCCTTGGAAACAATACTGACCAATGCCTGACCGGTTAAACTGGATTTACCGGAACCAGAAATACCCGTCACAACCGTCATGACACCTAAAGGGAGATCAAGCGTAACGTTGCGTAGATTGTTCCAGTTAATGCTTTTCAGGCAAAGCCACTCTTTAGGCTTAAGCGGCTCCATCTGCCCGTAATTGACCTCATCAAAAATATACGGTCGTGTGCGGGAACGAGAAACAGACTTCAGTCCATCCAACGGGCCACTATACAGGATTTCTCCCCCTTTTTCGCCAGCATCTGGTCCAACATCCACCAGCCATTCTGCATGACGGATAACCTGACAGTTATGCTCCACCACCAAAAGAGAATTGCCAGCATCCAACAATCCATGCAGCGCCTTAAGCAGGGCTTGCGTATCACATGGATGCAAACCAGAGCTTGGCTCATCTAGCACATACAACACGCCAAACAGGTTGGAACGAATTTGGGTTCCTAACCGCAGGCGTTGATATTCACCAGGAGAAAGTGTTTGCACACCTCGGCTTAGTTGAAGATAGCCTAACCCTAATTCCAATAGCGTTTGCAGCCGCTCTATCAGCGCTTCCACAATGCCATAAGCCGCAAGCCCTGTGGCATCGGTTTTCTTTTTGAGTTGCTGGCTTTGTTCCTGCAACACGGCCGTAATGTTCTTAAGAGGCAAGGCAGATAGCTCAGCAATATTACGCCCTGCAAATAACACCTGAAGCGCTTCGGCTTTGAGCTTTTGACCATGACATTCTGGGCATATACTGCTGACCATGAAAGATGCAGCCCTCGCCCGCATTTTGGCGCTTTGCGATTTGGCAAAGGTGTTCAGCACATACTGACGTGCACCTGTGAATGTACCGTTATAATCAGCCGGGACACCATGCTTTATGGCCTCTAACACCTGCTCATGCGTGCGGCCGGGGTAAACGGGCTCTGTTGGGGTTTCCTTCGTGTAAAGGATCCAGTCGCGCGTTGCCTTGGGAAGATCTTTCCACGGGATGTCTACATTCACGCCACGCGTGATCAGAATATCCCGCAAGTTCTGGCCCTGCCATGCCGTTGGCCATGCCGCAACGGCCCGTTGCCTGATACTAAGCGTATCATCCGGCACCAATGTTTTTTCTGTGACATCGTAAATGCGCCCAAGCCCATGGCAGCGTGGGCATGCCCCCATTGGCGTGTTGGACGAGAAATCTTCTGCCTCTAAACGGCTCATGCCTGCAGGATACGTGCCTGCCCGTGAATACAGCATGCGCAAGAGGTTTGAGAGTGTTGTGAGGCTTCCGACAGAAGACCGACTACTGCTACCCCCACGCTGCTGCTGCAAGGCAACGGCTGGAGGTAGGCCTTCTATGGCATCCACAACTGGCACTGGCATCTGATTAAACAACCGACGCGCATAAGGAGAAACAGATTCCAGATACCGACGCTGGGCTTCTGCATAAATTGTACCAAATGCCAGCGAGGATTTACCTGACCCTGAAACGCCAGTCATCACAACAAATTTGTCACGCGGCACAGAAACAAAAACGTTTTTTAGATTGTGTTCACGTGCCCCGCGGACACAAATCATATCGGCAGGGTTGCTGGCAGAAGGTTGTGTTTTCATGGGGGCATTATACGCCCCCTATTTCTGCCCTGTGGTATGGAAAAAAGAATAGGTGCCCTGCATGTGCCGCTTTCTGACGTTTACGGCGTGTCGTCAGTTAAGCCCTGAGAGTGGCACGTGAGGGTTGTACTTTGTGTCTGCGTGTGCTGACTGTTTTCCCGTTTTTTTGGGGAGACAGACAGATGCGGCGCTATAGTTTACGCGATGACCAGTGGGAGCGGATAAAGGATCTTCTTCCTGGTCGAGAAGGCTATGTCGGCGGCACTGCGGTGAACAACCGTCTGTTCGTGGAGGCGGTGCTGTATCGCTATCGCGCGGGTATTCCATGGCGCGACCTTCCTGCCCGTTTCGGTGACTGGAAAAACGTGCACTGGCGTCTGCGCCGCTGGTGTGAAAGCGGCGTCATCGAACGGATATTTCGTTATCTGGCCGCTGATTACGACAACGAATACATGATGATCGACAGCACAATTGTCCGAGCGCATCAGCATAGTGCCGGAGCTCTCAAAAAAGGGGCACGGATCAGGCCATCGGACGATCACGAGGCGGGCTAACTACAAAGATCCATGCCATCTGCGACGCTCTGGGCAATCCAGTGGAACTCGGCATCACACCGGGACAGGATGCCGATATCACCCAGGCAGAACCACTTCTGGAAAACATCGAACCGGATGCTTTCCTTGCTGACAAGGCGTATGACGCGGACAGGTTGATCGATCGGCTGATACAGCGCGGGATTACCCCGGTCATCCCGCCAAAACGCAACAGAACGACACGACGGAAAACCGATTTTTCTCTCTACCGCGAACGGAACCTTGTTGAGAGGTTCTTCAATAAACTCAAGCAGTTTCGCGCTATCGCAGCCCGCTACGATAAACTGAAATCGACCTTCCTCGCAGCCGTGCAGTTCGCCTCAATCATCATCCTGCTTAACTGACGACACGCCGTAGCGTAGGTAACAGAGCACCTGATTAACTTAAATAAAACCTACAGAGTATCCTCTGTGGGCCCATCAGAAAGAGCACCTTCCCATTTGGCCGAGATTGCAGCGGCATAGCCATTGCCTAGCACATTGGTTGCTGTGCGCATCATATCCAGAAAATGATCAATACCCAGAATAAGCGCAATGCCCGCCTCTGGCAGACCAAACTGAGGGAGAACAGCCACAAGTGTAACAAGCGAGGCACGGGGCACGCCAGCAATACCCTTACTACTGAGCATCATCACCAGCAGCATCAAAAACTGCTGAGACCACGGCATATGGATACCGTAAGCCTGTGCAATAAAAATGGCTCCGAAAGACTGAAACAGAATGGAGCCATCCATATTAAAGCTGTACCCCAATGGCAGCACAAAGCCACTAATCCGGGTGGGTACGCCAAAATTCTCCAGTTTTTCCAGCAACAATGGATAAACGGACTCACTGCTTGCCGTAGCAAAACCCAGCAGCACAGGCTGCACCAATTCACCCACCAGCGTTTTAATGCTGCGCCCCAGAACCAGAAATGCAATAAAGGTCAGAACGCCCCATTGCACAAAAATCGTGCCGTAAAATTCCGCCAGAAACCGCCCAAAATGCAGCAACATACCTGCGCCACTTTGCGCCACAGTGCCCATAATGGAGCCAAATACAGCCAGTGGCGCCAGCACCATTACCATGTCTGTCATACGCAGCATGATATGTGCCAGTTCTTCGGTCCATTTCAGCATGGTCTCACCTGCTTTACCCGCTGCGGGCAAAGCCACACCAAACAGAACCGAGAACACCACAATCTGCAGAATATCATTACGCGCCATGGCATCCATGACACTGGTTGGCACGACATGCAGCAGAAATTCAACGGGTTCAAAAGGATGCTTCAAAGACGAAATATCAGATGGCAAAGGCGCTGAAAATCCATAACCCGGCTGAAGAATATTGGCTGCAAATAAGCCGATAAGCAGCGAAATAAAGGACATGGAGATAAACCACAGCAAAACGCGCCCACCCACGCGCACCACCAAGGTATCATCCCCTAGAGCATAATCCGATCTAATAGGTTCATTTTAAGATTCCCATACTGGTCGAAATCTGATTCATACTATGTGCCGGTATGGAGGCCGGCCCGTATGACCCGAGCCCTGTCTGCTGACCTTCGCCGCCGCACGATTGCGGCTGTTGCCTCTGGCATGACCCGTCGTGCGGCGGCGGTTCGTTTTGGTGTGTCTTCGTCGAGCGTTATCCGCTGGGTTGCTGAGTGGCAGGCCAGCGGTCGTGACCATGCGCTTAAACAGGGCGGCGATCGCCGTTCTCACCGGATTGAAGCGTGGTCAACCTTCCTGCTGGCCGCGATTGAAACAAAGGCCGATATTTCCCTTGTCGAACTGGCGGAGACACTTGCAGCGGAACACGGTGTCCGCTTTGCGCCGAGCACGATCTGGCGCTGTCTCGACCGTCACGACATGACCATCAAAAAAAACGGCGCACGCCAGCGAGCAGACACGGCCCGACGTCGCACAGCAGCGCGAGGCCTGGTTTGACAGCCAGCCTGACCTTGATCCGACCCGTCTGATCTTCATCGACGAAACAGCCGTCTCAACGAAGATGGCTCGCCTGCGGGGGCGGTCACAACGGGGCACGCGCTGTCGGATGTCCGTGCCCCACGGGCACTGGAAAACCACGACGTTCATCGGCGGGCTGCGCCTCTCCGGCATGACAGCACCGATGATGCTGGACGGCCCAATGACCGGCGAATGGTTTGCCGCCTATACCCGCAAGGTGCTCGTTCCAACCTTATCACCGGGAGACGTCGTCATTCTGGACAATCTGCCCGCCCATAAAGGAGCCGTTGCCCGCGAGGCTGTGGAGGCAGTCGGCGCCAGGTTGTTGTTCCTGCCGCCCTACAGTCCTGATTTCAACCCGATCGAAAACATCTTCGCCAAAATGAAGGCGTGGATCAGACGGGTGGCACCGCGAACCCTCGACGCTCTTCAAAATACCGTCTGTGGAGCAATTGACGATATCTCTCATCGCCAGGCCGCCGCGTGCTTCACCGCCGCTGGATATGAACCAGACTGATCGGATTATGCTCTAGCTTGCCAATGCCGCTTACCAATGTAGCAAATACCAACGGCGCAATAATCATGCGGATAAGCCGCAGAAAAAGCCCCGTTAACAAGGTTGCCACCTGATGTGCAGCCGAAATATAGGCCGGAAACAGATCATGCACCGCAAGCCCGCATAAAATGCCTAACACAAGGGCAATCAGGATAGCGTAGGTGCGCCGTTTGGTATTAGTGGGTGAAGCAACCGCTGCCATCTGTCATTCTTCTCCCTTTGGAGCATGAAACTTGTCAAAAAGAAGGCTCATATAGGGAAGAAGACGCAAGAGGTCAAAGCTGTAAAACAAGCAAAATTATTTCTTAACCGTATCTTTTACTTAACAATATAAATGATTACCTGCCCATTTTTTGGCAAGTGCCTGATACAGACTATTCAGGTTGCAAAGACCATACACTCTCGGTAGCCGGCGTACCGCCTTTTAAACCGCCAGAAAATGAAGTATTTTCCAAGCATCTGATAGCATATTCTGCCCCGTAATACTGCTGAATATCTTGCTGGGTTACGCTAAATGGTGGTCCGGCTATACAAGTTTGATCATATTCCAAAGTAACAAGGAGTTGCTTCGCCTTGCTTGAGATATCCAGCAGATGCTCTGCATAAGTTGCGCGCATAGCAGGCGGTAAAGCGACCAGAGCAGCCCGATCATAAATAGCCTGCACATTTCCCAGCAGCTTACGAGAGAGTGTGAAAATATCGCCCACGAATATGTTAACGTTTTCCGCCTGAAAACACAGCATATTTGGTGCTATATGAGATATTTGCGGCGTTATGCCGAGTTCGGAAAAGAGCTGTTCTACCGCAATCTGGCTAAGCTCTACCCCAACCACATTTATCCCGCGTTGCAGAAGCCAATGAATATCTAGCGTTTTGCCACATAACGGTACAAAAACACGCGCGCCCTCTTGCAGCCCCAGAACAGGGAAATATTTGACTAAAAGTGGATTAACAGCGGAAAGATGAAAGCCAATTTGGTTTTTCTGCCATTTCATATTCCAGAATTGTGCATCCATTTTGGCCTCTTTCTGTTATAAAATTATTCAAACCATGTTTATGCTTAGTGCGTAAACAATAAAGCGAACACCCTGTTTTAACAGGATATTCGACCTTACACTCTGTATCAGAAAGTTGTCTCTCATGCGTAAACTTTATGTTTATGATCATTGCCCATTCTGCATCAAAGCCAGAATGATTTTTGGCCTCAAAAATATTCCAGTTGAGCTTGTTGTTCTGCAAAATGATGATGAAGCAACGCCCATTGGCATGATCGGTCAGAAAATGCTGCCTATTCTGGAAGAAAATGGGCACTATATGGGGGAAAGTCTGGATATTATTGCGCATATAGATCAGGAAGGAGCGCCTCTTCTTACTGTTCCCGCTCGGCCAGAAATTTCTGATTGGATCAGCCGTTCTAGCTCTTTGCTGTATAGGCAGTTCCTTCCCCGTGCAGCAGCAGCTCCTTTTCCGGAATTTTCCACCACATCCGGGCGAGCATATTTTATACGCAAAAAAGAGGCTTCAACCGGTCCATTTTGCGAGGTTTTTAATGAAGGAACAGAAGCCCTTCTCCCTTTAAACGCATTGCTGGAAGACTTATCTCTTCTTTTACCAGAACCATCTGCGCTTCAGGGACCGCTCTCTTATGATGATATCCATCTATTTGCGCACTTACATAGTTTTTCCATCATCAAAGGGCTTACCTACCCTGCTGCAGTAGAGAGCTATAGGCAAACACTTTCCAAGCGTTCGGGCATTCCTTTGCTGGATGCTATAGCCGTCTGATTATAAAAAACTTTTCCTGTGTGGCGTTTGCTGAGAATTCACAATCAGAAACACAGGAAAAGTTTGTATATAAATAAATACTCAAAATAATACATTAGTAATTTTTTTATAATTTATGATTTTAAAAAAGTAATTTTGTTTTTATTGTAAAATTATATATTTATTTTCGCATATTATAATTACTGTAAAATAATATATTCTAAAATTTTTCCGTTGAAAATTTCATCAGAAAATATTATCAAGGCAATGTTATGACAACTGGCATAAGGAGAGGTCTTTCCTTTAGAATTGTAATTCTTCCACAACATCAAATGGTTTCGTTTTCTTGTGGCCTTTAGATGGGTGCCTGTTTTATATTATTGCAATAATATAAAACCATAATCTGTTTACTCTCAGATTTTTCCTTTTCTCCCATCTGGCAAGCAGATACATCCAGCTATCGCATAGTGCCGCAGACCCGCTGCGCTCTTTTTCCCTCAGACACATGTCCTGAGGCTTTTATGGTTAGAAGCCCCTATTGGCTTTCACCATTCAGGCGCGGACTTCTCCCGAACCGTATTTTTCCACAAGATTCCGGAGTGAACGGCCATTTGGCATCACCCGGAGAATTGCAGTCAGCCAGCATATTCCGCACTTCGGTGGAATATCCCGTCAAAATGACGGTTGCCTGTGTAAAGAGGAGTATCTCCCCTTGAAACAGACAGACCCTCTGTCGCCTCCGCCTGCATCGTTTGCAGATCGTCTTGGAATTCCCGCGCCTCTGTTCTGGGGCTTTGTGGGGCTTCTGTTCTTCATGATTGGTGATGGTGTAGAAGCCGGTTACCTTGCCCCTTATCTGGAAGGGCATGGTACATCAGCCGGTAACACCGCCCTTTTGTTCACTATTTACGGCGTTACAGTTTCCATCTCCGCATGGCTCTCTGGCCCACTGTCTGATCTATGGGGCCCCAAGCGCGTCATGTGGATCGGCTTGGCTATCTGGGCCGTTTTTGAAGTTATCTTTCTGGCCTGCGGTGTTGCCGTTAACAGCTACCCCATCATGCTGCTGGCATATTCCCTGCGTGGCTTAGGGTACCCGCTGTTCACTTACGGTTTTCTGGTATGGATTGCCGCTGCCACACCACCGCGTCAGCTTGGTTCTGCTGCGGGCTGGTTCTGGTTTGCCTTTTCCGGTGGCCTGCCTACCTTGGGTTCTCTGTTCGCCAGCTTTGCCATTCCTGTTATTGGGGAAATGGCCACTTTCTGGTCTTCTCTGGGAATGGTTATTTTTGGTGGTCTGCTGGCTCTGCTGCTTACGCGTGAACCTACAGGCTCTCAGCGTTTGGCGGCCCCCGGCACCCCCGCCAAGGATATCTTCTTTAGCTCCATCAGCATTCTGTGGCGCGAACCCAAAACGTTTGTGGCCATGGTGGTACGCACCATCAACACATCATCCGAATACGCGTTTTTGGTGATTATGCCGACCTTCTTTACCAAGGTTATTGGTTTTACACTTTCTCAGTGGTTGCAGCTGCTGTCTATCGTGTTCCTGTCCAATATTCTGGTAAACCTGTTTTCCGGTATTTCAGCAGACAAGTTCGGTCATCGTGAAGTTGTAGCTTTTGGTGGCGGCATTGGCGCAGCTATTATGGTGCCTGCCTTCTATTACGTGCCGCAGATGTTCCCCGGCAACTTTATGATTGCCGCTATTGTGGGTGCTTTGTATGGCGCATCCTTGGCTGCTTTTGTACCTCTATCCGGCTTGGTGCCCCAGATCTGCCCAAAGGAAAAAGCTGCAGCTCTTTCCGCTCTTGGGTTGGGTGCTGGTGCCAGCACGTGGGTTGGCCCGGCCATTGTAACATGGTTTCAATCCTGGCGCGGTGTTGAAGGCATCATCTGGATCTTCTCTGGTCTGTATGTTGCTTCTGCCCTGATGACCATGCGCCTGACTATTTCACCCGAAGCACGCCGCTATCTGAAAAAAATCTCCGAACGGGAAAAACAGAAGCGCGCAGCTGCTGCTCGTGGTGATATTGCTGAAGAACTTTCCCTCAGTAAACAATCCTGAAGCCGTTCTGCTTTATATGCAAAGCTGGCAAAAGCCCCATCCATTTCTGGATGGGGCTTTTTTTTTATGTTCTGTCACACGCAGATGAATTACATCATGTCGCATGGCACCCAATACTCATCCCCTCCGGCGAGGCTGGACAACAGGCAGTTGCGCAACAGCCGCAGCAAAGGCCGCATGGCTGATGCTGAACGGCAATCCCGCTCCTGCCTGCGTGAACATCACCCTTCCCTCCGGTCAACAGGTAGGGTTTGCCATTGCCCGCACTGGAGGTACGCCAGATGCGCCTTTTGCTGAAGTTATTAAAGATGCGGGGGATGACCCGGATATCACGCACGGGGCCCTTATTCGCGCAACAGTAAAAACCTTACCTGCTGGTTGTGGGATTATGTTTCAAGCTGGCCCCGGTGTGGGCACAGTCACCCGCCCCGGCTTGCCCATAGCTGTGGGGGAACCTGCCATAAACCCAACACCTCGCGCCATGATTCGCGCGGCTTTAACCAAAGCAAATGCAGGTATCTGCCCAGATGCAGAGGTGATTATCAGCGTAGAAAATGGAAAAAAACTAGCTGAACGCACACTAAACAGTCGGCTAGGCATTCTGAACGGTCTGTCCATTTTGGGCACAACCGGCATTGTGGTGCCTTTTTCATGCTCAGCATGGATTGAGAGCATCCATCGGGGCGTGGATGTTGCGCGCGCAGAGGGCCTGACGCATTTGGCCGGAAGCACCGGAAATGTTTCCGAAAAAGGTGTGCAACAGTTTTATAACCTGCCAGACAGTGCGCTGATTGAAATGGGAGACTTTGCTGGTGGCCTCTTAAAATACCTCCGCAAGCATCCCATTCCGCGCCTTACAATATCTGGCGGCATCGCCAAAATGACCAAGCTTGGCCAAGGCTTTATGGACCTGCATTCTAAACGAGGCCCGGCAGATATGCGCCAATTGGCCGATCTTGTTCTCGCGCATAACGGAAAGCCCGATATAGCAGAGACCATTGCGTGCAGCCCCACAGTGGCTGAGGCCTTTTTGCACGCAAGCCAACAGGGTTTTCCATTAGGACACCTGATTGCCAGCTCTGCCTTACAAACAGTTAAGAATGTTCTACACCCCGCCCCCATACAAGCCGATGTGCTCGTGTTTGACCGTGCAGGCAATCTGGTTGGGCAAGCCTGAAAGCTTAGTCCTGCCCGCGAAAACGCCGCCGATAATCAGGATTATACAGAGCGCTTTCTCTAAAATCCTTATCACCTAATACGCGGCCAACAATCACAAGCGCGGTGCGTTCAATGGGGTTTTCTTTCAACTTGTCTGCAATGTTGGCAAGTGTTCCGCGTAGTACAAGCTGGTCTGGCCACGTTGCTCGAGCCACAATAGCTACCGGGCAATCCGTCCCATAAAATGGCGTCAACTCTTCTACAATTCTCTCCAGCGCATGCACTGCCAGATGGATAGCCAGTGTCGCGCCTGTAGCACCAAAAGCTGCCAGCGTTTCTTTTTCTGGCATAGCGGAAGCACGTCCGTTTACACGCGTAAGCACCACACTTTGGGCAACGCCCGGAATGGTGAGTTCCTGCCCCAATATGGAAGCCGCTGCCGCAAAGGCTGGCACGCCCGGTGTCATACTCCACGGAATACCGTGTTTTTCTAGACGGCGGATCTGCTCTGCCACAGCACTATATACAGATAGATCACCCGAATGCAGGCGTGCCACATCCTGCCCTTGCTGATGAGCCTTTACGTATTCAGCTTCTATCTCATCTAATGTCATGGGGGCTGTATCAACCTTGTGCGCATCTGGCGGGCAAAATTGCAGCATTTCTGGTGGCACAATAGATCCTGCGTATAAACATACTGGACAGGATGCCAAAATATCCCTTCCGCGTATGGTAAGCAGATCAGCCGCTCCGGGGCCTGCCCCTATAAAATGCACGGTCATTCAAATATCTCCTTCTGCCACGGCGCATGTCACACCATTCATGCTGCAACGCGGTACAATAAGTTTGCCCTGTGGGCCAGCCGCAACCAATGCACAGGCTTCAGATACAGAGGCTACTCCGGTATGCTGCATGCTACGGGCTGATACTGTCTTGCAGTGCGCATTCATCTGCTGCATGGCCGCAAGCTCTACCCAGACAATTCGGATACCCAGGCAATTTGCCACCTGTAATGGCAGATTTGTAGCATGCCGAAACGCAGGAACAGCAAGAGCGGACAACTCTTTGCCAGAATGGTACGCCAAGGCGCGTGCAATACATGCCTGAGCCTGCGCTAAGGTTGCCCTACTGTTCCAGCCCAAGCCAAGAAATATCATGAGGCCTCAGGTTTCTGCGCGATCCACTGTGTTACTGGCATGGCAGGACGGAAACCATGGAGAGACCCTATCTTCTCTAACCGAGACACAGAAATGCGCGTAAGCGTTCCCCCCCATTCCTGCATGGCACGCAGCAATCGGGCTTCTGTTTCCGCCACCACGGCATTCACCACAATACGACCACCGGGTTTAAGAGCCTGCCATGCAGTTTCCAATACGCTTGCGCGGCTTGCGCCTCCGCCAACAAAAATAGCATCAGGCTTTGGCAAATCTTCCATGCCTTCTGGTGCACGGGCTTGCCTTACATCTAGCCCCGGCACACCAAGAGCCGCCGCATTACGTGCAATGCACGCAGCCCGTTCTGGCTGTGCCTCAATGCACACTGCGCGGCAGGATGGAGATGCCAACATCCATTCAATACTAATGGAACCAGCTCCGCCTCCAATATCCCACAATAGCTCCCCTGCCCGAGGTGCTAGGGATGACAGCGTAACAGCACGAATTTCCCGCTTTGTAAGCTGGCCATCATGTTCAAACCACGTATCTGGTAACCCGTTGGTAAGCGGCAATGTATGGGAAGCACTTTGGGCACCTACCTCCAGCCCTATCAGGTTAAGCCGCTGAAGTTTATCTGGCGCACCTTCATGGGCATAAAAACTGTGCAAAGCTTCATGCGGGCCTCCTAGCCGTTCCAACACATGGCAACGCGTTGCACTTAATCCTTTACTGACAAGCCAGTTAGCCAAAACATGCGGCGTATTTTCATCAGCAGACAGCACAATAACGCGGCCAGATGGCTGCAAAGCTGGATAAAGCTGTTCTATGGGGCGACCACATAAGGAAATTACCCGGCAGTCCTGCTCTGCCCACCCAAGCCGACTACAGGCCAAGGCCACAGAAGATGGCGCGGGTAAGCACAGCATTTCCTGCGGAGGGATAGAACGTGCCAGTGTATTTCCAACACCAAAAAAGAATGGATTACCAGACGCCAGAACCACAGTAGGTAAGCCCTTTCGGGCAAGAATGGCGTCTATTCCGCGTTCAAAAGGGGTGGGCCATGCAAGTGTTTTCCCCTGCACGAATGGGGCTGCCAATTCCAGATGGCGGGCACCGCCCACCACAAAAGCCGCTTGCGTAAGAATGGAACGCGCAACGGGAGAAAGACCTTCCACACCATCTTCCCCAATCCCGATCAGGGTTAACCACGGCGTTTGTGGCGCATGTTGGGGTTGCTCGGTCATTCATCCATTCCTTTTTTGGCGCATACTTGCACGGCACCGGCCTCAGCTTTTACAACACTTTGTTTTTCATGCTGTAAAGCTTGTCCATATGCCTTCATCTTCCAATAATTTTCGCGTTCTTGTTCTTGGCGGCACCACTGAAGCCTCTGCCTTGTGCCGTTATCTGGAGCAGGAGCCTTCCATCAGTGCTACGCTTTCCCTTGCGGGGGCAACCAAACAGCCGCATTTGCCTACGCTATCTGTGCGAATTGGTGGTTTTGGAGGTTCTGATGGATTGTGCGCGTGGCTCAAAACACATGGAATCAAGGCTATAATAGATGCCACCCACCCTTTTGCGGCCACCATGAGCCAACATGCGGCCACTGCCTGCGCGACCACACAAACGCCTTTGTTGCGTCTGGAACGATCAGGTTGGCAGGAAATGCCAAGCGATAAATGGTTCCATGCAGCCAATCTGACAAAAGCGGCAAACCTATTAGCTAACGCCCCTACATGGAAAACAGCACCACAGCGTATTTTTTTAACAACAGGCCGTAAGGAATTGGCACCGTTTAAAATTGCGCCACAGCATCGTTACCTCATCCGCTCCATTGATGCGCCAGATCCTGCTTCCTTACCTCCGAATGCAACCATCCTGCTGGATCGCGGGCCTTTTGACGTGCAGAGCGAAGCCAAGCTGATGCAAGATTACGACATCACATTGCTGGTTTCAAAAAACTCTGGCGGCAGCGCAACATACCCCAAGCTGGAGGCTGCACGCCTGTTGCATATTCCCGTCCTGATGGTCGATCGCCCAGTGGCTTGCTCTAACATCCCCATAGTAGAAACTGCCCAACAAGCCATGGCATGGTTACAGGCGCATCAAGCCGCATCAACCCGCCGTAAAGTGTAAAACCACGGTTCACCATTGGGCCTATCCACCAAACGGCTAGCTTTGCAGCCTATCAACACCAATGTGCTCATATCAGCCCATTCTGCATTGGCTTCTTGCAGGGTAGCAAGCCGCACAGCTTCATCTGGCCGCCCTATGGCGCGCGCAAAAGCAACCGGAATAGTGGGCGGTAAAACACCCCGCAAATGCTCCAAAGCCTCACCCAACTGCCACGGACGAGCGTGAGATCGTGGATTATACAGCGCAATAACAAAGCCCGCCTGTGCGGCAAGCTGCAAACGTTCAAGCACCACATCCCAAGGTTTGAGATTATCTGAAAGGGACATAACGCAGAAGTCCCCACCCAAGGGGGCACCCAACCGCGCAGCCGCAGCCAGAACAGCACTCAGGCCAGGGACAACGCTGATATCCAGCGCACGCCATTTGTCTGGCCCTTGCTCTAACGCCTCAAACACAGCGCTAGCCATGCCAAACACACCTGCATCTCCGCCAGAAACAACAGCCACATGCCGCCCCTGCTCTGCCATTTGCAGAGCGTGCCGGGCGCGGTCCAACTCTACCCTGTTGTCTGAGGCATGGCGGACAACGTGCGGAGGGACTTCTACCCGTTTCACATACGGACCATACCCAACTAGATCTGTTGCTTTAGCCAATGCCTGATCTGCCTGCGGAGTACGCTGAAGGCTATTACCCGGCCCCAACCCTACAATGGTAACGCTGCCCTTCATCTCACACCTTTCCGCCCCGGCAGCAGAACCAGCGAGAAATAAGGCACGCTATCTTCCTGCTCCTGCAAAGCACACATACGGGTATTTTCCTGCGTGCCACGTTCAACATATACGGCATCTGACAAACGGCCTGCTTTTTCCAATGCCCGCTTGACCTGCGGCATGTTACGGCCTGTTTTCATAATAACTGCAGCATCTGCCTGTTCCAGCCAGTTGGTCAGCTTATCTTCTGGCAACGTGGCGGGAAGAACGCACAACACATCATCCCCATGCGTTATGGGCAGGTGTGCCTGGGTCCAGCATCCATTCATGGCCATAATACCGGGCACAACCTCGGTTTCAAAGCCAGCTTTCAGCCGATCAAAAAGATACATGGCCGAGCCGTAAAGGAAGGGATCGCCCTCACATAACAGAACGACATCCTGCCCTTTATCTAACCGTTGGGCCAGATTGTGTGCGCATTCATCGTAAAACTGGCCCATGCCACCATGATATGCTGGGTTGGCAACTGAGATTTCTGTTGTAAATGGATATTCCAGCCGCAATTCTTCAGCATCCGGGGCAATATGCGCACGCGCAATCGTGCGCGCATGACCCGGCCTATCATGACGGCAGAAATACGCCACCACCTTTGCCGCCTGCACCAGCCGGACAGCCCGAACGGTCATGAGCTCTGGATCACCCGGCCCTACGCCAACAACCTGTAATCTGCCGCGTGTCATTTATTCACGCTCACAGGCCAGAGCATTTACAGCGGCGGCAGCCATAGCACTCCCTCCCGGCCTGCCACGCACCACAAGCCATGGCACATCTTTGCGGAGGGAAAGAGCTTCCTTAGATTCCATGGCCCCCACAAAACCTACGGGCAACCCAATGATAGCTGCAGGATACGGTGCCCCAGCATCTATCATTTCTAATAAATGGAATAACGCGGTAGGTGCATTGCCAATGGCAACCACTGCACCAGCTAGCTTTTCTCCCCACAAATCCAGTGCGGCGGCTGAACGGGTGTTACCAATCTGGCGCGCCAGTTCGGGCGTGCGGCTATCACGCAATGTACAAATAACAGGGTTGTTAGCAGGCAAACGTGCCCGCGTAACCCCGTGCGCCACCATTTCGGAATCACACAAAATATCGCAGCCTTTTTTCAAGGCCGTGCGGGCAGCCGCCACAAAATTTGCCGTCATGCTAACAGATTGAGCCATCTCCACCAAGCCGCAGGCATGAATAATGCGCACAACAACCTGCGCTTCTTCCGGCGTAAAGGCAGAAAGATCGGCTTCTGCCCGAATGGTCGCGAAGGAGCGTTCGTAAATAGCTGCTCCATTCTTGATATACTCATACGCGGCCATTCATTATCCTTTCCTGTGGCTTGGTGCCTATAAAATAGTCTTCGACAGCTCTGTCATCTGGGAAAAAGCGCATGACAGGCCCCGATGCCGTGCCATTGCGGATAAGCCCATAACCACTTTGGCCGGCAACTACGGTCCAGCTTGCTTTTTCTGGGTGTGCGCAGCCTTTACTGCACCCGGATACATGCAGGCTTTCCCCAGCCCTCAAACTATGGGCCAGCGTTTTTGCCAGTGCTTGTGTAGCACCTTCTGCCTGAGCACATCCTGCATTCCCCATACAGGCAGAAACCCGTAAAATGGGATTGGTGCTTGTATCCACCATATCTGCCACATGTGGCGCGTACGACATGCCATGCAGAATAATACTGTGCCACGGCGTAAGCCGCAGAATGCCATCTCCGTTTCGTGCATGATTCGCGCAACTACGCAGCATGGCAGATGTTAAAATGCCTAATGGTGCATTCAGCGCATATAAGGCTAAGCCTATTTTACCCGCCAACAAAGCTGGATCTGGCGCATCTACAGCCGCAATTTCTACCGGATAGCCAAGCTGATTAACGGCCTGAAAGAGCATTTTACCCGTTTCTGGATACCGTGCTGGCCGTTTACTCTTTGGAATAGCGATAAAAGCCTGAGCCAGTTTTATGGTCAATTCCACTGCAGCCTGAACGGGTGCCGCCTTGCTTTTCTGATTGCCACATACAACAGACCACAACCCTGCCCCACTGGTTTGCAGCGTAATGTCTGCCTTTAACAACCCGACAGTAAACAGCCCTCCGCCATCTACGGCAAAACCAAACTTATCCGGCAATTCAGAGAGAATATCGGCATTACATAAGGCCACCCGTAAAGCTGCGGCACATTCCTGCGTATCTGATGCACAGGAAGGGTCGGCCCCCGCCAAGGGGGACTCCAATAACGCCAAACGTTTTTCCTGTTCAGGATTAGCCATACCCAAGCCTGCCAGAACGGCTAGTTCAGGAAAATGCAGGGCATTATTATGAGAGAACCCGCGTAATTGTAGACTGGCGCGATTGGTAAGGCAGATCAGCCCATTGCCCTCGCGCTCTGCAATCTGTGCCAGAAAAGTGGCCTGCGCCGCAGTTATCTGGCCAAAGGCTGGCCTTACCCGCACCAGCCAACCATCCTTAGCCTGCATGGGGGCAAACAAACCCGGACACCATCCTTTAACCTCTGGCGGCGTAAAACGCTGTGTCACGCTATCTGCCTCCCTTTCTGGCTATCGCGGATACAAAGTCTCTCTTCACGGCCGCCCTGTTACGCAACACACGCCCTGCTTGTCAAAAAGCCAGACATGCTTGATCATTTCATACGCAGGCACGCTGCAACCTTTCATCCGTTACTCGCAATCTGTGTTATGAAATACGGATGATTATAATACCCTCTCTTTCCATCCGCTTGAGCTTGATAGCAGGTTTGTTTTTTGCCGGATCAAGCATTTACTCTGTGCACGCCCATGCGAATGAACCCACCACACTAGATACAGCCGCACAGGCCACACATACGCTGGTGAAACAGATAGGCGAACAACGGTTTACTGCGCCCGATTTTCGCCCGGGTACTGTGCGACACATGGTGATGTTTCAGTTCCGCACCCACAGCAACGGTTGCGGAAAGGCAAGAAGTGACACGTCGCTTTCTGGAACTATTAACATCCTCACGCCGCCCGAATGGCACACCGGTTGTTGTCAGCTTGGAAGCCGGGCCACAAAACAGTGGGGAAAATGCTGATCTGGGGCTGGATTACGGGTACCTTGTCACCTTCCGTTCAGAAGGTGATCGTAATTACTACGTAGGCCGCCCTATTGTGCATACGAGCGGATGTTTTGACCCCACGCATGATGCTTTCAAAAAGTTTGCGGCGCCATTCCTAGCCAATGTGGTGGTTTTTGATTTTACCGTAAAATGAAGGGGAGAGAAAAACTCTCCCCGTGCCGTAAATGCTTGCAATATTTAGTGTTCAGGCACCGGCAATGCCTTCTCCCACCATATCCAGTGGGTTCACTACCTTATCGAAAGTAGCGGCATCCACGTAGCCAGATTTCAAGGCTGCATCCTTAAGGGAAAGGTCATGCTCCATGGCAATGTGAGCAATTTCCGCAGCCTTGTCATAGCCAATTACAGGCGCCAACGCTGTAACAAGCATAACGGACCCACCCACATTCTGTTTGAGCTGCTTTTCGTTCAGTTGCGTGCCTTCAACAGAAAAAATACGGAAATTATGACAGCCATCCGCCAAAATACGGATACTGGCAAGACAGTTGGCGAGTATTACCGGCCGCATAACATTCAGATCCAACTGGCCCTGACTAGCCGCAAACGCAATAGTGTTATCATTGCCCAGCACCTGCGTGGCAATCATCACCATTGCTTCACATTGTGTGGGGTTCACCTTGCCGGGCATGATGGAAGATCCCGGTTCATTCTCCGGCAGGTGCAGTTCACCCAACCCACAACGCGGGCCGGAGGCCAGCCAACGCATATCATTGGCAATTTTCAGCAATGGCACCGCCAAGCCACGTAAACCGGCAGATGTTCTAGCCATGGCATCCAACCCACTTAACGCAGCAAATTTGTTAGGTGCCGTAACAAAGGGCTGTTTTGTTAGCTCTGCTATACGTGCAGCTATAGCCTTGCTGAAACCTGCCGGTGCATTCAGCCCCGTGCCCACAGCAGTGCCCCCAGCAGCAAGTTCAAACAAAGCTTTACGATCTTTACGCAGGCCACAAAGCGCATCTTCTAGCATCTGCACCCAGCCAGACCACTCCTGCCCTACTGTTAAAGGCACGGCATCCTGCAAATGGGTGCGACCAATTTTAACAACGTCCATCCATTGCTCAGCTTTCTGGCGCAATGCTTCTATAAGCTTTTCTACGCTGGGCAAAAGTCGGTTTTCAATTTCCAGCAATGTCACAACATGCATAGCTGTGGGGAATGAATCGTTGCTGGATTGGCCCATATTCACATCATCATTGGGATGCACTGGTGTTTTGGAACCAATTTTGCCGCCTACAAGCTGAATGGCACGGTTTGCAATAACCTCATTCACATTCATATTTGTTTGAGTGCCAGAGCCAGTCTGCCAGACAAATAGCGGAAAATGTGCATCTAGCTTGCCTGCCGTAACTTCATCTGCAACCGTGGCTATCAGATCAGCTTTCCATTGAGGCATTCGCCCTTCTGCCGCATTTACCAATGCAGCTGCTTTTTTAACAATGCCGTAAGCATGATAGAGCGGCAAAGGCATATGTTCTGTACCAATGGAAAAATGCACCAGACTGCGCTGGGTTTGTGCGCCCCAGTATTTGTCTGCCGGAACATCTATGGTTCCCATTGAATCACGTTCCTGCCGAACACCTGTGGCCTGAATGCCTACGGGACAAAAACGAATTTGCGGATTATTGCTCATGATACATTACCTCCCCGCTGGTCAGTTACGTTCAGCCAGCTTTCTGGTTTGGGCAGCATAGACCTCTTCCGCGCCTAAAAATGAGATCAGAACCATCACATTTAGACGATTATGATTTTCGATCAGATATTTATAATTTTTTTTAAATTTACTTATATTTATATTTTTACAATTTTTTTATTACAGCAAGAATTACGGCGTGTCGTCAGTTAAGCCCTGAGAGTGGCACGTGAGGGTTGTACTTTGTGTCTGCGTGTGCTGACTGTTTTCCCGTTTTTTTGGGGAGACAGACAGATGCGGCGCTATAGTTTACGCGATGACCAGTGGGAGCGGATAAAGGATCTTCTTCCTGGTCGAGAAGGCTATGTCGGCGGCACTGCGGTGAACAACCGTCTGTTCGTGGAGGCGGTGCTGTATCGCTATCGCGCGGGTATTCCATGGCGCGACCTTCCTGCCCGTTTCGGTGACTGGAAAAACGTGCACTGGCGTCTGCGCCGCTGGTGTGAAAGCGGCGTCATCGAACGGATATTTCGTTATCTGGCCGCTGATTACGACAACGAATACATGATGATCGACAGCACAATTGTCCGAGCGCATCAGCATAGTGCCGGAGCTCTCAAAAAAGGGGCACGGATCAGGCCATCGGACGATCACGAGGCGGGCTAACTACAAAGATCCATGCCATCTGCGACGCTCTGGGCAATCCAGTGGAACTCGGCATCACACCGGGACAGGATGCCGATATCACCCAGGCAGAACCACTTCTGGAAAACATCGAACCGGATGCTTTCCTTGCTGACAAGGCGTATGACGCGGACAGGTTGATCGATCGGCTGATACAGCGCGGGATTACCCCGGTCATCCCGCCAAAACGCAACAGAACGACACGACGGAAAACCGATTTTTCTCTCTACCGCGAACGGAACCTTGTTGAGAGGTTCTTCAATAAACTCAAGCAGTTTCGCGCTATCGCAGCCCGCTACGATAAACTGAAATCGACCTTCCTCGCAGCCGTGCAGTTCGCCTCAATCATCATCCTGCTTAACTGACGACACGCCGTAGAAAAACCAGAATGCATTTCTGCTATGAATTTGGCTACTTCATAGACTTGCTATAGCCAAATGTTTATTCTACACGCTTTGTTTATATCATTCAAAAGGGCGTGACATTTTGCGTCCTCATGGACTTGGCTCAATGCATGATTCCACAAAAAATTATCATGCAAATAATTTCATCGTGAAATGGTACAGCATCCAACATGCACATACCGTGGAAAATATGAGAAAACTGTTACTGACAGGAAGCGTATTCACCTGCGCCATGTTGCTTTCTGCCCCTGCTCTGGCAGATGATGCGCAGGAACTGGCAAGCCATTAAGGCGGAAATGCGCCGGCTGGCTGCACAGGTGGAAGCTATTGAATCCCGTCAGGCCAAACGGCATGCAGGCACCTCCGCTCCTACGCGTAATGTTGCCCATAGTACCAACACACTTTCAGCCGCGCATACTGGCAATAAACTTGCCACAGCTTACGCAAACCAAGCAGACAGAGAAGATCCTTCCATCCGCTTTTCACCAGATGAAGCGCCTGTTCAAACAGCTTCCGATACGCACGGAGGCACAGCCAAAGGCGGCCTTGGCTTTAAATGGTTACCCGGAGCCTCTGGCTCTGACGCAGCTTCCGGCGCAGATACGGAAGAAAAAAGCCATTCCTCAATCGATCTCTCATCCTCCAGCCCTACTGCTATTACACAAACAGAAGTTGATAGACTTCCGCCCATTTTCAGTATTGGGGGCATATCTGTAAAGCTGGGGGGGCTTTATAGATATGTCTAATATCTGGCGTAGTTCGAACATGACCAGTGGCCCCGCAACGGGCTGGGGCAATTTTCCTTATGCCAACAGCCCCAACCATGGGCTGTCTGAAGAACGACTTTCTGCCCAGCTCAGCCGCCTGTCTATTTTGATGGAAGCCAACCCCAGCAAATCCTCCCGCTTGCAGGCTTATGTAGAAAGTGATTTTGCGGGTTCTGGCAGCACAACCAACAGCGTACAGATTAACGGCTACACGCCGCGCCTGCGGCAAGGTTACTTTACATTCACCCAAAAAGATTGGGGTTTGCATATTCTTATGGGGCAAGCGTGGAGCTTGGCCACCAACTACGCCAAAGGCATTATTCCCCGCCAAGAAGAACTACCAGCAGTTACAGATAACAACCAGTTGCCAGGTATTGTCTTTACACGCGTGCCTCAAATCCGAATTGGCAAGGACTGGAATCAGAAATACTGGTTGGGCCTTTCTATTGAAGACCCTCAAGCCACTGTCGGCTTCTCTTCCGCTATCAGTTCTGGCAGCACCATTCCCGCTGCGCGGGGGCAAGCAGCGGGTGCTCGTGTTTACTATGCCAATACCGGGGGTATGCTGCTAAATGCAGCAACAAATTACTCTTACAACCCTGTTCCAGACATTATTTTGAAGGCGGCAGCAGACACATCCTTCGGTCATTATGAAGTGTTCGGCCTTGCACGCTGGTTCCGTTCCCTTGCAGTAGAACCAGGAGCGACAACTACCAAAAAGCACACTCATTTTGGTGGTGGCGTAGGTGCAGGCATGACAGCCCCCTTAGGCACAAACCGTTTGCACCTTACAGGTGATGTTCTGGCCGGTGATGGTATTGGCCGTTATGGGCCAACCCAAATACCAGATACAACATTCAACGGTCGTGGGCAGCTTACGCCTGTTCCCGAAATCATGGGGTCGCTCGGCTTGGTGGGCCACCCTAATTCTTCCGTACTGCTTTACACTTATGGGGGCGTGGAAGCTTCTGGCCGCAAACGCTATATTGGCGCAGATGGCAAGCAATATGGGTACGGCGTAAACGATCTGGATCTCGCCGGATGCGATGTGGAGTTTGGGGTATGTAGTGCACAAACACACACCCTTGCCTCCTTTACTGCTGGCGGTTGGTGGCACTTTTTACAAGGCCGTTACGGAAGCATGATGGCAGGCTTACAGTATACCTTTGTACGCAAGTTCGCCTTTAAGGGGAATGATGGGCATGGCGATAGCGTAGATCCGGCCACATCGGGCAACACAGTTTACGTAACTTTCCGGTACTTCCCGTTCCAGTAAGACTTTTAGTTAATGCCAAAGCTCTTCATCTTGCGGTAGAGCGTTGCACGGCTAATTCCCAAACCACGCGCGGCCTGCGTAACATTCCCCTGAGAAACAGCCAAAGCGGAGCGAATAACGTTTTCTTCCGCCTTCTGAAAACTTATTTCCGAACCCTCTTCCAGCTCGGTTAACAGATTGGGATGCTGGGCGATGGTTTTATCTGTCCAGCCCATCCATTCACGCGCAGCATGTGTTGCGCCTGTAATTTCCCCTTGGTCGTTAATAGAAACCAAAGGTGCTGAGCAGCCCCTAACCGAACCTAAGGTAAGTATTTTTTGCCCTTCGTAACTGTTACGGAAAAGTTGTTCTTCAATACGCCGACCAGATTGCGCAAGCGTTTCCATAAGCAGTTTATCAATAGGTTGTTCTGTTTTGCCGTTCATCGAGGCAAGGTTTAGAGCCCCAGCTACGCGTCCCTGTGCATCAAATATCGGCACAGCATAACTAATCAACAGGGAAAAACAGAAACGCCAATGCGCGCCACGCCCTAGAAAAATCGGGCACCTATCCTCTACGCATGTTCCAATACCATTTGTGCCTGCTATCTCTTCGCTCCAGATAGCTCCTTCACGCAAGTTAAGGCGGCGGCAAACAGAAAGATGTGTTTCATCCGCACAACGTGCCAAAATCATGGCGTTGGGGTCTGCCAGCAACACCATAAGCCCCAAACCTTGCACCAAAGTAAAAAGGTGCTGCATTTCTTCCGAAGCTTGGCGCAATAGCAACGCGGACCGGCTACTGACATGCCGAAATTCTGCACCACACAGCACATCGGCTTTCCATTTTTGGGAAGGATCAAGCTGGTAGGATGTCTCGCAACGTATCCAGGATTTCTGTACTGTTTCTTCCTGACTTTCTGTTTTGGAAATAGTATTTTGAGACAAAGGCCGTGTGTTCATCGCGGGGGCTCTACCATATCCGACAAGGACATATTAAAGGCTTTCCTAACGTTGCCTTTCTCTTATACATAAAAAACATAACTCTCATAGGTATGTTGTGTATTTTATTTTTACCCATCCCTTGTAAGTAAAGTTTTTGTTATTCAAAAATAAAACTTACTGCCAAAGGTAAACGAACTTTATGTAATAAGCATTAGTCTCCGGTGTATTTCGTCCTTCAAGAGAGTGCGAGTAACGGGCTGTTAGCGAAAAATGCTGGTTAATATTGTACATAAGCCCCGGACCCAGAGCGATTTCGCGGCTGTTGGAATTATCCAGATATTGGCGCAACGTGTTATCACGCGTTCCAGTTACATTCTGCCAATCAAACGCAAGAAATGGCTCAAACTTCTTGGTGGCTTTCCAGCTAAATCGCAGGTTGGTGTAAAACACCACGCCGGGTGAATAACTATGCTGGTCTTTTTGATGTTTTGTAGAGCCAACAACCGTGCCGGCATCACCATCAAAACTGAAATGCTTCCATTCATAGTCAAATATTAAACTGGATATATTTGACCAATAATTGGTGGATGTTGCATCCCTTGTGCCGTAAGGCGTTTGCATAAAGGTCTGTATACCAAAAGTACTGTGCTTATTGGGCTTAAACCATGCTGCTGGTCCAACAATGGTTGGCCCTAACCCGCCATAATTTGTGCCATCTGCCAGTTTGTAGCTTTCCGTCTGGATCAGCTCAAAAGCAAACCCAACATGGGGAATGGCTTCAAAACTACGGAAATGCACATATTTGGTCATACCCGACCATGTATGGCTGCCACCGGCAGGCGTACGCTGCCCGCCACTTCCGTAACTATGGCCTGTGGCATTGCCATCGCCATACTGCACAAGCACGTTAAACGGCTTAAAATCTACAGGTAGGTCATATTCATGGGGACCAATAATGCCCAACGTGATATCCGCAGCTCGCGCAGGAACTACGTGACACACAATCACTGTAGGCATGACGAAACGCACGAGGGAAAGCAGACGCTCCCCGCCGTCTATCAAACGCATCTGAATATTCCGATAAGCAACAATAACAATCAAATAAACGCGTAATGCGGGGTTCCAGATAAACTGGAACCCCAATGTGTTAACGCGTTACTGAGCGGGAGAAGCTTTCTCACCATCAAGTGTGTAAGCGATAATGTAATCACCGCTTCTGGTGCCAAGGCCACCGTGGCCACCGGCTGCAATCAGCACATACTGTTTGCCCCCAGCTTCGTAGCTCATTGGTGTAGCCTGACCACCTGCTGGCAGACGATCACGCCAGATAATCTTACCGCTCGCCAGATCAAATGCCCGCAGATAGTCATCTGCCGTGGCACCCATAAACACAACGCCACCTTTGGTAACAATGTTGCCGCCAATATTATACATACCAGTAGGCAAAGGCAGGTTGTTATGGGTCCGGAAAGGGCCGGTATCACGGGTTGTGCCAACAGGATGCTGCCAAACAATCTTCTTCGTAACCAGATCAATTGCCGTCAGCGTGCCCCAGACTGGCCCTTTACAAGGGATCTGCAATGGGTTCAGCCATGGGTTGGTAAGCGCAATATAGGGTGTACCGTAATCTGGAGAAACAGAAAGGGCATCACCTTTAGGAGAGGGTTCTTCCCCACTACCGGTCCACTTTGGCAGCGCACCAGCCTGCTCCATTCCCGTACGTTTTTCCAGCTTGATACGGAAAGGCAGATAGCTTGCATTGGCCAGCATGATCTTACGCTGCGGGTCAATGGTAATACCCTGCCAGTCTACAACACCGTAGAATGCAGGATAAACAATGGTTGTTTTACCCACATGCGGTGGTGTGAACTGCCCTTCGTAAGCAGATTGACGATACTGGATACGGCAAATCATCTGATCCAGCAGCGTTGCCCCCCACATATCGGATTCTTTAAGATTAGCCGGTGTGAGAGAAGGCATACCAACAGGATAAGGCTGTGTAGGAGATACACGGTCATCCGGCGCATGGCCTGCTGTAGGAACTGGCTTTTCTTCAACTGGATAACCCGGAACTGGTGTGCCAGTGCGACGGTCCAGAACGAAGAATTCGCCACGTTTGGTGCTCTGCACCAGTGCGGGAACTTGCTCGCCATTCGGGCCGGGAAGTTCAACCATAGATGGACCGGAAGGTAGATCCATATCCCACAGATCGTGATGCACGGTCTGGTAGGTCCAACGGCGTTCGCCCGTTACAATATCCAGAGCAATTGTGGCAGAGGATGTTGCATCGTCAAACGGACGACGGCTTCCGCCCCAGTTATCTGGCGGAGAGTTACCTGTAGGAATGTAAACAAGACCAAGGTTGAGATCTGCCGTGTAAACACCCCAAGCGTTAGGTGTATCACGCGTTAGCTCATCATTCGGGCCGGGTTTCCATGTTTCTGGCTGATGCCCAGCATCCCACGCCCAGGCAATTTCACCTGTTGTAGCGTCAAACGCACGGATAGCGCCGGAGGGCTCGAAGTTGGCTTGGTTATCAAAAATCCACCCACCAGTAATCACTCGGTTTTTAGCCACCATTGGGGGAGAGGTTACAAAATGGAACCCATGCGGCACATGGCCCAGATACTGGCGGAGGGAGATAAAGCCGTGATCACCAAAATCTTCACAGGGTTTACCGGTTTCTGCATTCACAGCCACCATGCGCACATCGGCAACTGGTGAATAAATGCGGTTGCGGCAGCTTGTCTGAATTTCATCGGGAATATGGTAGTAAGAAACACCACGGCAAGCCAGATAGACGTTCTTGTCCAAATCTGCCGTTGCGGGGTGCGGATCAAACTTCCATTTCACTTTACCTGTGGCAGCATCCAGCGCCATCACCCAGCTATGGGGCGTACACATGTAAAGTGTATCACCAACCTTAATAGGCGTAAGTTCCAGGTTGAACTCATGCCCTTGGTCTGGCCCTGCTACAGTGCCTTCACCCTGCTGTTGCACATCCCCAGTACGGGTCACCCACGCACGCTTCAGGTGCGAGATGTTGGACGCCGTAATCTGCCCCAATGGTGTGTAACGATCCCCACCAACGGTGCGACCATAAGCTGTCCAGTCTCCATCTGGCACTCCTGCTGATGTTTCATCAGACTGGCCGCTTGCCGTCATACGGTCTGCGGGTACGGTGCCATCAATGGAATAAGAGCCAAAGCAACTTGCCACAACAACAAGGCAAGAAACCACCAAGGAACCTAGAACTTCGCGCTTATCAGTTAGCCAGCTATTGCCCGAGCGCCAAACACCCGGCAACAGCAGCCAGGCACCTAGCCCGATAAGTGTAAACAGACGAACTTCCAGGCCCCAGATATTCAGTCCAACTTCACATAAAGACCAAATAGTGGCCACAAGCAGCAAAGCTGCATATAGCCGCATAGCCAGAGTAGGCTTGCGAAAACCGCTAATAGCGGCCCCCAGCATGACACCGCCAGCAATAATATAAAACCAGGAACCTCCAAGGAACAGAAGTTCCGCGCCGCCAAAGAAGAGGAAAAGCCCCACAATGGCAAGCAGAATAGAGGTTATGAGCGAGAATAACCTCGCCTGACTCTCTCGCATACTCGTGCTCTTTCTACAGTTTCACGAGCCGTTACGGCAGCATAGCCTTAAAACACTATGCCCTCGCAGCGGCCAATGGCCCTGCACAACACAAAAGGACGCAATATCGTCACATTTTTGTCCTGTTTTTCACGCGAGTTTGTAGAAAATATCGCAAACTGTCTCATGAGTGAGACAGTTGGTGAGACAGACTGTTCTATTAAAGCCAGAATAGCATCTGCCCGACATATTCAGGCAGATGCATCATTCTTTCGCTTCACAAAATAGAAGCCCAGAAAAACGGAAGATTTTGTTTTTTATATCTCCCGTATTCTTATCACCTCTATGTTTTCAAGAATACCTTAGAAAGCCCATGTTGCATCACAACTGAACCAGAGCATGTTGTTTGTGCCGTTATTAACGGTTGGGTTTTGCACGGTGCCGGCTTGGTTGAACGGATGCGTGCCGTTAAGGGATTTATCCAGCCGGATTTCAGGCCGGATGGTAAAGCCACCCAGAGCCAGCTTCTTGTTCACGAACTCTGGCCGGTAGGAGACACCCAGCGTCAGTTCGCCATAGGTTGTGGGCAGAGCGTTGTAATAGGGAAATGGCTGGTTGCTGAGTGCTTGCGTGAGGGAGTTGAAGCTGGAATATTCCGTAATCACCCCACCCGTGTTGTCACGGAAGATTTCACCTCGCGCATTGAATGTCAGCCAGGGGTGGATGTCGTAGGAAAAGTAGGTTGTGACCCCATAGGCATCATCGCGCAGGGAATCATCGTGCAGATAGGTGCCATCTACGGAGACGGTCATCTTATCATTGATATGATACGTGGCCATAACGTCCGCATTATACTGCATGAGGCTGTTAGCCTGCTTGCCAATACCCGCACTCACCCACCCTGTGGGAGAGACAATGGTGCGGCCATTGTTGCCCTGTGGCCCAAAGTGCCCGATGGCATGCACATCCAGCTTGCCATCCATCAGCTTGTTCCATGCCAGACCAAAATAGCCCTTGGGCTTGTTGTTGTTGCCAGAAGCGCCAAAGGTTGTGGAGTTGCCCGCATCTACCCCCAAAATCCAGTCCATGTGGCGTGTCAGATGCATGGTGGCCAGAATACCCACTGTCTGAAACGGCACGATATAATCTGATGCGTAGTTGTAGGTATAGAATGGTCGTGCCAGAGCGGGCGTGCCTTCCGCGCCCATAATGCCGTACATCTGGCCGATCTGCACATCAATGCCGCGCTTGAAGATCCACGGCAAATGCACATCCAGATGCGCCTGTGTGGGTGCCCACTGATACAGACCGTGCAAGGAGCCAGAACCCATGCCGATTGTGGGGTCAAACCGTGCATCGGAACCATACATGGCTTCGAGCACAAAGCCGATGCCATACCCACTGCCCACCGATGTGACAGGGTGAGACAAAGAGCCAATGATCTGGTTCAGCGTGACCGTATTGGCGCGATCTGAATAATACTGCGCAAAGTTGCGGCCAGAGCGTGTCCAGGGGTTGCCTGAAATCCCCGCTTCAATAGAGACATGCCCCTCTAGCCCTTCCCAGTATGTGGGGGTATGGCCGGGTTTGACATGGAACAGATTGCCCGCCTTAGGCTTCATGGCCTCTTCCTCTTCAGAAAGAGAGGTGGCGGGCGGTTCTTCCCCATCTGTTGGCGTGCCCGCACCCTTTTCTGCCTCTTCGGGCTTGAGGGTTTTGGCTATGTCTCCCACCTGAACCTGAGCAGGCGCAGATGTTTGTGCATGGGCTGTTGGCGTACCTGTTTCACACAAAAATGCAGCGCAACATGATAGCAATACAAATTTGAAGGCACTTCGATCGGTCAGGGTCTGTCGCATGTATCACTTCTCTTGCGCATCAGAAATAGTGACGAACACGAAACGTATTGATCTGCACTTACCTCCAGCCAAACACCAAAAGTATCAAGCTGCATGATGCCTTCACCATAATTGCAAAACCAATACGTACGTTTCGAATTAGCAATAATATACCGTGCGCAAAATGGCAATCCTCTAGCCACAAAATAAACACAGCTTTTGGCACAATCCGCTCTGCTGAAAGCTTCTCTTCTCTTTCTGACATTTAAATATTGCACCCACGACCCAAGACGGCAGGCAACCTCACCCAACCTATCGCGTTGGTTGCGTAGCTTTTGTAGGCAGCATGCAACTAAGGTATTTGAAAATATTTTCAATATTTATTTAAATCTTCAACTATTAAAAAATATGGAATATTTATATGATTTAGAAATATCTATACTTATGATATTACTTGGTTATATTACCCATATGTGGGCTGTTGTGATTTATCGCAAACCCGTGCACATGCAACATACCCCCACCCACTGATATGCAAAATTTGCATACCATCCCAGTTTTCGATTACAAAGGATCATTCTTCAACAATAAGGGACGGAACGACACAGCAATGACATCGCTTTTCACAGATGCCACAATTTTTGTTTTCCTTCCTTGGGTGCTGTGGCGCCTTCTGAATAAAGCACTGCCTATTGTTGTATTGCCTATTCTTATTGGCATTCTGCTGGCTGTATGGCACGCCCCCATTAAAGAGATGGGCATTCCTTCTTCTTATGGTGATACCATTGGATGGGTTGCCGTATTGGTGCTGGCGTTTACCGCTGGCTTGGAAATGTGGCAGCACCCAGAGGGTGATACATCTGCCCATGCTATTGCTTCCCCTTCCTTGGGCCGCCTGTTAGCCGGCGCTGGTGTTGCTTTAGGTATTCCGTTCTTGGTGGGATCCTTCTTGGCATACACCTGCTTTCTGCCTTTGCACGGATGGCAAGCTCCTCTGGCCTCACCTCTTATTGCTGCGGCTTCTATCGGTTTGTGCATTTCCGTAAGCGCACTACCGGTTCTGATTGGTGTTGTGAGAGAACTTGATGCCCCCCAGCGCCCGTTGGGGCAGTTAGCGCTTAAACTGGCTGTGGTAGATGATGCTGCCTTATGGGTTGGCCTTGCTGTTTTACAGTTTGCTCATAGAGGCACCACTGCCCTCCATGGTTGGACTGGGCTGGAGTTTCTGGCCATTGCATTACTGGCCGGACTGGCGGCGGCAGGTAATTGGGCCTCTCGCCATTTCCGTCATCCTCCTGCATGGGTTATCTGGGTGACTGTTCCGATTTATCTGGCTGCCGGATCATGGGCCAGCAAGCAGCTTGGATTGCATGAGTTGATCGGCGCATACTTTGCCGGTGCAATCATGCCGCCCAGTTGGGTGAGACGCCTTCCCATAGAACAAGTTGGAACGTTTGCCCTTATCTGGCTGGCCCCAATGTTCTTTGGCCACAGCGGCCTGCACATAAATGGAGATGCCCTAACATGGCCCTCTATTATTGCCTCTTTTGCGTTAGTTGGCATTTCCATTCTTAGCAAGATTGGCGCGGTTTATGTGTTTCCACCTGCTCCGGGGCTTAAACCCAGACAGGCCTTGGGCATTGGGGCGTTGCTACAATGCAAAGGGCTTATGGAAATTGTTGCCGCCACTATTCTGCATGAACAGGGCATATTGTCTGACTTTGCCTTTGCATCTTTGATGGTGCTGGCAGTTGTTTCCACCGTATTAACCGGGCCACTCTTCCGCTTTCTGGCCCCACGTTAAACCACTACAGTTTACGGCACAGTCTAAAACTACAAAAACATGCTGCGGGTATATATAGTATTACATCACTATATATACCCGCAGATGAACAAACCTAAAATACAAAATATTGGCAAACATATATCAAGGGAATGGCAAGAGTTGTTATTGCTGCGCATATTCCCAGTACACGTATGCGCGCTGTATCTGACACCACAAAAGAGGCCCCAAGACAGATACAAAAAATAGCATAATAAAGAAGGCTAACGCTTAAATAGCTTCTGAAATAAGGCGTAAGAAGCGCTGTGCTGATCAGAACAGAAATACCGGAAATACAGCCAAAAACACTGCCGTATGTTAAGCACGTAAGAAACTTTGTGCCCGTACCGGGTTCCGTTGCTCCGTTTTTCTGCTCTTTTCTATACCGCGATATCAACCATAATCTGTTGCCTGAATAGAAAAGAAAAGCCCCTATAAAGCCGAGTATTAAATATCCAAATTTAACTACATTTCCCCCAAAACTTCCAAAATGCAGTGCAAAAAAAGTGGTTAAAATACTAAAAGGTGCAGATTGGAGGCCAGGCATATACTCTGTAGAAAGTATTTTTCCAGAAACAGGGGCAAGCTCTGCAAGGCCGCCAGCCGGACCACGCATCATATAATGCTCATCATGCCCGATGACGTATAAAGTCTGTTTCGCTTTATCTGTTGAGGCATAATTTAATACATCTGGCACAAAACCCGGAGCCTGTTTTTGCAAAGCCTGTAAGATCTCTGCCGGAGCAAGAGACATGGTTGAAGTATGCACAACAGGCTGATGGTTCATATTTTTTGTATGTAAATGCCTATCATGAATAGCCGCCGGGGCCGAAAACATCATGGTTTGCACATTATGGATCACGCCATGATAAGCAAAAAGCACAGATGAAAGAGCAATAACCACATGAAAAGGCAGGCTGAAGACACCAAGAAGATTATGAATATCCAGCCATTTCTTCCATGCTCCCTTGATAAGCCGTAAGGCAAAGAGATTTTTTGCCAGCATAGGCAAAAATACAATCACACCAGATACCAGCGCAACGGCATATAACAGCGCAATAATACCCATGAACCACCTGCTGTAAGGCATAAAAACGGGTAGCCCCACATTTTCATGTAGCTCATCTATAAAATGTGCCACTTCAGATGGTTTGTGTTTGACCGTGACCAAATGCCCTTCTGCATCAAGCGAGGCGGCCATCATATCCACAGGTCCAGCATGTCTTTGCCCTGGTATTACTGGCCACATCAGCCTGGCCGGCAAAGAAACTGTAGGGGAAAGCACAACCGTATATTCTTGCTGTGCCTCCGGGTAAGCTGCGAATGCTTTTTGCATCAGATCTGGCACCTGCTGTACGGTTACAGGTGCCGGCAAAGCCACAGGTTTTGTAAGCCAGTTTTGAAGCGGCACTTCAAAAACACTGATGCCCCCAGCATAAAAGGCTACAAAAAGAAATACCCCCGCTAGAATACCCACCCAACTATGGATATCCCGATACATTTGTACAATATCTGTGCGTATTTTCATGCCTGTAGGGCCTTTAAAATAAAAAACAGGCCCCAAACACATAAGGCAGAAATAGACAGATAATTCCAGGCTCGCTTGCCATTAGAAAACAAAAAGCAGGTTGGTAAAATAATACACCACAGCAAAACCGTAAGCCACGTTAAAAACTGAGCAGATGCTGTTCTTGGGTCACTATCTGCATGAGAGAGAACGCCGATAATACCCACAAGGCCGAATGTAAGTATATTACCCGGCAAAACAGCGGCACTAACTTTGGTAAACCAGTTCTGGCTTGTGTAAGTATATTTACGCATAACGCTTACCGTTGCCTTAGCAAAGCAACAGTAAATGGAAAAAGAAGCCATACAAGCATCATCAACAGCATTTGCATGAATAACGCAGTTATTGTACTTTTGATCTGCCAAAGACAGCAGAAAGATAGCAGCTGCTCCCCCCACCCTATCATTCTGAACAAACCTTTTGAGCGAACAGGGGCTGTAAATATATATTGATTACGAGACGTAGCATAAAGCATACAGCACCCAGAAACAGTGGCTCCTGTTGCAATCCACATCATGTATTCAGGCAACATGCTTCCCCCCGATGTTGCGTTCGGACAGAAAAGATTTGCTCATACTCTCCCCGTGCATGTGTTTGTATAAAGCCATGAACCTCATGTGGAAAAGCCGCGCTATCTTTCAGAAAAGTTAAAGTAGAACTTATTGCACAAATACATTATTAAGAATCATTATCAACATAATTTTTTACAGCTATATCTTGCTCTGCCCTTCACCGCGCAATCATACAATCCTTTTAACGCTTTCCGCCTGCCCTGTTCTCAGGCCATGGCAGGGTATCTTTGATAATCTTGCAAATGCCGTATCAAAGTCCCAAATTTTAGTGTCAAGATTATGCCAAAAGGATGCATTTCCGTGAGCCTTATTAAAAAATGTATATTCCCTACTCTAAAAACCACCGCCATTGGCCTGACAGCAGCATGGACAGCCATGGCTGCGTGTAGCAAAAGCAAGGAACTGGATGGCCAAGAAAAATCCGTTCATTTGGCCACAATGGGTTCTGCCGGGTTGGTAGGCATTCTGGGTTTTTGCCTTTTGCGTAAGGATGGATGGGGCAAAACATATCGCCCTTGGTTAGGCCTTAGCACTACAGTTGCATTTTGTGTCGTGAGTGAGCGCGGATAGCGCTGACCTGATGCGTTCGTCGAAAGACGGACCATCTGAGGATGTGAGGGACGGGTAGTCTGCGTTGTGCAAGTTTTACGACGAGGCGCCTGATTTCCTGAATGGACCAGCGGACGACGATTATCGTGTTCTGCGTTGTGTTTTTTTCGGTTTCAATGAGTTTGCCTGATACCGGACACTTGCCATGACGGCATAGGCCAGCATGACCAGAGAGACATGCCGATGCCAACCATGCCAGGAGCGGGTCTCGTTATGATCAAGACCAAATTCGTTTTTGGCCGTCTCGAAACATTCTTCGATCCTCCAGCGCGTCCCTTCAACGTTCACGAGTTCCTGCGTGGTTGTCCCTTTCGGGCTCCAGGTCGTAAAATAGGCAAGGTCCCCGTCAGAGATGTTTCGGCGGATCAACAGGCCACGTGTCCATGGTCCGGCTATAGGGCTGTCAAATTCTTCAGCATCCAGATCAGCAAGCGGAAGATACGCCCAGTCATAAAGTCGCTCACCTTTTGTGCCGTGCCCCGCTGACAGACGACGCCAGGCCTGGTCTGGCAGTCCTGCTGCAATATCTTTCGCCTCTCCGGCAATCAGCGGTTCCGTTGCCCATGATCCGAACCAGTGATTGCCCTTGACCCCAAGAACATATCCAATTCCTGCCCGGCGAAGCGTGCGTTCCACATCGCCGACGCCATACACGCTGTCTGCTGCAACCCAGCGGAAGGGCACACCGGCCTCAATACTCCGCTCAATCATCATCGAGGCTAACGCCGGTTTGGTTGCAAACACCACGTCATCGGGAACGTGGGCCTGCTTCAGGCGCTCACGGTTCGATGTCCAGTCTTTCGGGAGATACAGGGCGCGGTCCACAAAGGCATGGCCCCGCGCCGATACATAGGTGGCAAATACACCAATCTGGCAGTTCGTGATCTTGCCGGCAGATCCCGTATACTGCCGCCCCACACCGCAGGACGCCTGACCCTTCTTCAGAAAACCGGTCTCATCGATGACCAGCACGCCCTCTTCAGTGCCCAGATGCTCGATCACATAATCCCTAACGACATCACGAAGGGCATCGGCATCCCAGTGCCCGCGCCCCAGAAGCGCCTGCTGCCCCCATGGACCAGGATCTCCTGCGGCTTCCGCTCGCATCCATCCCGTCTTGCGTGGTTCATTGCCAATCAAAATATCAAGAAAAGCACAGGCTGAATCTACGACACGTTTTTGCGTGAACAGCGGCGCCATCCGATCCTTGGCGGACCGAAGCGAGCGCCCCCATAATTCTAGCGTCTCTTCAACAGACGCACCGCCACTCATCATATCCTGAATCATGGTTACCCATAGATTCAGAACTCAACATAAAATGCAACTGTAGTGTTAGAGCCCTTTTGGAAATTCACGGATGAGCGTTTCGGCGTAGCATGAGGCTTCCCATGGCGATGTGGATCATGGCCTCTGCGACGTCGATCCGCTGTTCGTAGTCCTTCACAAGGCGACGCCAGCGGATCATCCAACCGAAGGTCCGTTCCACAACCCACCGACGCGGCAGGATTTCAAACCCTTTTGCTGTCTCTGACCGCCGGATGATCTCGACTGTGAAGTCGAGAAAAGTGGCCTTATCCATCAACTGGAGGCGGTCATAGGCTCCATCGACAAACAGGTGCTTCACCCAAGGCCAGCGTTTACGAATGGCATCAAGGATCATCTGTCCTCCTGCACTGTCCGAAATATCGGCTGTTGTCAGCTGGACCAGGAGAAGGCGGCCATCCGTATCAACTGCGATGTGACGTTTCCGACCGACGATCTTCTTGCCTGCGTCATAACCACGTGTCTTTGCGTGGGGTGCCTTGATACTCTGGCTATCAATGACACCACCCGATGGACTGGTTTCGCGTCCTGTCGCTTCACGATCGAGCATCAGACAGACATCATGAATGGTCTGGAACAGGAAACGGCGCATCAGCCTGCGGAACCACCAGTAAACCGTTTGACATGGGCCAAAATGAACCGGAAGCATCTCCCAACCGCAGCCTGAGCGCACGAGATAGCGCAGAGCATTGATGATCTCACGGAAATCGGTTGTCCGTTTCCGACCACGCCGGTTCGCAGGGGGCATCAGAGGCGCTATGCGCTCCCATTCCTCATCTGTCAGATCAGACGGATAGCGTTTCGTCTTGCGTGTAATTCCGGCCATGCGGCCTCGTTGTGCTGGCGTCCACATCCTGCCTTTGAATCACGCTCAAAACCTCTTGAAAACCTATCATAGCGAATTTCCAAAAGGGCTCTTAGCCTTATTGCCAGCCACGGCATTGCCGGTGTACGCAGCCGTAAGGCTATTCAGCATCAGGATAAAAAAGATGCCGTGCAAAGCGGTATCTTGCAGGTTGTTATGATTATTCTGGCTGCTTGTGTATTTACCACAAAACCAAATAAGTAATTCTAGAACACACCCCAATATCTTGCATTTATATCAAGATATTGGGGGCATAATTTGTTATTACACATCAAATCAGGATTCCTGATTACTTTCCATCCACTGTTTGATCAATGTATAGGTAATAGAAAGGATCATTGGCCCAACAAAAATACCGGCCAAACCCAAGGCAGCCAAGCCGCCAATAACGCCCATCATGATAAGAACCAACGGAACGTCTGCCTGTTTGCGGATCAGGTAGGGCCGCAACATGTTATCCAGAAAAATGGTTAAAAAAGTGATAGCAAGCAGCACAATTGCTGGCACCATTCCCTTATCAAAGTAAACCCAGATGACAGCCGGGAAAAGGGTAATACCGGGCCCGGCTTGCAACAGACATGCCATAAAGGTAACGGCGGTAAGAATACTCGCCCAAGGCACACCAGTAAGATACATGCCACCGCCCCCCACCAGGCTTTCAACAATGGCGGTAAGAGTGACCCCCAATGCCACCCCCCTGATAGTACGCACAGCCAGCTCCAGCATCTCCTGCCCTCGCCTGCCTGATAGTGTCTCTACCAACCGTTCTGATGTCGACGCGGAAATCTCACGGAAGGGTTGTACATCGGGTTAGATTATGAAAAAGTCTATTTTGTGTAAAAGAAATTTTCGTAAGCTATAAGAAAACCCGATGCAGACAGAGTGTAGCGCAGGCGCGTATGAGTTTCCAGCCTCCTGTGGACGGCGTGTTGTAGCCCGTTTTGACGGGGGTCGCATGAGTTCGGATGGCGGTGTCATCCTGGTAAAGCAGGTCGATGATAGTCTGGGGTTCAGTCGCCGTTTTGCTGCATGTTTTCGCGATGAGCGGCATCCTGCCTTTGTGGAATACCGGGTTGAAGACCTTGTCCGTCAGCGGATCATGGGCCTGGCACTGGGCTATGAAGACCTTAATGACCATGACGCTTTACGTCATGATCCTGTCATGGGTCTGGTATCGGGACGTCTGTCAGGAAGCCGGGCCAACTGTGCGGCACTGGCAGGAAAATCCACGCTGAACCGGCTAGAGCGCAGTGGGCAGCAGGCAGATCGTTACTGCCGCATCATTGCTGATCATGAGGCCCTGGCTACCCTGTTCGTGACGCTTTTCATGGACCAGCATGAGCGCGCACCCGCCCGGATCGTTCTGGATGTGGATGCCACCGATGACCGTATCCATGGCCATCAGGAAGGCCGCGCCTTTCATGGATATTACGGCCATAACTGCTATCTTCCCCTGTATGTCTTCTGCGGGGACCATCTCCTCAGCGCTACCCTGCGCACGGCAGACAGGGACCCGGGGAAGGAAGCACTGGCAGACATCCGCCGGATCGTGGAGCAGATCAGGAGCCGCTGGCCCCGGGTGCGTATCCTGGTGCGTGGGGACAGCGGTTTCGCCCGGGACAGTCTGATGACATGGTGCGAAGACAACCACGTTGACTTCCTGTTCGGGCTTGCAGGCAACACCCGCCTGTATGACCGGATTGCCTCTTTGTCCGCTGAGGTTCGTGACGAAGCCGCCACGACAGGCAGAGCTGCGCGCGGTTTCGCCTCCTTTGACTTGGATCACAAAGGACAGCTGGACGCGCCGCAGGCGGGTGGTGGCCAAGGCCGAATGGCGCCACGGCAACCGCTATCATCGCTTTATTGTCACCACGCTACCGCAGGGAATGTCCGACCCCCGCCATCTCTACGAACAGATTTACTGCGCACGCGGGGATATGGAAAACCGCATCAAGGAATGCCAGATGGATCTGTTCTCAGACAGGACCTCGTCCCACACCATCCGGGCCAACCAGCTCCGGCTGTGGTTCTCGGCCGCAGCCTATGTCCTGCTGACCGCTCTGCAAAGACTGGCCCTTGGCCAGACCAGCCTGGAGACGGCGACCTGTGGCACCATACGCGCACGACTGCTCAAAATCGCGACACGTGTAACGCTCAGCGTCCGTCGGATTGTCCTGTCCATGCCGGACATGTTCCCCTGTCAGCATGAATTCGCCCTCGCTCATGCACGATTGCGAAGGCTCCGGCAGGCCATCTGAAGAAACAGACAGTGCACAGACCACATAGCTTCCACCAACACTGCCTTCTCAGGCCGTGACACCCTCACTGCGTTCAGAACCCGCCGCCAGAAGCAGAATATCGTCAATATTCCAGATCGGGCTCCTGTGGGATGACTGAACTCTACAAAATGACCCGAAATTGCCTCAAGTGTGAGATGGGGTGGTTGCCGTCCTCCCCGCACGGCATCGCAATGTGCCAGAATGGTCGTTGGAAGAAACGACTGCGCGAAAGGACGGCAGATGAAGGATACAGTGATAGGCGTTGATCTGGCAAAGAACATTTTCCAGGTTCATGGAGCTTCGCGTGCGGGCGAGGTGATGTTTCGCAAAAAGCTGCGTCGTCAGCAGTTTATGCAGTTCATGGCCACGCAGTCGCCTGCTCTGGTCGTTCTTGAAGCGTGCGGGAGCGCGCATTACTGGGCTCGCGAACTGGCAGGAGCTGGTCACGAAGTCAGACTGATCGCTCCGCAGTATGTGAAGCCTTTCGTGAAGCGCCAGAAGAACGATGCTGCTGATGCGGAAGCGATTGTCATTGCGGCCCGTCAGCCGGAAATGCGCTTTGTCGAACCACGCACTGAAGCGCAGCAGGCGCGTGGCGTTCTTTTCCGGGCCCGGCAGCGTCTGGTGCACCAGCGCACGGAACTGGTGAATGCCCTGCGTGCCGTTCTGTATGAATTCGGTCTCGTCGTGCCACAGGGGATTGCGCATATCAGACACATTGAAGCCATGCTGGATGAGGCGGTTCTGCCAGAGGCTGTGAAGCAGGAATGCCTTGATCCGCTGCGACAGATTTCGGAGCAGAGTGTGCGGATTGATGTCAGAACAAAGAAGATCAGGATGCTTGCCCAGGAAAGTGAAAACACCTGCAGATTGCAGAGCATGCCTGGAGTGGGTCCTCTGACCGCTCTTGCGATTGAAGCTTTTGCGCCTGACCTGCAGAGCTTCCGGCGCGGGCGCGACTTTGCTGCGTGGCTGGGGCTGGTGCCCCGTCAGTTCTCATCTGGCGGAAAGGAAAGGCTGGGGAAGATATCAAAAGCCGGGCAGGCTGATATCCGCAGGCTTCTCATCATGGGCGCCATGACCCAGGTGAACTGGGCCAGCCGTAAGGCCCCTGCACCGGGAAGCTGGCTGGCACGGATGCTGGCCCGCAAGCCCCGTATGCTGGTAGCCATTGCGCTGGCCAACAGGATGGCACGAGCCATCTGGGCCATGGCAACAAAACAGGAGGATTATCGGGATCCGGCCCTGTCCGTGGCAGCCTGAGCGATGGCTCGGCTCCCGCGGATGGAACCGGTAGGGGTGTGAGAGGGCGATGACCTGAATGGGCGCATGATCGTCTGATCCGGATCGGAAAAACCAGTGGATTTCTCTGTGCTTTAAAGCACGCCTGTGAGATTTGGATCTGATCCGCTGATCACCATACTGGCCAGTGGCTTCTGAAAGGCCACATCAACAGGCCTTACAGAAGACCGCACACGATCACACGTCAATATGGGTCAGAAAACTCTTGCATAACGGACGGCAACCATATGTGGACGGCTCCCCCTTGCAAGGGGCTAGGCAAGAAAATGATCGGATCTTTGCTTCCATATGTCCGGCCTGTTGATGCGGCCATAGGGTCGCTGGCCAAGATGGCTTCCGCAGCGTGAGCCCCAAACACAGAAGCGGTCTTTGATGACCACTGGTTGCCACGGGTTTTCTCACGCCATGGATCGATCGATCACACCATCTGCTCTATTACTTGCAAGCCACGACCTCAGCTCGGCACGAGAGCGTCAAATGTCAGCGCATCGTGCCAGGCTAAGCTCAAACAGCAGCTGCGCCGGGTTGCTGCAGAAGGCGCTTATAGTGTTCGCCGCTGACCATCAGTTTCCAGGCAATCCGCGCAATCTTATTGGCAAGGGCCACCGCTGCGAGTTTCGGTTTTTTGCGCTCCAGCAATTCACGTAACCAAGATGAGGCATTCTTCCCATTGGTCCGCCGGGCATGCGACACGACTGCGGTCGCGCCAACCACCAGCGTGCTTCGCAAGACCTCATCGCCAGCGCGTGTGATTCTGCCAAGCCTTGTTTTTCCATCGGTTGAGTGATCCCTGGGCGTCAATCCGATCCAGGCCGCAAAGGCTCGACCCGATTTGAACAGATGCGGATCAGGCGTTTTCATCATCAGCAGCGCTGCGCCGATCGGGCCAACGCCCGGAATTTTCGCAAGACGCTGACTGCATTCGTTGGCGCGGTGCCATGCCATCACCTTGCCCTCAAGCTGTTCGATTTCACCTTGCAATTCAGCATATTCCTTTGCGTGAAGGGCAAACAACTCGCGCGTCAATGTGGGCAGGCTTTCGTCCGCAGCGATCCGATCAAGGAGTGCCTCAATCCGGCACATGCCTTTGGGCGCCGTGATCCCAAACTCGGCAGCATATCCCCGGATCGTATTGGCGAGCTGTGTGCGGTTCCGGATAAGTCGTGCCCGCATTCCAATCAGCATCAACGCTGCCTGCTCTTCCTCGCTCTTGAGCGGGACGAACCGCATTGTAGGCCGACTCATCGCTTCACAGAGGGCTTCCGCGTCGGCGGCATCGTTTTTCCCGCGCTTGACATAAGGCTTCACGAGCTGCGGCGCGATCAGCTTCACTGTGTGTCCCAGACACGAGAGCACCCGCCCCCAGTAATGGGAGGCGCCACAGGCCTCAATCGCGATTTCAATCGGGGGCAGTTTCTCAAAAAACTTTACCATCTCCCGGCGGGATAGCTTCCTGCGCAAAACAGGCTGCTCCTTCGCGTTTACACCGTGCAATTGGAAAACACTTTTTGACGTGTCCATGCCAATACGGATAATTTGTTCCATGGGTGGCCTCCTCTGTGAATTCTGCAACGACTTCACCTTGGCACATCGCGATGCCGTTGGGAGCCGTCCACCCCATCACAGAAGAAATCCGCGTCGAGATAAGATATTCAGCCTTTGCCAGAAATGCCGCCAGTATAATCAAAGTCAGCAAAAACTGCACTGCAAGCATACCAATGCTGCCCGCATAAGACATAAGATAATGCATGATCTGATCTGGCTGCGGCACAGCCTGCTGCACAATATCCATTGGCTTCATGTTTTGCAGATGCTGCCACCATTTACCCAAATATTCACCTACCAAAGGTAGATGGAGCAGTTTGTCTGGTAGATCAGGTAACTTTAAAGACTTGATATAAGGAACAATTCGGCTGAACGCATCTGCATGCTTTACCACTGTAGAAACAGCCATCCAGAATGGCAGCACAAACAAGGCCAGAGCGACCAAAAGTGTGCAGGAAATAGCCATTTTACGGCTACCATGTAACCAAGCCTGCAAACGCAGCAGCAATGGCCACATGGTTACGGCAATGGTGCCTGCCCAAATAAGAGCGGGAATAAAAGGCTCTAAAATCCACACTGCCCCCAGCACAAGTGTGCAGGCAAGCAGAGCAACCAGCACAGGCCGGGTTCCTGTAGTCAATTCTGGTTTTTGTTCAGAAGTAGATGTTTTTGGTATCATTATTTTGCATTCATCCCACGGCCACAGGCTGAACCCGCCGTAAAGCTTTTTAGTTCAGGGGGTAAAAAGGCCGCCATATCTGCTTCTTTCAAAAATTCTCGCCCGCGGCTAGACCATTTAGAGCCCTTTTGGAAATTCGCTATGATAGGTTTTCAAGAGGTTTTGAGCGTGATTCAAAGGCAGGATGTGGACGCCAGCACAACGAGGCCGCATGGCCGGAATTACACGCAAGACGAAACGCTATCCGTCTGATCTGACAGATGAGGAATGGGAGCGCATAGCGCCTCTGATGCCCCCTGCGAACCGGCGTGGTCGGAAACGGACAACCGATTTCCGTGAGATCATCAATGCTCTGCGCTATCTCGTGCGCTCAGGCTGCGGTTGGGAGATGCTTCCGGTTCATTTTGGCCCATGTCAAACGGTTTACTGGTGGTTCCGCAGGCTGATGCGCCGTTTCCTGTTCCAGACCATTCATGATGTCTGTCTGATGCTCGATCGTGAAGCGACAGGACGCGAAACCAGTCCATCGGGTGGTGTCATTGATAGCCAGAGTATCAAGGCACCCCACGCAAAGACACGTGGTTATGACGCAGGCAAGAAGATCGTCGGTCGGAAACGTCACATCGCAGTTGATACGGATGGCCGCCTTCTCCTGGTCCAGCTGACAACAGCCGATATTTCGGACAGTGCAGGAGGACAGATGATCCTTGATGCCATTCGCAAACGCTGGCCTTGGGTGAAGCACCTGGAGGGTTCTAAAAACCCTCCTTTTGGTCAATTATGAAATCATAACCCATTGGTATTGTTGCAGACAAAAAGCCTTAAATAGGTTTTTTCGAACCCTCCAGGTGGAGGGATCGAAGAACCCTTGATTGATGTGCTTGGCCGGTAATTTCTGGGTTTTGGCGATTTGATTGACGGTTTTTGCGATGGCGTCCAGTCTGCGTTTTGAGCAGATTGGGAGTTGTCTCTCGCTGGATGGCTATGCGCTCGCGTTCAATCTTTCGAGGAAGAGGAGGCGGCGCATATTGTAGACGATATTGGCGAGCCCGATCCTCATGGTGGCTCGACTGATACCGACAGTCCGGACAAACAGCCCCGTCTGTGACTTCTGATCGGCAAAGACATGCTCGACGCGGATTTCTCACACTTGAGGCAATTTCGGGTCATTTTGTAGAATTCAGTCATCCCACAGGAGCCCGATCTGGAATATTGACGATATTCTGCTTCTGGCGGCGGGTTCTGAACGCAGTGAGGGTGTCACGGCCTGAGAAGGCAGTGTTGGTGGAAGCTATGTGGTCTGTGCACTGTCTGTTTCTTCAGATGGCCTGCCGGAGCCTTCGCAATCGTGCATGAGCGAGGGCGAATTCATGCTGACAGGGGAACATGTCCGGCATGGACAGGACAATCCGACGGACGCTGAGCGTTACACGTGTCGCGATTTTGAGCAGTCGTGCGCGTATGGTGCCACAGGTCGCCGTCTCCAGGCTGGTCTGGCCAAGGGCCAGTCTTTGCAGAGCGGTCAGCAGGACATAGGCTGCGGCCGAGAACCACAGCCGGAGCTGGTTGGCCCGGATGGTGTGGGACGAGGTCCTGTCTGAGAACAGATCCATCTGGCATTCCTTGATGCGGTTTTCCATATCCCCGCGTGCGCAGTAAATCTGTTCGTAGAGATGGCGGGGGTCGGACATTCCCTGCGGTAGCGTGGTGACAATAAAGCGATGATAGCGGTTGCCATGGCGCCATTCGACCTTGGCCACGACCCGCCTGCGGCGCGTCCAGCTGTCCTTTGTGATCCAGTCAAAGGAGGCGAAACCGCGCGCAGCTCTGCCTGTCGTGGCGGCTTCGTCACGAACCTCAGCGGACAAAGAGGCAATCCGGTCATACAGGCGGGTGTTGCCTGCAAGCCCAAACAGGAAGTCAACGTGGTTGTCTTCGCACCATGTCATCAGACTGTCCCGGGCGAAACCGCTGTCCCCACGCACCAGGATACGCACCCGGGGCCAGCGGCTCCTGATCTGCTCCACGATCCGGCGGATGTCTGCCAGTGCTTCCTTCCCCGGGTCCCTGTCTGCCGTGCGCAGGGTAGCGCTAAGGAGATGGTCCCCGCAGAAGACATACAGGGGAAGATAGCAGTTATGGCCGTAATATCCATGAAAGGCCCGGCCTTCCTGATGGCCATGGATACGGTCATCGGTGGCATCCACATCCAGAACGATCCGGGCGGGTGCGCGCTCATGCTGGTCCATGAAAAGCGTCACGAACAGGGTAGCCAGGGCCTCATGATCAGCAATGATGCGGCAGTAACGATCTGCCTGCTGCCCACTGCGCTCCAACCGGTTCAGCGTGGATTTTCCTGCCAGTGCCGCACAGTTGGCCCGGCTTCCTGACAGACGTCCCGATACCAGACCCATGACAGGATCATGACGTAAAGCGTCATGGTCATTAAGATCTTCATAGCCCAGTGCCAGGCCCATGATCCGCTGACGGACAAGGTCTTCAACCCGGTATTCCACAAAGGCAGGATGCCGCTTATCGCGAAAACAGGCAGCAAAGCGGCGGCTGAGACCCAGAATGTCATCAGCCTGCTTCACCAGAATGACGCCCCCATCCGAACTCATGCGACCCCCGTCAAAACGGGCCACAACACGCCGTCCACAGGAGGCTGGAAACTCATACACGCCTGCGCTACACTCTGTCTGCATCGGGTTTTCTTATAGCTTATGAAAAATTCTTTTACACAAAATAGACTTTTTCATAATCTAACCCGATGTACAACCCTTCCGTGAGATTTCCGCGTCGACACGCGAGCGGATGACCGACTTTCCAGCATTTGATTTCTGGATATGCCGGGGCATAGGCTTGAGATGCGGCTTTTTGCGATGAACCTTGGAGACAAAGCCCTGCTTTTCCATGAAGTCTTCGTTGTCTTTTGAGCGATAGGCCGTGTCGGCCCAGACACTTGAGGCCGTATTGGTTTTATCCAGAAGCCCCTCTCTCAATCGCGCGCCATCACTGGCAGCGGCATGCGTTATTTTCCATTTGCGGATGAACCGGTATTTCCGATCGATGGAAACATGCGATTTATAGCCAAAGAACGGGATGGCGAGATCGCTGGATGGCATGGTTCCATCATCCTGCCGCTTCGCCTTCGTGAACTTCAGTGTCCAGCGCGCATGACGATCCTTGTGCGACAGCTTTGCGGGTTTGTCCTGCCAGTCTTCAGGAATACGGCCTGCTCGCAGATCCGCTTTCTCTGCATTGGTGTTCCGCTGCTTCGGAGCCGCTACCAGCGTGGCATCCAGGATCTGGCCTGACATCGGCAAATACCCGGCGTTACGCAGGGTCGCATCAAAGCGGATGAACAGCCCATCGATCGCACCCGCCTGGGTCAGACGCTTTTGATACAGCCAGACCGTTTTGGCATCCGGCACCCGATCTGAAAGTCCCAGCCCAAGGAAACGCATAAAGGAGAGGCGATCGTTGATCAGATATTCCGTCCGCTCATCAGACAAATTGTTGAGCGTCTGGATCACCAGGATCTTGAACATCAGCACAGGATCAAATGGCGGTCGTCCGCCCTTGCTTCCATCGGAATACGCCAGGGCCTTGTCCAGATCAGGACGGAACGCTTCAAAATCCACAGTCCGGGAAAACGCTTCGAGCTGATCGCCAAGCCCACTCAGCCGGGCAAGACGCTCTTCAACATCAAAGAAACCAGACTGCTTCATATCGCCATTCCCTCAATCAACGCAGAAGAAATAGAATCATACAGAAGACCTCAAAACCAGGGGGTTTTTAGAACCCTCCACCTGTTTGCCGATGGAGCCTATGACCGCCTCCAGTTGATGGATAAGGCCACTTTTCTCGACTTCACAGTCGAGATCATCCGGCGGTCAGAGACAGCAAAAGGGTTTGAAATCCTGCCGCGTCGGTGGGTTGTGGAACGGACCTTCGGTTGGATGATCCGCTGGCGTCGCCTTGTGAAGGACTACGAACAGCGGATCGACGTCGCAGAGGCCATGATCCACATCGCCATGGGAAGCCTCATGCTACGCCGAAACGCTCATCCGTGAATTTCCAAAAGGGCTCTTAGCCAGCCCTACATGTGGGCTGCTAAAAGAGCCGCTTACCATAACGGGAATTTCCATAGCCAGCATGCCTTTGGCACCATTGCTGGCAAAAACCAGTTCAAATGCTTTTTTATTCAAATCAAACTCGGCTTTTCCCACAATACTACCTGCATCTGATTTTATGCGTAATGGCTGCACAACACCTTTGCCTTGGTGCATTTCCAGCGCCCCCAACAAGCACGATACATTCGCTTTACCTTTACTTTGGCGAAAGAGAGCCCCAACATCCGTTGTGGCAATATCCATCACTTCGCGCGAAATGGTACCTGTATTCATGCCCACAGCGGCCGTTACATTGGCTAGGCGCGAGGCTTCATTTAAAGTTTGGATATTATCTGCATGCGTGAGCACGCGAATATTCAACTTCCCCCCCACCGGAAATGGCGAAAACCCCGCCTGCTTACGGAACTGATCAATATCCCCATTATCTACATTAACTGTAGCCTGCACACGCGTGCCTTTCTGACCGGCTAACAAATGGCCTGAAGCCTGAATACTCGCTCCAAGCCAATTCATCTTCATGGAACTTACATCCACTCGGCCTGGCATTTGGCTTAAACTGATTTGGGCTTGGTTAAAAACAAGCGCATTATACAACACCGTATCTGCCGCAAGTGTAACATTGATAAGCGGATCAGGATGCAAAGGCACCTGTAACGGCACATCAATACCGCTCGCAGATGTTTTGTTTTTTTCGGAAGAGTTCCCCAAAAGAGCATTCAGGCTTAGGCGCGAAAACGCCATGGAACCAGCAACCTTATCTGGCTGCCCTGAGGCACCTTCTGTAAATGTTACATCCGCACTTCTGATGGGACTTTCTTTAAGCGAACCAGTTGTATGGTCTAAGTGCCACACATCCCCTTTATGCGTGAAGTGTCCCGATAGCGTAATAGGTTGCGTAATCTTGCTATCAGCCTCACCTGCAAAAGCCATGATTGGGCGGGATGTTGCTGTCTGCAAATCCAGCTTTGCATCAATGCCATCAAAATCAAATAAATCTGTCATGCTGCCGTTCAGATGCAGAGATAAATCACCCGATGCCGCATGAATATCTGTTCCATAAGGCTTACCCGCTTGGCGCAAAACATCTATCGGCTGCATGTTGGCCTGCAATGTTACGGGCGTGCCATTATACGCACCGTTCACGTCCATCACTAATGGTGTGCTATCGCTTGTTGAATGCAAAGCTACCGCTTTAAGGCCTGTTATGTAACTATGGCCATGCGCTGAGCGGTAGATAACCTCACTATCCGTAATGGCTGCATCACGCAGCCCCGGAAACCATATTTTACCGCTAGGTTCTTTTGGCTTGGATGGAGCAGAAGATGCCTTTTTGCCAAAGCGCCAGTTCGGTTCACGTTCAGGCGTACGCTCGAACAAACCTGAAAACCCATCAATTTTCACGTCTCGCGCCTGCATCTGCCCGTTAAATAAGGAACTGAGCAGGATTTGAGCGTGCAGATGCTTCAAGCTTATCATATCTGCACGACTACCGTGGGGAATGTTGGCCAGATGCAGATTATCCAGATCTAGTGTAACCCACCAGCCAAAGCGCACATGCAATGCCTCAATCTGGGTTTTGCGGCCAAGTGACGCACTTATTCTATCTGAGGCAATATGCGCCAGATTATAGTGTGGAAGGCCAGCAACCAGCACGCCAGCGGCCACAGCGGAAACAGCCAGAACACTTCCGGCCAACCATACCCAACGGGGCATACAAGTACCTTTCCCAATCCTTTATTAGGAAATAGAATGCAGAAATATTATCAAAATATCCACGGAAATTTATTTCTTGAAATCAGGAATATATTTAAATTTATTTTCCTGAATCAAGAAAAGGAAGAACGCTGCGGTAGATTTGCAGTTCTTCATTTGTAGGTATGACACAGATTTTTATTTTACTACCTATTTTGCTGATAACCGGCGCATGAGCTGCATTGGCGGCTTCATCAATCTGCACCCCCATCCATGCCAGAGCCTGACAGACATCTGCACGAAGGTTCTGATCATGTTCACCAATACCTGCTGTGAACACAATGCCATCCAAACCACCCATGACGGCGGTTAATGCACCAATTTCCTGCACAATCCTGTAAACAAATAACCCGAGCGCTTCTGAAATATTCTTACGCTGTAAGGTATCCTGACTTTGCGCCAATGTTGCGCGCAAAATACGCATATCGGACGATACACCCGAAACACCCAACAACCCTGATTGATGATAAAGTGTGGTGACCAGCGTTTTCCAATCTGCTTTTTCAGACTGCACCATGTAAAGCAGGGCACCCGGATCTATAGCACCGCAACGCGTACCCATCATCAGTCCATCAAGCGCGGAAAACCCCATGGTTGTTTCCATGCTTTTACCATGGTGCAATGCACATAGGCTAGCGCCGCTTCCCAAATGCGCAATAATGGTGCGCCCCTGCGCTAACGCAGGATTAGTTTCTGCCAAGCGGGCTGCAATATAACTGTATGAAATACCATGAAACCCGTAACGGCGTATGCCGTGCTCTGCATAACGGCGCGGAAGTGGCAGCAAGCGCGCCATTTCCGGAATGGTTTGATGAAAAGTGGTATCAAAACACGCCACCTGTAAAATATCAGGACGCTTTTCAAAAATAGCTTTTGCGGGAGCCAACGTAGCGGCCTGATGCAACGGGTCAAACGGCGTAAGTTTATCCAACTGCTTGAGCGTATCCAGCGTAATTTTAACAGGTTGCAGAAATTTTGCCCCACCATGCACAATCCGGTGCCCTACAGCCAGCACACGCCCTTGGCCAGAATACTGCTCAAACCAATGGAAAAGATGGCTAAAAATATGCAACCCCGTTTCCGACCATTTTTCCTGTACAAGACGCTTTCCCTCGGCATCTTTGGCCGTAAACTGAGAGTGATCGGGAAACTCCTCAATTTCTCCATGCAGCAGAACCTGCGGATCTACCGTGCCTGAGAAAGCGTAAATCGTCAGCTTCAGGCTTGAAGATCCGCTATTAAAAACAACAACTACATCCTGCACGGATACTCTTCCTTGTTATGAGGCTGTTTTCAGCTCTGCCCACCGGCAAGATGATGGACATAAAGCGCCCCAATGGCTATGGAAGCCAAACGCGCCTGCACACTGTTTGCCCGGCTGGTAAGTAATACGGGCACGGCTGCCCCCAGAACAATGCCTGCGGAATCTGCGTCAGACATAAAAATCATATTTTTTGCCAGCATATTGCCGGATTCCAAATCTGGAGCCACCAGAATTTGCGCACGCCCAGCTACGGGTGAAACAATGTTCTTTATTTTTGCGGCTTCAATACTTACGGCGTTATCCATGGCCAAGGGGCCATCCAGTATGCCCCCTTGTATCTGCCCGCGCTCTGCCATCTTGCATAAACATGCAGCATCAACTGTTCCGGGTATTTTGGAATTAACTGTTTCTACAGCAGAAAGAATAGCAACGCGTGGGGCGCCCAAACCTAACCCGTTGTGTAGGTCTATCGCGTTTTGAACAATATCACGTTTGACATCCAGATCCGGAAAAATATTAATGGCGGCATCTGTTACAAACAGCAAGTCCTCATATCCAGGCACAGCCAACAAAAAAACATGGCTAATGCGCCGATTGGTGCGCAAACCGCTATCTGCTTCAACAATTGCATGCATAAAGATATCGGTATGCAAGCTGCCTTTCATCAACGCCTTTACACGCCCCTGCTTTGCCAAAGCCGTTGCTTTCTGGGCGGCTTCTGCTGGTGTTGCGGCATCAATAAAAACAGCTTTATCCAATGCAATGTCGCTTGCCTGTGCCACAGATGTGATTGTGCCCTTATCACCTATCAAAACAGGCTCAATAATACCCCGTTGCGCCGCATCCATGGCACCTTCAAGGGCGTGTTGTTCACACGGCCAGACAATACCGACAGGCACCTGCCCGGGCAATTGAACAGCGCGTGAGACCAGTTGCTCAAACGCCTGATGGCTGGTTGGCACTGAACTCCCCGGCATTTCCGCAGTATCATGCGTATATTGTGAAATCTGCGTCTTGCTAGAAAGAATATTGTTCATATCATTCATCTTTATAATTACTCGGTAATATCAGTGATATGTGCAGATAAAATATGCCTATACTGCGTACGCAGGAAGTCTTCAGCTTGGACCGCTGTACCTCTGGCTGCCATATGCCCCTTAAATTCCTTTACAGTCTCCAAATTCTGCATAGACATCCATGCACGCAGTTCATCCAGAAGGGTTGAAATATAGCGCCCCCCCTGCTGCAACAGCACTGATGTCACCATGGCGACATCCGCTCCAGCCAATAGGCATTTAGCAACATCCATGCCGGAATGGACACCTCCAGAAATTGCCAGATCAGCCTGACAACGTTCTGAAAGCAGCGCCGCCCACATAAGCGGTAACCGTAACTCGTAAGCAGAGCTAGGAACAAAATCCACTTCTGCGCTATCCGTTAAGGAGCGCAATCCGGGCTCGTAAAAACTGTTGAACAGAACAATACCACCCGCTCCGTTTTCTGATAACCGCTTCACCATATTGCCGGGTGAGCTGAAAAAGGGCGAAAGCTTAACGCTTACCGGCACCTTAACCTGTGCGCGTACATCACGCAGCACCTGTATGCAGCGCTCTTCTACCTGTGCGCCTGTTTCATCCGGATTGGTTGGTACATGCCAGAAGTTCAGTTCTATGGCCGCCGCACCTGCCTGCTCCATATCTTTGGCAAAACGCAGCCACCCTGCCGGTGTGCAGCCATTCAGGCTGGCGATAATAGGCACACCAGCCTTTTCTGCTGCACTACGCAACACTGCCAACCTTCCATCCAGCGGAGACGCATGATGCATGACAGGAAAATATCCTGCAGCTTCTGGGTGAGAATTTTCTCCCGTTTCCCACAAAGCGGCTTCTGCCAGTTCCTGTGCCTGAATATCTTCTTCAAACACAGAAGCCATAACAATGGCAGAAGCACCGGCATCTGCCACACGCAAAATACCCTCAAGATCTGCCGTTAAAGGAGATGCCGAAGCCACGACGGGGTGAGCCAATTCCAGCCCAAGATAGTTTGTACGAATATCCATTGCCATAATGCTCCCGTCTCGCCTCAGTTCACATCTTCCCAATGTGGGAGGAAGCGGCTGCCATCACGGGCGGCCATATCTTCGTAAATCCGGTAGCGCTCGTTGGCTGCCGCCTGCGCCTGATGCAACAGATGCGCGGCACTTTCTGGATGTGTACGGGTGAGCGTTTTGTAACGCAGTTCCCGATACGCATAGTCCTCCAGCGAAATACGTGGGCGCGTTGAATCAAGCCGGAACGGATTAAGCCCACTTTTGCGCATGGTAGGATCAAACCGGAACAACGGCCAATACCCCGAGGCTACGGCTCGCGCCTGCTGCTTCATACCCGTACGCATATCTATGCCATGCGCAATACACTGCGAATACGCCAAAATAAGAGATGGCCCCTCGTATGCCTCTGCTTCTCGCATTGCAATAATAGCCTGCTCCGGGTTTGCTCCCAGCGCAATCTGGGCCACATATACATTGCCGTAAGCAATAGTCTGCAAAGCCAGATCCTTACGCGGCACACGTTTGCCACCTGCCGCAAATTTGGCAGAAGCACCAAGCGGTGTTGCTTTGGAGGATTGTCCACCCGTGTTGGAATACACCTCTGTATCCAGCACAATCACGTTTACATTACGCCCTTGCGCCAACACATGGTCTAGGCCACCGTAATCAATATCGTATGCCCAGCCATCGCCCCCAACAATCCAGATGGAGCGTCGGATCAGAAAATCTGCCACAGAAAGCAACATAGCGGCATCAGGCGTATTTATACCTTCTAGCTTGCCACGTAGGGCGCTCACACGCTCACGCTGGAGCACAAATTCGCTTTCTGTAATCTGGGGTGCATTCAGGATAGCCGTTACCAGATCCTGCCCCACAATATCGGCCTGTTTTTGCAACAGTTGCCGTGCCAGAGATTCCTGTTTATCCGCAGCCAGACGGAAGCCAAGGCCAAATTCTGCATTGTCTTCAAACAGAGAATTTGACCAAGCCACCCCACGCCCCTGTGCATTGGCTTTCCATGCATGTGCTGGGGTATTGCCCGCATAAATAGCCGAACAGCCTGTGGCGTTGGCAATCTGCAATCTATCTCCAAACAGTTGGGAGATGAGTTTCAGGTAAGGTGTTTCACCACACCCTGCGCAAGCACCACTGAATTCAAACAGAGGTTCCAAAAACTGCACGCCGCGTACGTTGGCTTCGTTAATGGCGGCGCGGTCCACTTCTGGCAGGTGTTCAAAAAACGCGATATTCCCGCGTTCCTGTTCCAGAATAGGTAGTTTTTCTCCCATATTGATGGCGCGTGTTTCACCATCAGGGTTAATCGCCGGGCAGTTTTCAACACACACACCACAGCCCGTGCAATCTTCTACATAAAACTGGAGTGTAAAGCGGGAATCTGGATAACCACGAGCATTCACCGGAGCCGATTTGAAGCTTTCCGGCGCACCATCCAGATCCTTGTCTTCGTAAGTTTTGGCACGGATGACACTATGGGGGCATACAATACTACACTGTCCGCACTGGATACATGTATCCGGGTTCCAGATTGGCACCTCTACCGCAATATTGCGTTTTTCGTACTGCGTTGTGCCTCCGGGGAAAGTACCATCAGCCGGAATATGGCTTACAGGAATACTCTCCCCCCTGCCCGCCATAATTTCTGCTGTAACCTGCTGCACAAACAACGGGGCAGATGCAGGCACAACCGGCGGCATAGGCAATGTGCCATCTGCCTTGGCTGGCACAGCCACTTCATGCAAGGCCGCCACTGCGGCATCCACTGCGCGGAAGTTAAGCTGCACAACAGCATCACCCTTTGCGCCATATGTTTTTCGAATAGATTGCTTGATTGCCGCAATAGCTTCATCTGGGGGCAAAACATTGGAGAGATGGAAAAAGCATGTTTGCAAAATGGTATTAACGCGCGGCCCCAAACCAAGCTTAAGCGCAACATCAGAGGCATCAATCACAAAAAAACGCAGCTTTTTATCAACAATCTGATCCTGCACTTTGCGCGGCAACTGCTCCCAAACCTTGTCTGCCGCATAGGGGCTGTTCAGCAGAAACGTGGCCCCATTATTGGCCGCGCCTAAAATATCGCGCCGGAACAGAAAATCGAACTTATGGCAGGCTACAAAATCTGCATGACGGATAAGATATGGCGCCTCAATGGGGGATTTACCAAACCGTAGGTGAGATGCCGTTTCTGCCCCAGACTTATGGGAATCATAATCAAAATAAGCCTGCGCATACCAGCCCGGTTTTTCACTCAGAATTTTAACGCTGTTCTTATTAGCCCCCACTGTGCCATCTGCGCCAAGGCCGTAAAACAGGCAGCGCACAGTGCTTTCTGGTTCTATATCGAAAGTTTCATCATATTCCAGATGTGTATAGGAAACATCATCAATAATCCCCACTGTAAAATGGTTTTTGGGTGTGGGTTTCTTCAATTCATCAAAAACGGCTCGTGCCATGGCTGGGCTGAAATCACGCGAGGAAAGGCCATAGCGCCCACCTATCACGCGCGGCATATGTGGGAACTGACCATTCTCCACCCCTTCAGCCAACACGCTTACAATATCTGCATGCAATGGTTCCATAGGAGCACCGGGCTCTTTGGTACGATCTAGCACTGCAATAGATTTTACGCTTGCAGGTAAAGCCTTCAAGAAATGCTCTGCAGAAAATGGTCGGAACAGGCGCACCTGCAACGCGCCTACTTTTTCACCCTGTGCGTTCAACCACTTTGCTGTTTCCCGCACCACTTCGGAGCCGGAGCCCATGGAAATAACCACACGCTCCGCATCTGGCGCACCTGTGTAATGAAACAGATCATATTGGCGGCCTGTAAGAGACGCAAACTTATCCATTGCCTCCTGCACAATGGCCGGCACGCGCTCATAAAACGGATTAACGGCTTCTCTGGTCTGAAAATAGGTATCCGGGTTTTGCCACGTACCACGAATAAACGGGTGTTCTGGGTTAAGCGCCCGTTGCCGATGTGCATGCACCAACCGATCATCTATCATCTGGCGGATAATATCATCCGATACCACAGAAAGGCTGTTATATTCGTGTGAAGTACGAAAACCATCTGCAAAATGGATAAAGGGAATACGTGAAGCCAAAGTGGCAGCCTGTGCAACCAGCGCCAGATCATGAGATTCCTGCACAGAACCTGCACCCAACATAGCAAACCCGGTTGTACGGATGGCCATGATATCCTGATGATCACCAAAAATGGAGGAAGCACCAGCCGCCAGTGCACGCGCTGCCACATAGAAAACTGTTGATGTCAGCTCACCCGCAATTTTGAACATATTGGGCAGCATGAGCATAAGGCCCTGAGAGGCCGTAAAAGTTGTGGTAAGCGCCCCGGTTTGCAAAGCACCGTGCACACACCCTGCTGCACCACCTTCTGCCTGCATTTCCTGCACAACAGGCACTTCACCCCAGATATTCTGCACACCTTGATCAGACCACGTATCTGCCAGTTCTGCCATGGGGGATGAGGGCGTAATGGGGTAAATCGCACATACTTCGTTCACACGATAAGCAATATGCGCAACAGATGTATTGCCATCCATTGTCTGGAGTTGTTCGGTCATGACATTCTCCATTTTATGCACGCACCTTGAAGCGTGCTGGCATAACAGGCTCACCCAAACTTCCCTTGGCAGGCGCAGCCTCTACTGGTTCTGGGTCCATCTCAATGGCATGGCAGGGGCACTGTTCTGCGCAAACTGCGCAGCCTGTGCACAGATCCATGGCAACCGCATATCCTTTTCCCGGCCCTAGCCGTGTAATGGCTTGCTCTGGGCAGGATGCATAGCAATTGTCACATTCAAAACAGTTGCCGCAGGAAAGGCACCTTCCGGCTTCATAGCGGGCCGTTTTTTCATCCAAACCAGCGAATATTTCGTCAAACCCGGCCCGCTCTGTTAAAGGGCGTTCAGTCTGCTTGCTTCTGTCTGCCTGCGCGTAATCTGGCAGGTGCAGCATATCAAATGAAACCAGCGGATGCGCCGCAGGATGCACATAGCGCTGCCCGACCAAATAAGCATTGATAGCACGAGCAGCTAGCTTACCGTGGCCTGTAGCGGTTGTCATGGTGCGTGCGCCGCCTATGCAATCTCCACCTGCAAAAATACCTTCCTGCCCTGTCATGAGGGTTGAGGCATCTACAGCAACCGTATCATTTTTATTTATGCTGATAGCGGGAGCTGTTTTCAATAATGCCAGATCACTATGTTGCCCTACAGCCATAACCATTGCATCTGCGGGCAAATGCATTGTCTGCCCTGTAGGGGTTACGCTGCCATCTGGGTTCATGGTTACCTTTTCAACCGTTACCCCATCTGCGCCAAAATGATCTGCAACACTCAGCCATTCAATTTTAACCCCTTCTGCAAAAGCAGCGTCTGCCTCGCTTGGCAAAGCTTCCATATGCTTGGGATCGTAACGGAAAATGAGAACCGTATCTTTGGCACCCAGCCGTTCTGCTGTACGGGCGGCATCCATTGCCACGTTGCCACCACCAACAATGACAACGCTGCGGCCTAGCTGGGGCCTTGCACCTTTGCTTACTTCATCTAGCAAGCTCACGGCATCCACTAGTTTTTTACCATCTGTTGCGGGAATATTCAGATGGTTACCCAATTGGGTTCCTACCGCCACAAATACGGCATCAAACCCACCTTGCCAGCGCGCCTGCATAATATCATCAACCCGCACACCACACCGCAGTGTAACACCCGGCATGGATGTTATTTTGGCAATTTCATCTTTAAGAGACTGCCGCGGCAACCTGTAGGCTGGGATACCATGCATCATCATCCCGCCTGGTTCTGCTGCGGCCTCATGTATTTCAACCTGATGCCCCAATCTGGCAAGGTGATAGGCGCAGGAAAGCCCGGCTGGGCCGCTGCCTATAATCAGCACCTTTTTGCCTGTAGATGGAGCTGACTGAAAATTCCAGCCATTCTGCACAGCCAAATCACCCAAAAACCGTTCCACAGCATGAATGGATACCGCACCATCCAAGCTGCCTCGGTTACATCCGCCTTCACACGGGTGATAGCATGCCCTGCCATGCACTGCTGGCATCGGGTTGTTTTCTGTAAGTGCATGCCATGCTTTTTCGTAATCTCCGGCCTGTGCATGCGCCAACCAGCCTTGAATATCCTCCCCCGCAGGACAGGCATGATTACAAGGCGGCAAAAAATGTTTGTAAGCCGGTCTTTGCCATCGAGAACTCCCAACACCTCTACGTGTTGTATCCTGCATGACCTGTGTCATGTCGTGCAGCTTTATAGTCATGTAGGTTCTCTCCCGACCCCGTGGCCATTTTAAAGTGACCGTGCGTATGCAACGCGCATTTACGGAACAGATTGCTAAAACACGAGCATGAACCGCAATGCGCTGTGTGCAGGAAGCCAAAAATCGAATAATACGTCAACTTTAAATTAATAAAATCATTTTCTTATTTAAATTATTTTCTTGCGAATAGATTTCATTAAAAACAATTTTTGACGATAATTATTATTCATAAAAGAAATAAGAACCAAAACAGTGCTGTATTCCGAAAAATACTTAACTTGACACATTAATCATATTTTATAATTTTCACAAAAGCCTTCTTGTTTTCCTTATAATAAGGATCCTAGACATAATAGGCAGGCAAATATTTTTGTAAAAAAGACACTTCATTTGAGTGCCGCAAAATCACCAGATTTTTCTGTATTTTGGAATGAAATATTACGTCATCATCTCCTTCAAAAAATTTTTGCACTATATGTCATAATTTTTATCCTGAAAGACTTTATGCAGAAACCACTCCCACTGCTTATTCCGAACAAGATCGGCAAAGAGACTTCAACGACGCAGACACCAACCACGATGATTGCCTATCTTTTGATGAATTCGATACAGAAGTTAGAAAAATTCTGTCTTCCAGAGATGATTTTTCATCACGAGGCTTTGCGATACTTCCCACATCAGCTCAAGACACTATTTCTAAATGATGAATTTCATAAAATGGATCATGGTTATAAGTGTTTTTTAAACGTTAACTAGAATCAGGTATTATAAATATTAAATGAAATTTCTATATTAATTTAATATTTTATATGTGATTTATTCTGTTAGTTTATTTAATTTTGTTTTGATTTTTTGTTTATTATAATATTATATCCTCTTTTATGATGTATTGAAAAATATCTCTTTTTTAATCTCATTTTATTGCCGCTTTCAGATAGCGGAATTTTACTGTAAACAAAGAGCGAGAAGGACACTGGAGTTTGTAAAAAATTGACGGAACACCCGCAAAAGCCCGTTACCAAGGCTAAACCAACAACAACCAGACCCAAAAAGTCCTATCGCGCTTCTCAAAAACGCGAAATGACGCGCGCATTCAAGCAAGACGCCTTTGAAAGCGCTGCGTGGAAAGTCTTTTCCGGTATTGGCCTAGATGCGGCAACGGTTAGAGATATTGTTGCACTTAGCAATGTTTCTCCCGGCAGTTTCTATAATTATTACAAAACCAAAGAAGCCATTTTTGATATTATCCTCGTAAAAGTTGCGCAGCGTGTAAGAAGTGCCGCACGCTTGGCACGGAGTGAAGAAGATAATCTGGATGCAATGCTCCAGAAAAGTCAGTGTGCGGCTTTCCGGGAACTTCTAAGCATTCATGGTGCCCCGCATTTTCTGGAGCTTAACCAGCACCATATCAGAGCCAAGCTTTTTAATATGAGTGAAACACGGGAAATGCTGGATGACCTGAAGCAAAATCTGCTCAAGCGGGTCCCAATGAAAAATACATCTCCTGAACGTATGGATTTTATTGCGACCGCTGTTTTAACAACGACTCTGGAAGGGTTGCTGTATATTGCACGCAACCCTTTGGTCGATATTGATCAAACTTCCCGACTTACAGCCGGCATGGCGGCGGCAGGTATCCATGCTGCTGCGGCTGCTGCAGGCTAACTTTTTACCTTACCCGGCAGCAGATGTAAGATGTGTGTATAGGATAGAGCAGCCAATAAGCATTAGCGCTATACCGCCACAGATTTCTGCATAACGGCCAATCCATACGCTGGCATGCCGCCCCAGCATGACCCCTGCCGTTGCCATAACTGTGGTAACGGCACCAATAACCAAGCAAGCAGATAAAATATTAACCTGCATAACGCCCAGGCTTACCCCAACTGCAGTTGCATCTATGCTGGTTGCCAAAGCTGTTCCAATTAGCCCCAGCACACCACGGCTGGCAGCTTTAGGCTGTTCAATCTCTGCCTCTTCTTCTGGTTCATCCTTCATGGCCAGGCGGATCATGTTGCCACCTATGCCGCAAAGCAGTGCAAAGGCTATCCAATGGTCTACTGCTGCAATCCATGTGCTTAGAGCCAAACCCAGCATCCAGCCCACAACCGGGGTAATGGCCTCAAAAAACCCAAACACAGCACCAATACGCAGGGCATCATTCCAACGGGCATGCTTAACATTGGCACCCTTGCCAACCGCAGCAGCAAAAGCATCCACAGAAAGGGAAAGCCCCAGAATACCGAGTGTGAAAATACCAATCATGAGCAAGTCCAAGGGCCGCAAAACACAAAACAGCACACATCGCCCCCCGGCCGTAGCGGAGGCAATGATGTCGTTGGTCTTGCTGGGCGTTTTTTCTAAAACGCTGTCTCCGCCATGGTCTACTGACCAAGTATGTTGACGAAGACCCCTCTGTAACAGAGGGTGGCTACTCCCCAATGAACGGAGCCTCTGTATCAATATCGCAGATGTTCCGCAAGAGCCTGAAAAACCGAAAGTTTTCATGCAACAGATGAGGCATTCATAATAATTCGAAATAAGAAGGTGAACGCTAGACAGAAACAGCCGTTAATATGCTGAAGCCGAATTACGCGTGACATAAACTCGATAAAAAGGACAAAAACACTATGATAAAATTATATTACACTCCGGGTGCCTGCTCTTTAGCATTTCATATTATTTTAAACGAAACACGCCTGCCCTTCGGCCTGGAAAAGGTGGACCTAAAAACCAAGACATTGGAAGACGGTCGAGATTATCTTAAGATCAATCCACGCGGTGCTGTTCCTGCCATCGAAATTTCACCCGGCGTAGTGCTGACTCAAAACGTGGCTATTCTGCCATATATTGGCAATCTTTCTGATATTGCTGCTTTTCGGCCAGCAGAAGGTTCCTTAGATCGCTCACGTATGCTGGAAGCATTGGGCTTTTGTGAAGATGTGCACAGTGCTTTTGGTATGCTCTTCACTCCAGATCTGGCCGATACCACACACGCACTTTGCCTGAAAACAGTCACCCGGCGGTTGGAACAACTTGAGCGACTGCTGGAAAGCAATGGTACAGACTATTTGCTTCCTGCTGGGTTTAGCCAGCCAGATGCCCTTATGGCCGTAATTTTAAGCTGGGCAACCCCTTTAGAGATAGATCTTGCAGCTTACCCCAAAGGTAACGGGCCGTTCTGGGCCGCCTTGATTATGCGGCCTGTCTGTGCGGTGTATTCAGGGGTTGCCAATTCCATGGCAATAGTTCGTGGAGCCGATTGATCTTGTGCTCGTTGATACGGGCCAGGACGTCGGCGAGGTAATCGTGCGGGTTGATGCCTGAGAGTTTTGCGCTTTCGATAAGCGTCATGGCATCAGCGATGTTGTCGCCCCCGGCGTCTGAACCGGCAAACAGATAGTTTTTCCGCCCGACGCATACCGGTCGTATGGCCCGTTCGGCAGGATTGTTGTCGATGGCAACACGACCATCTTCGAGGAAGAGGGTAAAGGCTGCCCACCGGTTGAGCGCATAACGGATTGCTTTTGCCAGTTCCCCCTTGCCTGGGATACGGGCGAACTGTGTTTCGCACCATGCGTGGAATGCTGTGACACGAGGGCGGCTTTTTTCCTGTCGGACAGCCAGACGATACGGAGCAGGAGACCCGGTGAGCTGCCGCTCGATATCGTAGAGTTCCCCGATCTGCTCGAGTGCTTCCCTTGCGATTGTCGAATCACTGCCCTTCCAGACATCATGGAAGGCCCTGCGGAGATGAGCCCAGCAGGCCGCTTCGCGCACATGCACGGTTCCCGTTGCATCGGGTTTATACAGATCCCTGAACCCCGCGTAGGCGTCAGCCTGCAGAATGCCCCGGAACTGTGCCAGATGGGTCTGGGGATTGATCCCCTTGCGATCGGGAGAGAACCAGTAGGCCACGGCGGGCGGATCACTCCCGCCCCAGGGGCGGGGATCGCGCAGATAGGTCCAGATCCGCCCTTCCTTCACACCACGTGGTTTCCCAGCCTGACGCAGGCGAGGATCAAGAACCTGGATGGGTGTATCATCGGCATGCAGCAGGTCTGCCTTTACGACATCCTGACGGATCAGATCTGTGAGAGGACGCAGAACGGCAACGGCCTGACCACACCAGTCGATCAGGGTTGAACGGGGAATGTCCACACCCTGACGGGAAAAGATCTCATTCTGACGATAAAGCGGAATGTGATCATCGAATTTTGAGACCAGGATATGGGCCAGCAGCCCGGGGCCAGCCATGCCCCGTGGGACAGGGCGCGACGGTGCTTCAGGCTGTACCATTGTTTCGCAATGACGGCAGGATTTCTTCAGCCGTGCCGTTTCGACAACTTTCAGTTTTGCCGCAATAAAGTCCAGTATTTCGGTGACATCTTCGCCAACGAGGCGTAGGGGACCGCCACAGGCGGGACAGGCCTCGCCCGGGTCGAGAACAATACGCTCCCGTGGTGTCGTGTCGGAAACCTTTGGTTTGCCGCGCCGTCTGGGGGAAGAGACCACACCATCGCTGTCATCGTGCTCCCTGATGTCAGGAGAAGGATCGGCTGCCGCGATGGCGATTTTCACATCTTCAAGAAGCAGTTCGAGCTGTTCAATCTCACGGTCTATCTTTTCTGAACTGGCCCCGAATTTCTGTTTCTGAAGACGCGCGATCCGGATTTTGAGAGACTGGACAAGAGCTTCATACGCACGGGCTGAAGCGGAAAGCCGAGCCACTTCAGTCTGCAGGGAAACAATCATTTCCCTCAGGATATCTGGATCATCAGGCAGGACCGCGGGCGCATGCGTCATTATGAAAAAATAGCAGAAAACCCAATAAAAGACAAAAGGTTCTGCACGATCACGCCATAAAAATCAGGCCACGCGAGACGGTGGCGCAGACCAGGAAGGTCGTCTCCACTCCATGCCTTCCCACAGCATGGCCATCTGTGCGGCTGTCAGGCGTGCAACGCCATCTGCCGGCGAGGGCCATGGAAAACGTCCCTTCTCAAGCACCTTGTAATAAAGACAGAACCCCTGACCGTCCCACATCAGAAGCTTGATCCTGTCCCCACGGCGACCACGAAAGGCAAAGAGCGCTCCCGATGTCGGGTTCTGACGCAGCACGTCCTGTGCCAGTGCAGCCAGACCCGATATCCCCTTGCGCATATCCGTAACCCCGCAGGCCAGATAGACGCGCACACCGTTGCCCACGCCAATCATGCTGTCTCGGCAATCCGGATGATCTTCGCCAGAAACTCTTCTGCAGGATGTCCCGTCACCTTGATACTGCGGCCATTACGCAGCATAATGGCCAGCCCTTCATTATCATCGCCAGAGACCAGAGCAGGTGTCTTCACTGCAGCGACAGGAACAAACGCCACAGACTGATCCGGGGAAGACAGTCTGTGGCGGAAAGACGTCCGCCATTGGTAAAGATGTTGACGGGTCAGGTCATGCCGACGGGCCACATCCGATACACTTGCCCCGTCCACACCAACTTCAGCCAGTATCGCAAGCTTGCGTTCATCCGACCAGCGGCGACGGCGTTCAACGCCAATCAGGATTTCTTGAGCCATAGCTACCTCCCAAACAACGTCAATAACGACGTCGTTAACGACGGTAACTTACCACTCACAATCCTCACTCATAAGGCGGTCTCAAGCGGCCGCTTACCCCCAAAGCACGTGCTCTACGAGATAAAGTGTTCAACCGCCCAGCCACACAGGCTGCGCTTAAGGCCGAAGGTTTAGTGTAAGCTAGTAACCTTTCCTGCCCTGTTAGATACTCTGTTGATCCTGTGGGGCAGGAGAAACCACATACATGCCGGTTGTACGCGCAGGAGAAATCAACACCAATCCTGCAGCACGTGCCGTGCGTACTGCAAGTGCTGTAGGTGCAGAAAGCGACACTACAGCAGACATACCAGCAGCAACGGCTTTTGCTGCCATCTCATAAGAACAGCGACTTGTTAAAAAACAAAATCCCTGTGTGAAATCTAATTGATGCCTTAGCCCATAACCTATCAGCTTATCCAAAGCATTATGGCGGCCAACATCTTCTCGCATATGTAAAATATGGCCATTAGGCAGGCACCATGCTGCTGCATGCAACATACCTACGCCTTTATTTAAAACCTGATGATTCCTTAAATTTTCTAATGCTTTATGGATTGCATCTGCATCAGGCTCCTGCCCTATTACACCAGATATTTTCCGGCTTGTTATACTCTCCATGTCCGCACCACAAATTCCGCACCCCGTCCGTCCGGCTATTGGGCGGCGCGTACGCGCGAGAACCTTGCGCAAGGCTTCTGCATTTACCCGCATATCAGCACGTAAGCCATCAGACTGTGTTGTTATGTCTATTTTCCGCAAATCTGTAACGGAAGAAATAATATCTTCTGTAAAAGAAAAACCCACAACAAAATCATGTACATCATGCGGTGTTATCATCATGACCGCATAATCAATACCATTATATACCAAAGCAAGAGGCACCTCCTCTGCCACCATAAGTGTAATGTGCTCTCGCGTAATATCCGTGCTTTCATGCCCTTGCGGCCAGCTTATCCGTTCCGCTTCACACGGCAGCGCTATAGAAAAGGATATATCTTCCGCCATCACCCCTTTCCTCCTTCGGCCTCAACATTACGCACAGAAGCGCAATATTTTTGGGCAAGCATAAGATCTTGAGGCGTGTTGATATTCATAAAAGGATCCATTCCCTCTACCAGAGGAAAATCTACAGCACGTGCCCCCAAGGTATTTGCCAGTGTGCGCACACGTGTTTGATGCTTTTTATTCTCCTGTGTCAGAAAAGATAGCTGCGCTGCTAGCGCTGCCCTAGCAGAAACAGGCCATGCCGCTACCAATGGATGAGACCGTTCCCCACAACACGCATATGAAGGTGCAGGCACAAGTGCAGCCACAAGCCCGGCAGGAATAAACGGCGTATCCACCGGTATTGTTATGAGCGTAGTGTACCCGCTACTTTCTGCCCATTCCAAACCGCTTAACACCCCGGCCAATGGCCCCACATCATGCATGAAATCTGGCAAAACCGGACAGTGCCACGCATCAAATCGTGCAGAATCACCATTAGCGCTAATAGCGACGGTACTACATTCTTGCTGCAAACGTGCAAAAACACGATCTAAAGAAAGACCCTTCCCTGTATCTAAAAAGGCCTTATCCTGCCCATGCATTCGGCTTGCCTGCCCACCAGCTAATATCAGCCCCGCTATTTTCATACCCATTCCACCATTCTTGAAAAATATCTTTTTCTTTGATTCTGATTTTTTACGTTTTACACATTCTAAAATCTAAAGATTTTTTCTATCCCTTACTGGTTTTGCAAGCATGATATCTCAGCGCACGCAGCTTATTTTTGGCATTATCGGCCGTAGTGGGTCTGGCAAAACGCATTTAATATCACGATTACTTCCTGCTTTTTGTAATCTTGGTTTACGTGTCTCAACCATTAAGCACACGCACCACGGTGTAGACATGGACAAACCCGGTAAAGATACCTTTGCACACAGGCAAAATGGCGCTGCTGAAGTGATGCTCGCCACCCCTGAACGATGGGTGCTTCAACATGAATGCAATAATACCCTCCCCACCATATCTGATTTGCTCCAGCGCATGGAGCCTGTCGATCTGGTGCTGGTAGAAGGCTTTCATGCAACTATACCGACCTGCCTAGAAGTGTGGAGACCCACTATAGGGAAAACCCCATTATTCCCGCAAACACCGGGGATTGTTGCTGTGGCTTCAGACAATTCTATTATATCAAATGTTCCAGATAACCTCACTATTCTGGATATGAATGATACAATGGCCATTGCAGCATATATTCGCACGCATGCTTATGCGTTCAAATTATCAAACTAAGCTGTAAAAGGTATCATCTGGCACATATCTCCAACCTGTAAGGATGTACCAGCAGAAACCCTTACAAGACCGGTGGCCTGCGTGAGGCAAAGAATATCAGAAGCCCCAACTGACCGCACAAGAGTAATAAGGTTCTTCCCCTTATTTTCTGTAGAATATACTGGCAAAAAACTGGTTGTATCTGCTGCCGCAACATAGGCAAAACTGCTTTGCCCTTCTATTGGCATACTTGTTTTTTTCTCCTGCTTTTCACCAGCAAAACCACGCAAAAATGGTATAATAAACAGTTGTGCACATATAGCTGCTGCTCCTGGATTTCCTGGCAAACAGAATACCATTTTCTGGCCCAGTTGCATGACTGTCATGGGCTTGCCGGGACGCATTTTTACGCGTCGAAATAGGCATTTAGCACCCATCTGGCAGAGAACATGCAGAACATGATCGGTCTGCCCAACAGAAATACCGCCTGTGGTGATGAGAATATCAGCTTCCTGCGCACATTGATGAAGGAGCTTGTGTAAAGCCTCCATACTGTCAGACCCACACACATAACGTGTGACGCGTACGCCCTCGCTTTGCAGCATTGCCGCTAATAGCTGCGTATTCAGTTCCGTTCGACAATCTGTTGCTGTTGCACCAAACTCTGCTCCGTTGGCCACAACACACACCTTCGGGTGTTTATAAACAGATACCTGCTCTTTACCTTGGTGCGCCAATATAGATAGGTGCCGCCAATCCAGCTTCAGGCCATGCTCAAGCAACATGTCGCCTTTACAGAACTCCTCCCCACTTCGCCGAATATTCAAGCCATTTCTGACGTTCTGTTCCAGCAAATGTACATGTCCATCCGTTATAGATGTGCGCTCCTGAGCCACAACACAATCTGCCCCTGCAGGAATACGCGCACCAGTAAGAATGCTGCACGCAACGCCCTTCTCCAAGGAGGGCGAGGCATCACCTGCGGCTATCTGTCCGGCAAGAGGCAAGCCAACGCTACCTGCTTTTTCCATATCTGCACAACGGAATGCATATCCATCCATTGCTGAAATATCAGCTTCTGGACGCGGCATCACAGCCCTTATATCCTCAGCAAGAACACGCCCAGATGCCTGCGAGATAGATACAAATTCCGTTGTCAGTAACGGTATATTTTGCATATAGGCAGCAAGAATCGCCTGTGCTTCATCATACGCCACCATATCTGGTACCGCGCATTTTGGGTCTGAAACAGCTGAGGCTAATAAAGAACCAACCATACAGCCATTACCCGGGAAATGAGAACGGATTCAAACCTGCGCGTGCAAACCCCTGCTGTTCCACGGCTGTATCCAAAACAAAGCTACCCAGATCATCTGCAACCGCATCTCGTTCTGGATCATAGTCCAACCGAAAAACCTTCAGATATGTTTTACAATCTCCGCAGCTTTCTATTTGAACAGGAGCTTTCAAATCTTCAAACGTCCAGTGTTCAAGATGAGCAGAGGCACCGCATTCTACACAGATACCGCGCACTCTGTGCCAACGTGTCTCACACAAACTGCACTGAAGGTAACGCAGCCCTTCACGGTCACCTCCCAATACAAGGCTTGCTACCGGCTGGGCACCACAACATGGGCATAATTTAGCCTCTCCAACAGGTTGTGTCTGCTGAATATGTTGCTGATCCTGTTCTACTGCCTGCGCCCAACAAACAGACAAAGCAGCCCAGAGTATAACGGCTAACCCGGCATCAACCTGTGTATAATTTCCACACAACAAGTTGGCAGCCTGCTTTGTTAAAGCCGGAACATCTTGCCCGCACTCTTCCAACATTGTGCGCGTTGTTTCTGGTACAACACAACCTACCTGCTGCACCAAAAATAAAAATGCCTGTTGCCAGGATGGTATTTCCAGCAACAGTTTTTCAAGGTGATCTTGATCACACCCCTGCTTTGGCACTGCACGAATAGCAGAAACATCTGCTGCACCAAGTGGCATATGTTTCAAAATCTGCTGCGCTTCAACAAGATAAGCAAGGAACTTAAAATATTCTCCCTTCGCTTCACCCTGTTGTTCTGCCAGCAAGCGAAGCCGTTTTTCCCTGCGTGTATAGACAGCTTCCAGCACCGGGAAAATCAATGGCTCAATAGCCTGCACGCCCGGTGTGCGTTTATCCAGCGGAACAATATCGGTTTCAGAACGCATTAGTGTGGCCGTTTTGCAGAAGATGTTTCAGCAGGTAACACTTCCTCTTCATACCACCGATCATGATGCTGCCGCGCCCATGCACGGGAGACGTAACCTGTAACCATGCCGCCAATAGAACCCCGCACCCATATGCCCATATAGATATGGCCCACCACCAACAGGATAAGCCCAAGTCCGGCAACAGAATGAGCCAACAAAGCCAGCCTTAGCACAGGGATGGGAAAATACATGGCAAAATAGGCGCGCCAGATCATGAACCCGCTCACCAGCAACAGGCTGATAAGTGACATAATACCCCAGAACAGTATCTTCTGCCCTGCATTGTATTTACCAATCTGCAATTTCGCGCCATGCTTGTTCATCAGCACATCAACAATATGGCGAAACCATGTGATATCCGTGCGTACAAACAAGTTATGGTGCACAAAACGCACACACATACACATCAGCAATACAAAAACTGTTATACCAAGAAACGGGTGCAGCAACCGCGCCATCTGCGGTGGCCCGAGCACATAGCCAAGCCAGTTCAGGCTAGGAAAAAACCACGAGATTCCAGAAAGCGCGACCAGAAAAAAACAGGCAACCATTGTCCAATGGCAAAGCCGATCCATAAACTTTGTGCGCAGAACAAGATTTTTGGTATCCATTACGCATCCCTCCCGTTTTGGTCCGGCTTTTCATCTGCTTCTACCAGTTCCTTTTCAGGAACTTCTGGCAATGTTTCATCCGTGCTATTGGGGCCAACTGCCATGTAATGCGCAAAAGCCCCTGCCAATGTGGCAATAAAGCCAAGTGCACCAACTGGTTTCAGCCATTCCTTCCAACCACGCACAACCGGGCTGATATGAGGTTCGGCTGGTAGCCTATGGTAAAGAGTTGGATTATCGGCATGCGTCAGCACATACATAACATGTGTACCGCCTACACCCGGTGGATCATACAATCCTGCGCCTTCATGGCCTCGGCTTTTTAGATCTTCCACGCGGTTTTCTGCCAAATCCTTCATTTCCGCTTTGGAACCAAAGGATATAGCACCGGTCGGGCAAGTTTTTACACATGCGGGTTCCTGCCCTACGGCAACCCTATCTGCACACAAGGTGCATTTATAAGCTTTGTTATCTTTTGTATTGATGCGCGGAATATCAAACGGGCACCCCGCAATGCAGTACCCACAGCCAATGCACTGTTCAGACTGAAAATCCACAATACCGTTGGCAAACTGCAAAATAGCCCCAGGACTTGGACAAGCCTTTAAGCAGCCCGGATCCTCGCAGTGCATACAACCTTCCTTGCGCAGTAACCATTCCAGCTTGCCACCTTCGTCCTCCACCTCATCAAAGCGAATGACGGTCCATGTTTCTGCCGCCAGGTCTGCGGGGTTGTCATACACCCCTACGTTGTGACCAACCTCATCTCGCAGATCATTCCATTCCGAACAGGCAACCTGACATCCCTTGCACCCCGTACAGAGGGAAACGTCTATCAGTTTGGCGACTTCCTGCTCATGTCGCCGCGCCTGAGGTGATGGTGTCAGCCCATTGGTGGCGGAACGGCGAATGATGTCCTGTGACTGCATGCTCATCAACGCACCTCAGACTTTTTCAACGTTAACAAGGAAGGCCTTGAATTCTGGTGTTTGAGAATTTGCATCGCCCATGGCTGGTGTCAGTGTATTGGCCAAAAAGCCCTTACGTGTGGCACCTTTAAAACCCCAATGGCAGGGCACCCCAACCTGATCCACTTCCTGCCCCATCACATTCAGGCGTTTAAGCCGCTTGGTGACTACGGCCTTGGCCTCGATATATCCTCGGCGGGAAGATACCCGCACCGTATCACCGGCTGAAACACCAAGCTTGCCAGCCAGACGTTCACCAATTTCTACAAACTGCTCTGGCTGCATAATGGCGTTGAGGTGTGAATGTTTTGTCCAGTGCCGGAACAGCTCTGTAATAGAGTAAGTTGTGGCCACATATGGAAACTCTGAAGGGTTGCCCATACGTGGTATTTCATCTGCGAACTGCCGGGCCACTGGGTTGTGCCGCACTTTGCTCCCCAACGCTGGCGCCAATACCGGGCTTTCTGTTGGTTCATAATGTTCGGGGAATGGCCCATCCACCAACGATGCCCCAGCAAACAGGCGGCTAACACCTTCACTTTGCATAATGAATGGCCCAACACCGCTGCCTGGCGGAGATGTAAGCGGGTAATCAGGCACGTCCGCTCCACCCCAACGCTGACCATTCCATTCAATAATCTTGCGGCGCGGATCCCACGGACGGCCTTGCGGATCCAACGAGGCACGATTGTAAAGCAAGCGCCTATTTGCAGGCCAAGCCCATGCCCAACCTGGTGTATTGCCAAGGCCGGTATCCGTATTATCCCGCCGTGCCATCTGGTTACCGGCTTCTGTCCAGGAACCCGCAAACACCCAGCAATAGCTGGCCGTTGTGCCATCATCTTTCAGTACGGAGAAATCAGGCAGCAACTCCCCTTTTCTGGCAACCACTTTGCCTGTGGCATCCTGAATATCTGCCAAGGCATAACCATTGGCTTCCTTTGCCACTTCCTCTGGCATCGGGTCTTCCGGATCTTGATAGTTCCACTGCATGTTCAGAACAGGTTCTGGGCATACACCGCCTTCCTTCGCATACAGGTCACGCAACTTGGTAAAGATGGTACCCAGAATGCGCCCGTCATTCCAAGCCTCTCCCGGTGGCTGCGTGCCAGCATAATGCCACTGAAGCCAACGTGCCGAATTGACGACCGAGCCATTTTCTTCTGCAAAACAGGAAGAAGGCAGACGGAAAACTTCTGTCTGGATATCTTCAGGCCTTACATCATTGTAAACGCCTTCGTTCTGCCAGAAATTGGATGTTTCTGTATCCAGCGGATCTATGGTGACGAGAAAACGCAACTTGGCCAAGCCATCACGCATACGGTTTTTATCCGGCATGGCTGCAAGCGGGTTAAAGCCCTGCGCAATGTAACCGTTTACCTTGCCTTGCTGCATACGCTCAAAATAGGCGAGCATATCGTAACTGCGGTCCCACTTTGGCAGCCAATCATACCCCCAGTTATTGGAATCTGTGGCGTGATTTCCCCATAAGGTTTTCATCAAGCTCACAAAAAACTTGGGCGCATTATGCCAGTAATTCACTTCCTTGGGCTCATCCGCCTTTGGAGTGACTGCCTGCAGGTAAGCATCCAATGTTTGCTGGCTGTCTTTAGGCAGATTCATATACCCAGGCAGACGCGTTGAGAGCAGCCCGAGGTCCGTATAACCTTGAATATTGGAATGTCCGCGCAGAGCATTCAGGCCGCCACCGGGCATCCCCACATTACCCAGCAACATTTGCACCATAGATGCTGCACGAATGATCTGAGATCCATTGGTATGGTGTGTCCAGCCCAACGCAAATAAGAATGTGGATGTACGATCTGGCACACTAGTGGATGCCAGAGTTTCACACACATGCAGAAAATCTTTTTCCGGCGTGCCTGTAATCTGAGAAACAAGTTCTGGTGTGTAGCGGCTGGTATAGTTGCGTAAAAGATTTAGCACGCAACGTGGATGCTGGAATGTAGGGTCCTGCTTGGCAAAGCCCTGTTCATCACGCTCGTAATCCCATGAGGTCGTATTATAGCTACGCGTAGCAGTATCATACCCCGAGAACAGACCTTCATGAAACTGAAAGTCTTCGCGCACTATCAACGCAGCGTTTGTGTAGGCTTTTACATATTCATGCTGAATTTTATCGTGCGTCAGCAGATAGTTGATAACACCCAGCATAAAAGCGGCATCAGAACCCGCACGGATTGGCGCATAAAAATCTGCAACGGCTGCGCTTCGGTTAAACCGAGGATCAACCACCATAACCTGGGCGGCATTACGGGTTTTGGCTTCCATAACCCATTTAAAACCAACAGGATGTGCTTCTGCCGGGTTACCACCCATAATCAGAACAACGTTGGCGTTTTTGATATCCACCCAATTGTTGGTCATTGCGCCACGGCCAAAGCTGGCACCTAGCGCAGAAACCGTAGGGGCATGACAAAGCCGCGCCTGACAATCCAGCCCCAGAATACCCAACGCCCGCGCAAACTTAAAATCCAGCAGCCCGGTTTCATTACTGGCCGCAGAAGATGCCAGCATACCTGTGCTCAGCCAGCGATTAACCAGTTCACCTTTCTCATTCCGCTGAATAAAGTTTTTATCCCGATCATCCTTCAAAAGGCGGGCAATACGGTCAGTCGCTTCCTTCCAGCTTATGCGCTTCCATTCCCGGCTACCGGGCGCACGATAAGAAGGATATTGCAGGCGCGTTTCGCTGTGAATGAAATCCACCAACCCCGCGCCTTTCGGGCACAAAGAACCGCGGCTAACAGGGTGGTCTGGGTCACCTTCAATATGAAAAATGCTGGGCTTGGCATTTTTAGCGCCATCCCCCAGAGAATACATAAGCAAACCGCACCCAACAGAACAATAAGTACAGTTGTTGCGGGTTTCCTTGGCACGCAGCAGCTTATATTGGCGTGTTTCCTGTGCCAAAGCTTTAATCGGCGGTACAAAACCAAGCGCAACAGCACTAGCACCCGCCACACATGCGCCAGTATTCCGTAAAAATTCTCTGCGCCCCAAGGCCATGTAAACCACCCTGATGTTTTATTAAAAACAGAATGAAGGTTATCTACATTTTCATTTATGGAGCGTCTTTGATCCGGATCACATTATTTTAGATTTTAACTATATTTGTAAATATATAGAAAATTCACACCTTACATTACCCACTAAATTACTAATGAATACTTATATAAAATCTATAAGAATAGCATAATGAAAAATACTTTGAATATAAATATTATTATATTTATAAAATGAAGAATCGTTTTCTTTTCCTGAGAAACACTGTTTATTCTCACACATTACCGTGAAAAACAAACAACGCCGCAACACCAATAGAAATTAGCATCGAAAGGCGATCTTTTACATTATCTATAATTTTTCAGGAAAGATTGGCTGGGGGACCTGGATTCGAACCAGGGCTGACCGGGTCAGAGCCGGTAGTTCTACCGCTAAACTATCCCCCAGCAAACTGGGCCTTACAGAAGCTTTTAAGGAGCGTTTCCGTTCGGTGAGGCTCATCTAGCATTCCGCTTTAGGGTGCGCAACCCCTTTTTCCAAAAGAATTTTCATTTTGTCACATATTTGTCTTGCTCCCTGCGCGTGAGGGCCCAAAATAAGAGATAATATGGTTTAACCTCTTGTTTAAGGACCGGACAGATGGATCGTCCCCCCTCCTGGACCGGTCGGTCTGGCAGATTTGTGTCGGCCTCTCCGCCTATAAGTGGAGAGGAAGATCTTTTTGCCGCGCTCGATCTGGGAACAAATAACTGCCGTTTAGTGGTTGCAACCCAAACAGCAGGTGGGTTTAGGGTTGTAGATAGTTATAGCCGTATGGTGCGGCTTGGAGAAGGTCTGCATCACACCGGAAAGCTGCATAACGCTGCCATGGAACGCACCATGGAAGCGCTGCAAACATGCGCAGAACGTTTAAGCAGATGGCCTGTCCGAGAAATCCGTGCTGTGGCGACGGAAGCTTGCCGACGTGCAGAAAACGGTAAAACCTTTCTTCAACAGGTCAATCAGCGTACGGGATTTGATATTCAGATCATTTCCGGGCGGGAAGAAGCCAGTCTTGCTGTAGAAAGCTGCGCCAACCTGCTGCACAACCCGCGCTTTGGGCCGCCACGTAATCGGGCTTTACTGTTTGATATTGGCGGCGGCTCAACTGAGATTGCATGGGTACGCACAGATTCCGCGCGCCAAACAGAAGAGCTCATTGGGTATCTCAGCCTGCCGGTTGGTGTCATCACACTTTCCGAACAGTTTGGTCATGCATACAGCACAGATGATCGCACCTATCGTAAAATGGTGGAGCATACACGGCACCATCTGCGTGAGTTCGAGAACGTCTACCGGATCAGGCCGGAAATTAGGCGCAAGCAAACACGCCTGATAGGCACTAGTGGCACAGTTACAACGCTTGCCAGCCTTATCTTAAATCTGCCGCGCTATGCTCGGGCAGCTGTAGATGGTTCCTTGCTCCCGGCCTCTAGCGCCAGATTGGCTGTGCGCACTTTGCAAAAAATGGGTGCTGATGGCATTGCCCGGCATCCCTGTATTGGCCCGGATCGCGCACCTTTTGTTTTGCCCGGCTGTGCCATTTTTGAAGCCATTCATGATGTCTGGCCGGTAGAAGATATTATTGTTGCAGACAGAGGGCTGCGCGATGGCATGGTTTTGCGTATGATCCGCGGCAAATCGGGTATGGCTTCTCGCCGCAATCGTGCGTCTTTATCCATTCCCCCTCATCTTCGCCACTCCATGCAGGCAACAGGCTTATGACTGAAAAGAAAAACCGCCCCACTGGCAGTTCAACGTTGCGCGTACCTGGCCGTGCCCGCAAGAGCAGCGCAACACCCGGCAGCCGATTGATGCAAAATGATTCTGATGCCCCGCAAAAAATGCGTGCGCAGTCGGTGTCATTACGCACAGCGCGCGGACGCACAACAGCTCAACAACGTTGGCTCTCTCGGCAATTGAATGACCCTTACGTGCAAGCTGCACACAAACAGGGCTGGCGTTCACGCGCGGCATTCAAGCTGATTGAACTTGATGATCGCTTCCACCTTATTCGTCCTGGCATGCGCATTGTAGACCTTGGAGCTGCCCCTGGTGGGTGGACGCAGGTTCTGGTCAAACGCGGCGCAGAACAGGTTGTAGGGGTGGATCTTCTGCCCGTAGAACCCGTAGCTGGCGCAGAAATTATTGAGGGCGATTTTACAGACCCAGAAATGGATGCGCGCCTTATTTCCATGCTGGGCGGCAAAGCTGATCTGGTTGTATCTGACATGGCCCCCAATACAACGGGCCACGCGCCAACAGACCATGTGCGGATTATTGGCTTAGCAGAAGAAGCCTTGTACTTTGCCTTTGATATTTTGGCAGAAGGTGGTGGGTTTGTTGCCAAGGTGTTTCAGGGCGGTTCAGAAAAAGCCATGCTGAATATCATGAAGCAGGCCTTTACGCAGGTTCGGCACGCCAAACCGCCTGCAAGTCGTAAAGATTCCAGCGAGCTTTACGTGGTTGCCACCGGATTTCGCCCAGACCGTATCAATACACAGACCGCATAATTTCTACACGGTCTGCGGCCTCGCTTAGCCCCAAAGCCAAGCTGCGCCTCTTACGCCTGAACTGTCACCATGCTTGTTTTTCAACAGTTCGGTATTGCATTCAGGCGTAATCACGTATTGCTTCATAACATCCGGCACCCGTTCATACAGGCAGTTCAGGTTTGAAACCTCGCCCCCAGAACAATTGCATCCGGATCAATAATATTCACAATCAGTGCGCAGGCGCGGCCTAGCCTATCTACGTACAAATCCAAGGCACGCTGGGCTGCTGCATCACCAGATGCAGCAGCATCTTCAATACCCTGCACACTACGGTTCCCAGCCCCTTTCCACGATTCAGCCAAAGCCGGACCACATAAGAACCGCTCCAAACAGCCAGAATTACCACAAAAACATTTAGGCATGGGGAATTCATCTTCCCGAACCCACGGCAAAGGGGTGTGGCCCCATTCTCCGGCAATGTCATGCAAGCCTTTCAAGGGTTTGCCATCAACAATAATGCCGCCGCCCATGCCGGAACCAAGAATCACACCAAACACCACATGGCGCCCTGCCGCTGCCCCATCTGTTGCTTCCGACAGTGCAAAGCAGTTGGCATCATTTTCAACACGAACAGGAAAACCCAAAATATCCTGCAAATCATCTGCAAAGGGCTGGCCATTCAGCCATGTCGCATTCGCATTTTTTACAAGGCGGGTATGCGCATCCACCGCACCGGGAATGCCTACCCCAACAGTGGCATACGGATTTGTACGGGTATGCGCATCATCAACCAATTTTTTCACATCACTTAACAGGCCCTGATACGTGCCAGGGTTGCTAACACGATGCCGCAAAACCACCTGCCCCTTCGGCATCAAGAGCGACGATTTCGATCTTGGTGCCCCCAATATCGATTCCCAGACGGTAGTCCGACATACTTTTAACCTGCTGTTTTTATTAAACTTTTAACAGAACGTTTCCTGCTACAAAAGAAAGTGGCACACTTTGTAAACAACACGCCACCAACCTCCTACGGCAGGAACCAGCCAAGATGAATGAAACTGTTCTTGACGCACGCGGGCTTAATTGTCCACTTCCCGTGCTCAAGGCCAACCGTGTTCTCCGAACAATGCAACCGGGAGAACGGCTTCGAATATTAGCAACGGATCGCGCTTCCATAACCGATTTTCAGGTGTTCTGCCGCGAAACCGGCCATGCCCTTATCGCCTTTACGGATGAGAACAGCGTATTCTGTTTTACCGTAAAATGTCGCGCCAGCGCGCCTGCAAACAAGCCAAACTAAAAAAATCCTGCCTGCCACACACCACCCAAGACTTGGCAGACCCCTGCATATCGGGCTATTGCCTGCCCCTCATGACGGATAGGAACCCCCGCGCCATGTCGGACAACATCAAATCACTGTCTTTCGAAGATGCGCTTTCCGAGCTGGAAAAAATTGTGCGCGACTTGGAAGGCGGGCAGCTAAAGCTGGAAGATGCAATAACGGCCTATGAACGCGGGGCTGCCCTACGGCAACATTGTGAGGCCAAGCTTAGCGAGGCTGAGGCCCGCGTGCAGGCGATCGTGCAGCGTTCTGATGGAACGCTGAACATGAAACCTATGGACTGAGATGTCGATGACAAACCCGACACACCCCTCTATCAATCGTGCATCAGATAATGGCGCTCTGCTTAAGCAGGATATGGCTGCACGTGCCCGCGTTATTGAACACACGATTGATACCTTACTCCCCCCTACAACAGGAGGCGATGCGCGGCTGATCGAAGCCATGCGCTACGCAACACTTGGGGGCGGTAAGCGGTTACGTGGCTATCTTGCCATTGTAACGGCCAGCCTTTTTGGTGTTCCAGAAAGTCAGTCCGCACGCGTCGCTGCGTCTGTTGAAATGCTGCACGCTTACTCTCTGGTGCATGATGATCTTCCCGCCATGGACGATGATGATATGCGCCGGGGCCAGCCTTCTACGCATCGCAAATTTGATGAGGCCACAGCCATTCTGGCTGGAGACGCCCTTCAAACCAAAGCATTCGAAATTCTGGCAGCCAGCCAGACCCATACGGATGCAAGCGTGCGTATTGATCTGATTTCCGCCTTTGCCGAGGCTTCTGGTGCTGCTGGCATGGTTGGTGGCCAGATGATTGATATGGAAGGCGAAGGCCGCGCGCTTCCGCTTGAAGAAGTGCGCCATCTCCACGCTCTCAAAACCGGCTGCCTGATCCGTTATTCCGCAGAATCTGGCGCCATTCTGGGTCAGGCATCTCCTGATCTGCGGCGGCGTCTGCGTTCCTATGGCGCAAATATTGGCGCAGCTTTCCAGATTGCAGATGACGTGCTTGATGCAACAGCCACAGCAGAAGAACTGGGCAAAACGGCTGGTAAGGATGAAGCTTCAGGCAAATCCACCTTTGTTGCCCTGCTGGGTATTGAGGGCGCCAAAGCAGAAGCTCTGCGCGTAACAGAAGAAGCCATTGCCGATCTGGAACCCTTTGGTGCACAGGCAGATCGTCTGCGTGATCTGGCCTATTATGTGATCGAACGGAAAAACTGAACTCATGACCAATCAGCCCCACACTTCACCGATTCCGACGTTAGGGCGTTTTCCTGCGCTGGACCGGGTTGAGTATCCGGCGGATCTGCGCAATCTCTCGGTTGAGCAGCTTAAGCAGGTTGCGGATGAACTGCGGGCCGAAACGGTGGACGCGGTTTCCACCACGGGGGGGCACCTTGGGGCCTCCTTGGGTGTTGTGGAGCTGACGGTTGCCCTGCATGCGGTGTTTGACACCCCGGATGACAAGGTGATCTGGGATGTGGGCCATCAGGCCTACCCTCACAAGATTTTGACCGGGCGGCGTGACCGTATCCGCACCCTGCGCCAGCCAGGTGGCCTTTCAGGCTTTACCCGCCGTGCAGAAAGCAAATACGATCCGTTTGGGGCGGCCCATTCCTCCACCTCCATTTCCGCCGGACTCGGCATGGCCGTGGCCCACCACTTGCGGGCGGAGGAAGACCCCAGCTACCGCGAACGCAATGTGATTGCCGTAATTGGCGATGGCTCCATTTCCGCCGGTATGGCGTATGAGGCCATGAACAACGCCGCCGTGGCTGGCCCGGGTGCTGAACGGCTGATTGTCATCCTGAACGACAACGAGATGTCCATTGCCCCACCTGTGGGCGCAATGTCGAACTACCTGTCGCGCCTGATGTCTTCACGCAAGTTCATGGGCCTGCGTGAACTGGCTGGCAAGTTTGTCAAAAAGCTGCCTGCCCCTGTGGAACGCACAGCCCGCAAAGCCGATGAATATGCCCGCGGCATGATTACCGGCGGCACGCTGTTTGAAGAACTGGGCTTTTACTACGTTGGCCCCGTAGATGGGCATGATCTGCCGCAGTTGGTCTCTATCCTGCGCAACCTGCGCGATACGGATAACGGCCCCATCATGCTGCATGTCATCACGGAAAAAGGCCATGGCTATCAGCCAGCCGAAAAAGCCGGGGACAAGTATCACGCTGTTGCCAAGTTCAACGTTGTCACCGGTGAGCAGAAAAAAGGCCCCGCAGGGCCGCCGAGCTACACTTCCGTGTTCTCCCGCGAGCTCACGCGCCGTGCCGCCACCGACAACAAGATTGCCGCCATCACCGCCGCCATGCCGTCTGGCACGGGGCTGGATGCCTTCGCCAAAGCATATCCGGACCGGTTTTTTGATGTGGGCATTGCCGAGCAGCATGCCGTCACCTTTGCCGCAGGTATGGCTACGGAAGGGCTGCGCCCGTTCTGCGCCATTTATTCCACCTTCCTCCAGCGCGCCTATGATCAGGTGATGCACGATGTAGTGCTGCAAAAGCTGCCCGTGCGCTTTGCCATTGACCGCGCCGGTCTGGTGGGGGCCGATGGCGCCACCCATGCTGGCTCGTTTGACATTGCCTATCTGGGCTGCCTGCCGGGCATGACCATTATGGCCCCATCCGATGAGGTGGAACTGCTGCACATGACAGCAACCGCCGCTCTGTTTGATGAAGGCCCGCTTGCCCTGCGCTACCCGCGTGGCAGTGGCCTTGGGCTGGACCTGCCTGCCGAGGGCACACCGCTGGAAATTGGCAAGGGCCGTATCATCCGTGAAATGGGTGGGCAGTCCAGGCCGGAAAAAGGTGGCGTGGCCATTCTCTCGCTTGGCCCGCGTCTGGCTGAGTGCCTGAAAGCCGCAGACATGCTGGCCGCCCGTGGCCTGCCGCCCACCGTGGCGGATGCCCGCTTTGCCAAGCCCTTTGATACGGAACTGGTGGAAAACCTGGCCCGCAACCATGCGGTACTGATTACGATTGAGGAAGGTTCGGAAGGTGGCTTTGGCTCCCTTGTCGGGCACCATCTGGCCCGCACAGGCCTTTTGGACAACGTGCGTTTCCGCCCCCTTACCCTGCCAGACCGCTTCATTGACCATAATACTCAAGCCGCCCAATATGCCGAAGCCGGGCTCTCCGCTCCGCACATCGTCGGAACCGCTCTAAGCGCATTGGGCGTTGATATTACGGAACAGATGGCCTGATCTGATATGGCAAGACGTCGTGTTGACCAGCTTCTTGTAGACAGGGGGCTGGTTGAAAGCCGCACAAAAGCACAAGCCCTTATTATGGCTGGGCTTGTGTTTTCTGGTGAAAAACGCGTAGCCAAAGCTGGGGATCAGGTTCCTGAAGATGCACTACTGCAAGCGCGCGGGCAGGAACATCCTTGGGTGTCTCGCGGCGGATGCAAGCTGGCTCATGCCATTGAACATTTTAGCCTTTCTCCAGAAGGGCGCGTCTGCTTAGATGTTGGCGCTTCAACCGGTGGGTTTACAGATGTGCTTCTTACCCACGGCGCTAAACACGTTTACGCTGTTGATGTTGGGCACGGACAACTGGCATGGAAATTGCGGTCTGACCCACGCGTAACTGTGCTGGAAAAGTGCAACGCCCGATATCTGGATAATACAACCATACCGGAAGCCCCTTCCGTGGTTGTGTGTGATGCCAGCTTTATCGGCCTACGCACAGTGCTCCCTGCTGCGTTGGCACTTACCACAGAAAACGCTTGGGCTGTCGCGTTGATCAAACCTCAGTTTGAAGCCGGGCGCGATCAAATAGGAGCTAAGGGCGTCGTGCGTGATCCTGCAGTGCATGATGCTGTTTGCGAAACCATTTTTTCTTGGTGGAGTAGCCTTCCCGGCTGGAAAGTGCTCGGAATTGAACCCAGCCCTATTACCGGACCAGAAGGAAACCGAGAGTTTCTTATCGCGGCTGAACGCATCTAGCTGATACTATTAATTGTAACACTAAATTAAATTTTCAGGTTTCCCTGCCTTTTTTGCATGGCAGCATATCAATTTTTTTGCCACATTTCTTTGTGATCCTTCTACACGTTATCACTAGGAATAAGGGCAAGCATCTCATGCGCAAAATTGCAGGTCTGTTTGGCGTCGCCTGCCTTGCATTTACAAGCAGCCACGCACTGGCTGCCCCAGTTTTTCATTCTACATCGCACTCTTCTGCCCCTACCCAAAGCATGCAGGCAACGGAAGTTGGTAATACGCTTTTACGTGGGTATGAGCAGGACGGTTTGATCCTGCATGATGATGTCCGCGCAGGCACGCTTTCAATTCAGGCGGACCCAGCAACACTACAGGCGCATAATTCTAATACGAACAATCGCTATCGGCTGGCCATGAAGGATGTTCTTTCTGCCGCAGCAACATATGCGTATCTGTATTTTGGGCAGAACCCCGATGCGCGGGAAGTTACTGTATCTGCCAATATCCAGGCAGATGGCTTTACACCTGCCAGTGCAAGCTCAGCAGATACAGCAGAACCTGCCATGACCTTGGAAATTGCACGGCCAGCCTTCCCGATTTCTGCTGATACCAAGCCAGATTCATATTCCGCGCAAACCATTGGTATGATTTTGGATGGCATGGACGCTTCCAAAATTACCATTGCGCCATGGCTGCGCTCTGCCCTGAAAGAAAGCAATTAACGCGTAAGGGCCACCGCCCAGAAAGCATACTGATGCGCATATATAAAAGAGGCTGGTATCTATCAGCCTCTTTTTTTGTTATACCCGCCTTCCTTTCCCTTTATGTAGCAGCATATCCGCAATGTCTTCCCGCACTTATACTTCCACATCAGCTGATGCTAACAGCTCAGCCCTTACCGATCTGAACGCGGAAGAACGTTCACGCATTTTGGCCAAGGCTGCGCTTTTTAGCCCCCCATCTGCCACTCTATCCGATGGACGGAGAGATCTGGTTGGGCTTTCACGCGATGAACTCACGGATATTCTGACAGAAATTGGTGAAAAACCCTTCCGCACCAAACAGCTCTGGCACTGGATTTATCATCAGGGTGTGACAGATTTTTCTCGGATGAGCACCATAGCCAAACCTCTTCAGCAAAAATTGGCTGAACGGTTTATTATTGGTCGCCCAGAAGCCGCAACGGTTCAGACATCATCAGATGAAACACGTAAATTTCTGTTCCGTTTTCGTGATGGGCAGGAAGCTGAAACCGTTTACATCCCTGATCGGCGCGAAGATCGTGGCGCTGTATGCATCTCATCACAAGTTGGGTGCACACTTTCCTGCACTTTTTGCCATACAGGCACGCAAAAGCTGGTACGTAACCTCGGGGCGGCCGAAATTGTCAGCCAATTCATGGCTGCGCGGGATTCCTACGGAGAATGGCCCAGCCCCAAAGGCGAAACCCCACGCCTTCTCTCCACCATTGTGCTGATGGGTATGGGCGAGCCGCTCTATAATTATGAGAATGTTGCCAAAGCCATGAAAATTATCATGGATGGCGAAGGTATTGGGCTTTCTCGTCGACGCATCACACTTTCTACGTCTGGTGTTGTGCCTCTCATGGACCGTTGCGGCGATGAACTCGGGATCAATCTAGCGGTTTCCCTGCACGCAGTAAGAAATGATCTGCGTGATGAAATTGTGCCGCTAAACAGAAAATATCCGATAGAGGAAGTATTGGCAGCCTGCAGGCGCTACCCTGCGGCCAGCAATGCCCGTCGTATTACGTTTGAATACATTATGCTGCGCGGCATAAACGATAGCGAAGCCGATGCGCGGGAGCTTGTGCGCCTGATTTCTGGCATTCCGGCAAAAGTTAATCTTATTCCGTTCAATCCGTGGCCGGGTAGCGATTACAAGCCTTCTACGCGGGAACAGCAAAACCGGTTTGCAGAAATTGTTATGAATGCAGGATTTGCCTCCCCTATCCGCACACCTCGTGGGCGAGATATTCTGGCAGCCTGTGGGCAATTAAAAACCGCAAGTGAACGCGCGCGCGCAAGTGCTGTACCTGTTTCGGAATAATTTTTCCGCATAAACAGCCCTTGGTGGGCGAATGCACTCTGGTTACACGCCTCCTGCAGTGATAGGAGGAAAGCCATAGTTACAGATTTATATATCAGGAGATCTGCCTCATGGGCCCGACTTCCGCCCGGAAAGACGTCAAAAAGGTTGTTCTGGCTTACTCTGGTGGCTTGGATACATCTGTTATCCTTCGCTGGCTCCAGAACACCTATGGTTGCGAGGTTGTTACCTTTACGGCTGACCTGGGCCAGGGGGAAGAACTGGAACCTGCCCGCAAAAAAGCGGAAATGTTTGGCGTAAAGGAAATCTTTGTTGAAGATCTACGCGAAACATTTGTGAAGGACTTTGTCTTTCCCATGTTCCGGGCCAATACCCTGTATGAAGGCCAGTATCTTCTGGGTACATCCATTGCGCGCCCGTTGATTGCACAGCGCCAGATTGAAATTGCAGAAGCAGTTGGTGCAGATGCGGTGGCACATGGTGCAACCGGCAAAGGCAATGATCAGGTTCGTTTTGAGTTGGCATATTACGCCCTCAAGCCAGACATCACGGTTATTGCTCCTTGGCGGGAATGGGATCTGACATCCCGCACACGTCTGTTGGCATTTGCTGAAGAAAACCAGATTCCGATTGCCAAAGACAAGCGCGGTGAAGCCCCCTTCTCTGTAGATGCTAACCTGCTGCATTCTTCTTCCGAAGGGAAAGTGCTGGAAGATCCCGCGGTTGCTCCAGAAGAAATTGTGTTTCAGCGCACAATCTCTCCAGAAGCAGCACCGGATAAGCCCACAGAAATCACCATGGATTTTGTGAGCGGCGATCCCGTTGCCATCAATGGCGTAGCTATGTCTCCTGCTACATTGCTGACACGCCTGAATGAATTGGGGAAAGCCAACGGCATTGGTCGTTTGGACATGGTGGAAAACCGCTTTGTTGGCATGAAATCCCGCGGGATTTATGAAACACCCGGTGGTACCATCCTGCTGGCTGCACATCGCAGTATGGAATCCATCACGCTGGATCGCGAAGCCATGCATCTTAAAGATAGCCTGATGCCGCGCTACGCTTCCATTCTGTATAACGGCCTCTGGTTCTCTCCAGAACGGCGGATGCTGCAGGCTCTTATCGATGCCTCCCAGCATTCTGTTACAGGGCGCGTTCGTCTCAAACTGTACAAGGGCAACGTTATCTGCGTTGGGCGTGAAAGCCCGAACAGCCTGTATGATGCCCGAGTTGTCACGTTTGAAGATGATGAAGGCGCATATAACCAGCAGGATGCTCAAGGCTTTATTAAGCTAAATGCACTGCGCCTGCGCTTGGGCGCGCAGATCGGGCGTAAGGGTGGTGCCCTGTAAGGCCCCCCTTTTCCACCATCCATCAGAAGGTGTTGAAGAAGATCATGATCCGTCGCTTTTCTCTTATTCCCTGCATGCTTGCGGCCAGCTTGGCCGTATCTCTTACGGCCTGTGGTTCTCACAAGGAAGAACAGGAATTTACGCCTGCTCAGCAGATGGAAAAGCTGCGCTCTGCACCTGGCGTAACCGTTCTAAAAGATGGTTTGGCCTATAAAGTGCTGGAATCCGGCCCCAAAGATGGTGAACAACCACGGCCGGGTGATGGCATGATGCTTATTTATGAAGGGCGTCTGCCTGATGGTTCTATCTTTGATAGCTCAGACCAACATGGCAGCGGTGCCTATATGCAAATGCCTCTGGCTGGCCTGATCCAAGGCTGGATGGAAGCTCTACCCCTGATGCATGTAGGTGATACTTGGATGCTGTATGTTCCGCCAGAACTGGGGTATGGGCATAAATCCATGGGCATTATTCCTTCAGATAGCCCGCTGATTTTCCGCATCCAGCTTTTGGGTGTGGAACATGCACACAATTCGCCCTGATATAAACTCTCATGATAATGCGGGTTCTTGACTTTAAGAACCCGCTTGGGTTTTTGCCCATGCTTTCTTCACGCTTTGCGTATCGTCTTTTATGTGGCGGCATGTTGCTTTTGGTGGCGGCGTGTTCCCCTAAAAGCGGCTCCAGCCTTTACGGCACCAACTGTGGCATTTGCCATCATGGTGGCGATGGTATGCCCGGCTCTGTTCCCCCTCTTGTAAACCGTATTGACCAGATTGCCAGCACCCCAGAAGGGCGCAAATATCTGGCTGATGTGCTTATGAACGGCGTAAGCGGGCCTATAAAAGCCAATGGTGCGGCTTATAGTGCAGAGATGCCCCCCTTCCGCTATCTTAAAGATGAAGAAGTTGCCGCCATCCTGACTTGGCTTTCACAACGTGGAAACCTAAAACCTGCCCCAACAATAAGCGCGGCAGACATTGCAACCGCACGGGCTGATCGGAAATCAGCTGGTAAAGTTGCAGGCGAGCGGGAAGAACTGGATCGCACACATCCAATCCCATAATCTGTCCCCATAACATGTGGTGATACTTTTCTTATGCAGCGTATTTTTTCTGGTATTCAGCCTTCCGGCGTTCCCCAACTTGGAAATTATCTTGGGGCAATTCGAAACTGGGTTAATTTGCAGGCAAACTATGAGTGCATTTTCTGCCTTGTAGACATGCACGCTATTACCGTGTGGCAAGACCCGGAAAAACTACGCGAACATACCTTAACACAGGCCGCCATCCTGCTTGCTGCGGGCATTGATGCCGATAAGCACATTCTCTTCAACCAATCTGCCGTTTCTGCCCATGCGCGGCTGGCATGGATTTTTAATTGTGTTGCGCGGATCGGATGGCTCAACCGTATGACGCAATTTAAGGATAAAGCGGGGAAAGACCGCGAAAATCATTCGGCCGGCCTATACGTGTACCCCAACCTTATGGCTGCCGATATTTTAGCTTATAAAGCTACGCATGTTCCGGTGGGTGAAGACCAGAAGCAACATCTGGAACTTACCAATGATATCGCCCAAAAATTCAACCATGATTACAAGGTAGAGTTTTTTCCACAGGTAGAGCCCCTTATTCCACCTACAGCAGCACGTATCATGAGCTTACGTGATGGCACCAAAAAGATGTCCAAATCCGACCCTTCTGCACAAAGTCGGATTGAATTAACAGACGATGCCGATGCGATTGCTTTAAAAATCCGCCGCGCAAAAACAGACTCTGCCCCCCTACCAGAAGATATCGTAGGCCTTGCTGATCGCCCTGAGGCAAAAAATCTTGTTTCCATTTATGCAGCCTTGGCAGATATTTCGGCTGAGCAGGTATTAAAACAGCATGCAGGCCAAGGTTTTGGGCCATTTAAAGCAGCGCTGACAGAAATTGTGGTTAACGCTATTGCTCCCATCGGGCTAGAAACCACACGCCTTTTGCAAGATAAAAGCTATTTGCTCAAAACTTTGCATTCTGGCGCACAACGTGCACAAAGCATTGCAGAACCTATTGTTTCCGAAGCTGAAAAACTTGTTGGTTTTCTAAAATAGACACAATCTAACACTATTTTTTATGTGCAGATGTGCGGGCATTTTCAATAATGCCCGGCGCTGCCAAAGTAACCAGAACAATTGCCACTATAAATAAAATATATTTTTGGCAATGCATATAACCTACAGCCCCCAAAACACCCCCAACAATAAAACAAAATACAATTTGTGCGTGTAGCCATAAGCGTTTTTTGATAATATCCAAATACTCATCATTAATTTGATGGTAAAAAGATTCAAGCCAATCGGATATTTCTATTCCAAGGTCTGTCAACATTCCGGTAACGTGGGTTGTACGCACAACAGACCCAGAAATGCGTGTTACTGTAGCGTTTTGTAACCCCATGACAAAACTCAAAACCAATGCAGCACCGCCGTCTGGCACGCCCACCTGCGTAAACCAAGTAGATTTCACACCTAAAGCTACAAGGATAACTGCTTCTAAAACCAAGCTAAAAGCATATACAGCGCCCCAACCTTTCCGGCGCCCCATATTAACTAAAACAGTGCAAACTATGGCCCCCAGAACAAAGCTTATAATTAAAACAAAACATAAAAAGGCGGCCCTAACATCTAAAGCATTTATTTTGAGAGCCAGACTGGATGCGTTGCCTGTCATATTGGCGCAGTAATATCCAAATTGCAGAAAACCAAGCACATTTACAGTGCCTGCTACAACAGCAAGAGAACTGCCGAGTTGCCGGTTCATCTGAAAACTGCGCTGACTTTTTTCTCTCAAAAGCATGATTAAGAATTTCTCCGCTTTAATGATGCAAAGCAATGCCATTGCCCTGTTTTTTTTACACTTTTTATGTGAGATACCCCTTGCCAAATACCTTGAAGACAGATATTAAGCTCCCACAAACCGGGTGCGTAGCTCAGCGGTAGAGCATCGCCTTCACACGGCGGGGGTCACAGGTTCAATCCCTGTCGCACCCACCACGGTTTTTCCTAGTTTTTATAGAGTTTTAGAGTATTTGTGCTCATCTCTCATATTCTAGGTTAACGCGATTTACTCCCTTTAAAAATCAATAATCCATTATCAAAAAAGAACATGATGGAATGGCCTATTATGTCCATACCACCAAACTGTTCCAATGATGATATTCTCGATACGTATCCGCGCTTAACCGTTCTTGGTTGTTGCTCATTTGGCGAAGGCCTGAAACTCTTTGATCTACCTTGGCAGAGCACACTATAAGTGCCTTAAAAGACTTTGCTTATTATCACCAATGATTAAACTTATCCCCTCCTCCCCGGAGCACTTTCCAACTCTGCAGACATTCTGGTTTGCCATCCTGTACGTTTTTGAAAATGACCCTAAGTGGCACGGAGGAAGAAAAATGGATCCGAATGCGTAGAAGCAAAGCGTTCGCCAATATGTAGGTTGAGAAATATCCTGTTTTCTATGCTGCTCTTCTACTATCTAAGCCAAAAAAGACCTCTAACCGAATACATCTTACGCTCCACACTTACCCAGCCTGCGCCGTAGTATTGCCATCTTGAACTACAAAAAAGCCCTCCAATATGGAGGGCTTTTTATATGACTTAAGTCACAAAACCATTAGAAGTTAAAACTACTTCAATTTGCCAAAAATCAAACGGCTGTTGTCGCAACTTCTGGTTCAGGGTTAAGTCGATACCCCCCACCTTCCGTAACCAGCAAAGAGGCATGAGCTGGATCTGGCTCAATCTTTTGGCGTAGGCGGTAAATGTGTGTTTCCAGCGTGTGTGTTGTTACCGCTGCATTATATCCCCACACCTCGTTCAGCAAAACCTGCCGGGGTACTGGGCGCGTTCCTGCACGATAAAGAAACTTCAGAATAGCCGTCTCTTTTTCCGTCAAACGAATGCGACGATTTTTGGCTGGTTCCTGCAACAGCTTGGCAGAAGGGCGGAACGTATATGGACCAATGGAAAACACAGCATCTTCACTGTTTTCAAACAGTCTCAACTGCGCCCGCAATCTGGCCAGAAGCTCTGCTATACGGAAAGGCTTTGCAACGTAATCATTGGCGCCAGCATCAAGCCCCTTCACAATATCAGATTCATCATCTGATCCTGTAAGCATGATAACGGGCATACGCAGGCCATCCTTGCGCAGTTCTGCACAAAAATCGCGCCCATCTCCATCTGGCAGGGTTACGTCCAGCAGAATAGCATCACATCGTGCATCTGGCTCCTTCAGCTTCTGGCGAGCTTCGGCCAATGTTGCCGCCTCCAGAACCTGAAATTCCCCGTCCAACTGCAACTGCTCTGCCAGTGTTCTGCGAATGACCTGATCGTCATCTACAACCAAAATTGGGCGCGCACCCGTCATGGAACATCGTCTCCTTATGTCAGCCCTCTGGCTCGGCTGCCTTGGCCTACTTCTTTACCGATCACACAACGAATCGTATCGAAACCAATTTCCGGCATGATACGTCAACCTCACGCGAAAGCCATAAAGCAGGGGTAAGATTGTTTATGATGATACACGTCTGGCCAACAGTAAACAGCAATATGGATGCACAACTGCATTGCAGACACAAAAGCATGAGCGCCGTTATCGGCAAGAATGGCGTAACGCACCATAAACGCGAAGGCGATCTGGCAACGCCGCTTGGCATCTTCCCCCTACGGCAGGTATTTTATCGGGCTGACCGGATTACAAAACCTCAAGCTGCCCTGCCCGTTATCCCTTTAACCCCAAAGGATGGGTGGTGTGATGATCCTTCATCATCCTGTTATAACCAACATATTCAGCTTCCATCTTCCTTCCGGCACGAAGCTCTGTGGCGTGAAGATGCTGTGTATGATCTGATTGTCGTGGTTGGTTACAATGATAGTCCAGCAGACCCCGGCAAAGGTTCTGCCATTTTCATGCACCTGCAGCGCCCCAATAAAACACCAACTGAAGGCTGCGTTGCGCTAACAGAAGCGGATCTACGCTTTGTTCTGGCCACTGGAGCTACAGAAATAACCATTCATCCGGCACGTTAAGCGGTGTTGCCAGAAGCAGGTTTGGCCATTTGCTCCGGCGCAATCAACCCTATTGCCACATATCCGGGTGTTAGGGTCGGTTGTGGCTCATCTTCTGCCGAAACAATCGTAATGGCGGCACCTTTCTGAAGCACCAAAAACAATAGGAAGTGGCTGCTTTCACTCAGAAGATAATCTTGATTATCTTCTGAGACTTCTATCGCAACAAAATGCCAACCTTGGCTTACCAGCGCTTCCAGCACGGTAAAATTCCATGCAGGCTGCCCCAAAACCTTTCCGCGCGCTTCCCGGCTAAAACCGCGATACTGATCCAACCGCGCAATACCGGGGCTGACCTGATAAACCCTCTGCCCTCCAAAGTGCGGTGCCAAATGCGCGCAGACTAACCCATTATAAATGGCATCCGGCGTGGCTGAAATGAGATAGTCAGCCGGGCGTTCTTCCAAATTTTCTGTACCTTCTTCCGATAAAACCTCAGCACACAAAACTGGCACGCCAGCACGCTCGGCTGGGCGTAAATCACTCACAGAACTATCCACCAGCAAAACAGGCGTACCCACAGCATGCACTGCCATAGCCAACTGGGTGGACCAGTCATTTGCCCCCACAATGGCCAGAGCAGGTTGGTTGGAAAGTGTAAGATGCAACCGGCGCCCAAGCGGAATAAGGGAAAAACCATGTAAAATCATGGTGGAGGCAATAACGGCAAAAACGGCTGGCATAACTTGAGAGGCTCCGGGGTACCCCGCATCCTGCAAGCGCACACCGGCGGCACCTGCAACTGCGGCTGCCACAATACCACGCGGTGCAATCCATCCCATAAATAGCCGTTCAGCCCTGCTAAGGCTGGAACCTATGGTAGCCAACCAAATACCCAACGGCCGCACCACAAACAGCACTGCTAGCGTTAAAGCCCCAATAGACCATGACAAACCAGCCAGCTCACCACGTGTAAGATCTGCTGTAAGCATGATAAACAGGATGGAGACAATGAGCACCACCAGCGCTTCTTTCATTCGCTGGATTTCCGCCATACCGGGAATACGCAGGTTTACCAGCGCCATACCAAATACAGTGGAGGCAATTAGCCCAGCACCATCCATGGTTAAGGTACCAATAACGTACAGAATCAACGCAAGGCTGAGCAGTATCGGCATTTTCAGGATTTCGGGCATTAAATCCCGTATGCACAGCCATCGCACACCCCACGCCGTACCAATGCCAAGCGCAATCATCAAAGTAGCGCTCATCAGCATATGCGGGATGATGGATACAAAAAATGTGCCAGACCCCTCCCCTGGCTGCATGAGCAGCACTTCCAGCACCAATGTAGCCAGAATGGCACCGACGGGGTCATTCAGAATGGCTTCCCACCGCAGAAAGGCTGAAATACGAGGTTTGAGCTTAGCGTGGCGCAACAAGGGCAGAACAACCGTTGGCCCTGTTACAACAATAATGGCACCAAACAGAAAGGCCGGGCCCCAGCCCATGCGCCCAACATAATGGGCTGCAATGCTGCCTAAAATCAAGTTGATCGGCAATGCCACCAGCGTAAGGCGCAAAACGCCTTCACCGGCTTCTTTTAACTGACGAAAATCAAGCGCGAGGCCGCCTTCAAACACGATAAGCGCCACAGCCAAAGAGACCATTTGGTGAAAGGCGCTACCAGCTACCTCTGAGGGATGCATGATCTGCAACCCGGGCCCAAAAAGCAGCCCCAGAGAAAAAAGCAGAACGATGGCAGGTAACCTGAAGCGCCAAGCCACCCATTGTGCCAGCATACCGCCGCCCAACACGAGAAAAACAAAAAGAATTACGCTTTCAGTCATGCTGGGCCATTTATCTTATTGGTCTATAGGACCTGATGAATCAGACATCAGTATTATGCGTAAGACCAATAAGATGAACAGTTAAAAATGTTTTCCTATTCTATACCTGCCTCAAGTTCTGGCGCGGCTCGCTCCATTACGGCGGCAAAAAAGCCATCAGTTCCGTCCCGCAAAGGTGTTAGACTAATGGAACTTTCCTTGCGCAATGCCTCTGGCATATTGGGGCTATCTGAAGGAACAAGCCTGAAATCAGGATGGCGCGCTAAAAATGCCGTAACCTGATCCATATTTTCTGCACGTAGCAAAGAACAAGTTGCATACACCATCCGCCCTCCGGCACGCACAAGCGCTGCGGCCCGATCCATAATGGTAGCCTGTTTTTCCAGCAGTTCTGTCAGATCCTGTTCCGTGGTACGAAAACGCGCATCCGGGTTTCGGCGCCACGTACCCGTGCCGCTACATGGTGCATCCACCAACACCCGATCAAATGATCCGGCTCGGCGCTTAGCCCACTTGTCTCCGGGCACTAGCAAGTGCCGTTCCACATTATGCACACCCGCACGCCGCAAGCGTTTAACAGCACCTTCTAACCGAGGCGCAGAAACATCGCATGCAACAATATGGCCTTTGTTTTCCATCATCATGGCCATGGCAAGTGTTTTACCGCCAGCACCTGCGCAATAATCCAGCACACGCATCTGAGGCTCAACGCCACTTATGGCCGCAACAAGCTGGCTGCCTTCATCCTGAATTTCTACCAGCCCATCACGGAACGCCACACTGGTTGTAACTGGCAAACGCGCAGGCAAACGCAACCCCCATGGAGAAAGCGGCGTGGGTTCAGCATGCAGGCCTTCACATGCCAAACTACGCTGCGCCTCCTTACGGGGGCCGCGCAGAATATTTACCCGCAAATCCAACGGCGCTGGAGTGGACATGGCTGCAAGCTCGTCTTCCAGCTTATCGCCAAAAGTTGCTTCCAGATGCGGCAACAACCAATCTGGTAGCTCCAACCAAACCGCCCGAGGCATTTCCGGGTTATCCAGCGTTTTACCTGCTAGCGGCGTAAGTGTTGAAAGTTCACCACGCGTTAAAGCCCCTGCGGCAAAGCGCCCCTGCTCGAACATTTCCTCTACTTCAGCAAGAGAGAAACCATCGAACAACAAACGCGCCCCAGCCCGGAGCCGAGCAGATGCCACCTGCCCTTTTTGCTCCAACCACCAGCCAAGCCGACGCCACGCCCGCATTACATCCCATACAAGGCCGGATATGGCTCTGCGGTCTCCGCCGCCCATGTAGCGCCGCTCTCTGAAAAAGCTGTTGGCTACAGCATCAGCGGGTTTGCGCGGGGCGGCTTCCATTGCTGCAAGCAAATCAATGGCGGCCGCAAGCCTGGCTGAAGGTGTCATATGTGGTTATCAATCCCGACGGTAATTAGGGGCTTCACGCGTGATGGAAACATCATGCACATGGCTTTCACGCAGGCCTGCGCCTGTAATACGGCGGAACTTAGCACCTTCCTGCAGTTCCTTCAGCACGTGGGTGCCTGTGTAGCCCATACCGGCTTTAAGGCCGCCCACCAGCTGATGAATAACCGCAGCCATGCTGCCTTTGTAAGGCACGCGGCCTTCAATACCTTCTGGCACCAGCTTGAGTGCATCCTTGACTTCCTGCTGGAAATACCGATCAGCCGAACCACGCGCCATAGCACCAAGGCTGCCCATGCCACGGTAGGATTTGTAAGAACGTCCCTGATACAGAAACACCTCACCTGGTGCTTCTTCCGTGCCAGCAAGCAAGGACCCCACCATAACCACATCGGCACCGGCACCAATGGCCTTTACGATATCACCCGATGTACGAATACCGCCATCTGCAATGCAGGGAATACCTTTTTCCTTACATGCCAGAGAGGTTTCAAGAACGGCGGAGAACTGAGGCACACCCACACCAGCCACAATACGTGTGGTGCAAATAGAACCTGGGCCAATACCAATTTTTACGCAGTCTGCGCCGACTTCAATCAGAGCATGAGCCGCTTCTGGCGTTGCTACGTTACCAGCCACAATCTGCACATTAGCATCATAGGCTTTCAAGCGTTCAACTGCACCCAGAACACCTGCGGAATGGCCGTGCGCTGTATCTACCACTAGCACGTCTACACCAGCTTCAATCAACATTTTGGCGCGGTTAAAGCCATCTTCACCCACGCCTGTTGCTGCTGCACAGCGCAAGCGGCCCAAACTATCCTTGATAGCCAGCGGATGGGCAACGGCCTTATCCATATCCTTAACGGTAATGATACCTACGCAGCGGTCTGCATCATCAACCACCAGCAGTTTTTCAATGCGATGCTTGTGCAGCAATTGGCGGGCCGTATCTGCATCCACACCATTTTTAACCGTGATCAGCCGATCTTTGGTCATCAATTCAGAAACAGGCTGATTGGGATCTACGGCAAAACGGGCATCACGGTTGGTAAGAATACCAACCAGCTTTTGCGTGCCGGGTTCAACCACAGGCAAGCCGCTAATACCGTGGCGGTGCATGATATCACGCACTTCAGCCAGTGTCTGATCTGGGCCAACGGTTACCGGGTTTACCACCATGCCAGATTCAAAACGCTTAACGCGACGAACCTGCTCGGCCTGTTCTTCCGGCTGCAGATTTTTATGGATCACCCCAAGGCCGCCTTGCTGGGCCATGGCAATTGCCATCTGGTCTTCCGTAACCGTATCCATCGCGGCGGAAACCAGCGGGATATTCAGTTCGATAGAGCGCGTGAGATGCGTGCGAACGGTTGTCTGGCTAGGCACAACGTCAGATGCAGCCGGCACAACCAGCACATCGTCAAACGCCAGAGCTTCCGTAACACGGCTATAGGGGGAAGAGGTCATGCTGCGGGCACCCTTGCTGAAATACAAAAAGGCAGGTTACCCTGAAGCATATGCTACGCCGCAGGTCACCCGACCATTGGCGCTCCCTCTTATGATGATGCACGCATAAACGCAAGCGCTACACGCATCTTCTCTCCGTTTTTTTAATGTGAATGTAAAAAAGCAGAGCTTGAAAGTTTGAAAGACACCCGCATACAGGCCATAACACGGTAGATGAAACGTGTTCTTCCTCTTCTGTGGGGTTTTATGCTGGCCCCTGCTGCTGCACATGCAGTGGAAGCTCCGCAAACAGGAGGCACGCTGCGCATTCTGGTTTCTAGCGCAGCGGGCACGCTTGATCCGCAGATATCCTATATCGGCCTAACAAAATTTTTTGAAACACCTGTTTATGATACGCTTTTAACCTACCCAAAATTTGCGGGAGCTGATGCTCAACCTGTTATTCCCAATCTGGCAGAAAATGTTCCTGATCCAGAAGATAACGGGCTGACCTATAGGCTGACCTTGCGCAAAGGTATTCATTTCTCTAACGGGCAGCTTTTAACCGTGGCGGATGTTGCTGCTTCTTTCCGACGCATTTTTGCTGCAGGCAGCCCTACTGCGGGACCGTATTATAGTGCAATTAAAGGGGCAGATACCTGCCTGAAAGACCCTGCCCACTGCACTTTGGCCGAAGGTATTGAAACAGACGCAGCAACAAATGCCATCACATTTCACCTCAGCCGCCCGGATCCTGAATTTCTGGAACATCTGGCATGGGTTCACGCAAGCATTCTGCCCGCAAGCACGCCTAACCATGATATGGGCAACACAGCCCCTCCGGGCACGGGGCCTTACCAAATTACAGATTACAACCCCACAACGCATATGCGTTTTGAACGCAACCCATACTTTCATGAATGGTCACACAATGCGCAGCCAGCGGGCTTTCCTGATCACATAGAAGTAACATTCGGACTGGAGCCAGAAGCCGCCGTAACGGCAGTAGAAAACGGTCAGGCTGATCTGATGTATGAAAACGTTCCGCTAGACCGCTTGGGTGAGGTTGGCAGCAAATATGCAGACCAAGTGCATATTTTCACCCCTTTGCTGTATTATTACGCAACGCTGAATGTAAATGAACCGCCGTTTACATCCCTCAAAGTGCGGCAGGCACTGAATTACGCGGTAAATCGGCATGCGATGGTGATTTATGATGGGGGCAGCGCTGTTGCAGCTCCGCAGTGTCAGCTTCTGCCAGAAGGCACTCCGGGGTACGAACGTTTTTGTGCCTATACCGCTGGCGCGTCTCCGCAAAACCCTGCGTCAGAATGGGCCAAACCAGATATGGAAAAAGCTCGTCAGCTTGTGCGGGAAAGTGGCACCCAAGGTATGCGGGTGACGATTGTGACCCCTTCAGGTGGCAAATCGGACAACACTGCTCTAGATTTGCGCAGCATATTAGAAAATCTTGGTTACAAGACTTCAGTCCACAGCATTAGCCCTGCCATCCATTTCACGTTTGTGCAGAACTCAGACAACCATGTGCAGATTTCCATTGGTGGATGGAATGCAGATTACCCCTCTGCAGCCAGCTTTCTGGACACACTGTTTGCGTGTTCCAATTTTCACCCCCATTCCGATAATTCACCCAATATGTCCGGCTTTTGTGACCCGCATATTGATGACATGATGCGCCATGCCGCCCAACTTGCCTTAACAGATCACGCAGCCAGCAATGCGGCATGGGCTCAAGTTGATCAAGCGCTGATGGCGCAAGCCCCCGCCGTGCCTTTGGTGCAAACCAAAAGGGTTGTGCTGGTTTCTAAACGCACACGAAACGTCATAATTACGCTTAATGATGAAATCCTGCTTTCTCAGCTACAGGTTCCATGACTGATCCCGCCCCCATCACTGCGCAAAATACCAAGCCACCCGGCCCTTGGCGGATGGCATTGCGGTCCCTACGCCACAATCGCTCTGCGTTGTTTTCTTTTGCCGTTTTGGTGTTTCTCGCTGTGGCCAGCCTGCTTGCGCCCTATTACGCTCGCTATGTTGCGCATACAGATCCTTTTGTTTCCAATGTGGCTGGTTCCATCACGGTGAATGGGCAGGAAGTGGATATCATGCAGCCCAATGATAACCCGCTACATCTTGGCCTCAGCCCCATTGGCCCTACATGGCATGGAAGCTACATGCTTGGGGCAGATAGCCAAGGGCGTGATATTGCTGCACGGCTGTTATATGGCGGCCGGAACTCTTTGCTTATTTCATTCTGTTCTGCCGTTCTGTGCCTTATAATGGCTGCCGCTGTGGGAATAACTGCCGGTTTTTGCGGTGGCATTGTAGATATCATTCTTTCCCGCATGATGGATATCATGTGGTCTGTTCCTGTGTATCTGTTCGCTATTTCTCTTTCCATTGTCACTGTCAGTGATGGGCTGCATCTGGGGCCGTTTGTTATTGAATCTGATAACCTACTACTGCCTATCTGCATTATCGCCTTGGTTTATATCCCTTATGCTGCACGCCCCATTCGTGGCCGGGTGATGGCATTGCGGGAGGCCGAGTTTGTTATGGCTGCACGCTGCCTTGGCGTGCCCCGTTGGCGCATTGTGTTGCGAGATATTCTCCCCAACGTAACCTCCACTCTTGTTGTTCTTGGGCCGCTTATCATGGCTATGTCTTTGCTGGCAGAAAGCGCGCTCTCGTTTCTATCCATTGGCGTGCAGGCACCTGCGGCATCTTGGGGAACGCTTATTCAGGATGGTGAAGGGCTTATTTACACGCGCCCCATGGTGGCCATTGCACCGGGCTTGGCCATTATTGCCGTAGTGCTGGCCCTAAACATTTTGGGCGATAGCCTGCGAGATGCGCTGGATGTGCGTGATGCCAGCCATCGTGAACAATAGGAGGCCCACCACATGTTGATGGCCGCCCTCCGCCGATTGGGACAAACAGTTTTCGTGCTGTTTGGTATTTCCGCGTTAGTGTTTGCCGTATTTTTTGCCACACCTGGCGCAGACCCCACAGCCCGTATTGCTGGCAAAAATGCATCTCCACAAACCATGCAAAAAGTCCGGCAGGAATACGGGTTTGATCGCCCTTTGCCTGTTCAATATGCCATTATGATGAAAAAGCTGTTCATCACGCAGGATCTCGCCTCTTATGCAGATAGAGGCGAACTGGTGGTGCCCGAAATTACACGCGCGGCCCCAGTTACAGTTTCCTTGGTGTGTGGTGCAGCCGTGATCTGGGTTGTACTTTCCATTACCATGGGCACGCTGGCTGCTGCGCTGAAAGGCTCATGGATTGACCGTACGCTGATGATGCTAGGGTTAATTGGTATTTCCATACCCGTTTTCTGGCTGGGGCAAGTGGCAAACCTGATAACGCAGAACCGCTACCATGATACATGGCTTTTTTCATGGGTTCCGGCTCTGGGCTATGTGCCTCTTACACAAACCCCTTGGGGTTGGTTCAAGGCTTTGATTATCCCGTGGGTTGTGTTGGCGGTTTTGTTTATTGGCGTTTACAGCCGGGTGCTGCGGGCTGATCTCGTTGCGCTCTCTGGGGAAGATTTTATACGCACGGCACGGGCCAAAGGGCTTTCTCCTGCCCGCATCCTTATCCGGCACGGGCTACGCACCGCTATGGTCACCTTTGTATCCCTATTCGGTATGGATTTTGCACAGTTGGTCGGAGGGGGCGCATTGCTAACAGAAGTGGTTTTTGGCCTACCGGGCGTTGGGCGCCTAACCTATCAGGCCCTTACCAATCTGGATTTACCCCTCATTATGGCGACCGTCATGTATTCTGCTGTGTTTGTTGTGTTGGCGAACGCGGCGGTTGATATGATCTACCTTCTACTTGACCCCCGAGTGCGCGATGCCCGCTAACATGCCCTCCCAAGCCCTGCTGGATGTGCGCGACCTACGGGTGTGTTTTCCGGCCCGCGGGCAGATGATCCCAATTGTGGATGGTGTTTCCTTCACCCTGAATCATCAAGAAATTCTGGGGCTGGTGGGTGAATCCGGATCGGGTAAATCTGTCACGGCTTTGGCGCTTATGGGCCTGATTGATGCCCCCGGCGTGCAGGTAACAGGTTCTGTCTGTTTTCGGGGGCAGGAACTGGTAGGAATGCCGCAAAAAAAGCTGAGGCGCCTGCGTGGCAAAGAAATTGCCATGATTTTTCAGGACCCCATGACAGCCTTTACACCCGTTTACACAATAGGCTGGCAGATTGATGAGCAGATACGTGCCCACGAACGCGTTTCCCGCAAGCAAGCCCGCACCCGCACTGTAAAACTACTGGGTGATATGGGGGTGCCAGACCCTGAACGCACAGCCGACCGCTACCCACACCAGCTTTCTGGCGGCTTACGCCAACGCGCCATGATTGCCATGGCCCTTTCGTGCAACCCTTCCCTTCTGATTGCAGACGAACCCACCACTGCACTGGATGTCACGGTACAGGCACAGATACTGGAACTCATACGCAGTCTGCGAGATACGCACCACTCATCCGTTTTACTGATTACACATGACATGGGCGTAGTGGCAGAAATCTGCGATAACACCATGGTGCTGTATTCTGGCCGTGTTGCAGAATATGGGCCGACATCTGCCCTATTTGCATTGCCTTCTCACCCGTATACCGCTGGGCTTCTGGCTTCCATTCCACCATTGGATGGGCCACGACCACTGCGTTTGCCAGCTATTGCAGGCTCTCCGCCACTTCCACAAAACCGCCCGGCAGGATGTGCTTTTTCACCACGTTGCCAATACGCACATACAGCTTGCACAATAGCATTGCCACCTTATGTTCAAACAGGGCCGGGTCATTTTGCAGCCTGTGTTCTGCCGCAGGAAGGCAAACCTTTGCCACCACGCGTGAGTGATACGCTTGCACAGGACCACCTCCGGCCATGAAAACGTCCGAAACACCTTCGCTCATTCTGGATGTGCGCGATCTGTACAAAACATATCGTCTTCCTCGCAGGCAAGAACTCAAGGCTGTAGATGGTGTTTCCTTTTCCGTTATGCCGGGAGAAGTGCTGGGCGTTGTGGGTGAATCTGGGTGCGGAAAATCATCTCTAGGGCGTTGTCTGCTCAGACTTGCACCTACCACGAGCGGCCAGATTATATTTGAAGGGCACGATATTACGCATCTGCCTGAACGCACCCTGTGCCCCTTACGCCAGCGCATGCAGATGGTTTTTCAGGATTCCTACGCCAGCCTGAACCCACGCAGAAGAATAGGAGATTTGCTGGCCGAACCCCTTAAGGTTCATCCAGATGTCCAAGGCTGCAAGCGTTCCCCTGCTGAAATTACGGCACGCTTGTATGAACTTATGGAGTTGGTCAGCCTACCCACCACAGCACTGGCACGGTATCCGCATGAATTTTCTGGCGGGCAACGCCAACGCATTAACATTGCACGTGCATTAGCTCTTTCCCCCCAACTAATTGTTGCGGATGAGCCCGTTTCTGCTCTGGATGTTTCAGTTCAAGCCCAGATCATCAATCTGTTTGCTGATTTACAAAAACAACTTGGCCTGACCTACATTTTTGTAGCGCATGATCTGGCTGTTGTACGCCAGATATCAAACCGGGTGGCGGTCATGTATCTGGGGCGTATTGTGGAAATTGGTGATACCGATAGCGTGCTGCATACACCTGCCCACCCCTATACAGCCGCCCTTACGGCAGCCATCCCTCGGCCTGTTACAGGGCTGGCACGCCCAGTCCCTTTGCAGGGGGATGTTCCCAGCCCCATTAACCGCCCTAGTGGCTGCCGTTTTCATACGCGTTGCCCCTATGCGCAAACTCGCTGCAAACAGGAAGACCCGGCTTTACACCCCATTCGTCACGATGGACATGAAGTAGCCTGCCATTTTCCGTTATGACCCGCTGCGCCCACATTGCATTGGAACAGATAAAGCTGCGTTTACTTGTTCCACTGTGGCACATATTTCATTCTGCAAAATATGCGCCATTCCTTTAAAAGAATTATCTCGTATCAGTCTGAGTCCCTGTCCTGCCCACAAAGACATGTTCTCAGCGTTTCCATCACGCGCTGCCTTCTTGCGTAATGCTTGGGTTAAGGCGTTTTGGACAGGGTAAGGAAATGGTTGAGAACTTCCATATTCTTTAATAAATTGATTGCATATGCCACGTGCTAACCTGCCTGAAAAAACATTGGTCAATACAGTGCTTTCTGCCGGCAAATGCTGCGCAAGAACTTTTCTATACGCTGGGGCCAACACTGCATCTGAACAACCAAGAAATGCTGTCCCCATCTGCACAGCTTCTGCGCCCAAGCTTATGGCCGCCACTATGCCTTCTCCATCCATAATGCCCCCGGCGGCAATAACTGGAATTGAGAGATCTTTTACAATCTCCCGCACAAGAGGAAGCAATCCTATGCCATTTTCACCATCAGAAAGAAAGCTTCCGCGGTGCCCACCTGCTTCTATGCCCTGAGCACAAACAGCATCTGCTCCAATATCTACCCATGCGCGTGCCTCTGCACTGGTTGTTGCCGTGCCGCATACAAGAATGCCTTGGGCATGCAGCTTGGAAACCTGCTCTTGTGTAAGAATACCAAATGTAAAGCTTGCAACTGGAGGCTTGACGTGAAGCAGAACCTCAAATTGCTCCTGAAATGATGGAGCATATTGATGAGGCAATATAAAATCTAATTCCAGTTTTTCATAAACATCACGCAAAAACAAAATATCTTGTGGATCAAGCTGATAATGGGGCAGATGATCAATAATAAAGAGATTAACGTTAAAGGCGGATGTTGTTTCAGATTTTATCTGACGAATAGAGATCTCAATTTCTTCTGGGGACATCATGCCAGCGCCAAGAGACCCTAAAAAAACCTGCATTACTAGCAGCAACAACCATATCCGCAGTGCTTATTCCTGCCATAGGGGTCTGAACAACTGGCAAGGCAAGCTCTAGCTGCTCAACAAAAGCACGATGTAGCATTATGGTTGCCTTTCTATTTTTTTGCAGTTTGGCATTTCATTTGCAAAACCTATTCTCCACGATCTTCATGCAATCGTCACAGTACTAAATGTGAAATGCAGGTAAATTATGCACCAGTATGACGATTGATGTGGGAATAGGTCACTATGCGTTTTCGTAACGCCATTTTTTATGCTGTAAGTTTTTCCTTAGCGCACTCTCTTTTTGGATATACCGCACAGGCTCAACAGCTTAATCTGCCTGATGGGCGCGCATTTTTGCCCCCCCCACCACAGGCAGAAGAACCAGCACAACAGGCAGACTTGCGGGCTTTTGAAAAAACACGAGGGTTGAAAGATAAGGCGCGCTGGAAATTGGCCCAGAATGACGCCAACCTTAACCCATCTCATGTCATCAAGGATTTTTCATGTGCGGTCGGGTTTAATCTGGATCCAGCCAAACTTCCGGCAATGGTTAATCTTCTTACATCGCTCGCGCAGCCTGTAGAGCAAGATGTTTCAAACGAAAAAGACTTCTGGAAGCGGCGCCGGCCTTTTGTCGGAACAAATAAAGACATCTGCACAGCCCATTCGGATGGGCTTGATAAAAGCTATGCTTATCCATCAGGCCATACAACCTGGGGGTGGCTCACAGCATCCATTCTTGCCAGCGCTTTGCCAGATCGTGCAACGCAGATTATGCAGCGTGGCCGTATATTTGGTGAAAGTCGTATTGTCTGCGGCGTACATTGGAAAAGCGACGTACAAGCTGGCTACATGAATGGAAGCGCCATGTTTGCGGCACTTCAGGAACAACCCGCATTTACAGAGCAAATGACAAAAGTTCGCCAGGAACTGTTTGCCTTGCGTGATGCAAAAACAGCACCAGACGCAAAAACTTGTGTGGTAGAACAGCAGGCTGCGCAAGGCGCTTTTTAATAACTTACATTTTTTACTTCTGGGGCCTGGATATTCATGAGTTGCCGGTTACCTGCGCTGCCTTTCCTGCTGCTATTGGCACTAGCAGGTTGCACACAACATTCTTTACCAAGCATTTCTAAAGCACCAACGCCTCTAGTTATTCAGGCCCCTTATCATGGAGATTTCAAGCACTATACTCTGGCACTGACATGGCAACCGGGATTTTGCCTCTTGCATGGCCAAAATACATGCAAACCAGACCAACCCCAAACACCACTTATTGGTTTGCATGGTTTATGGGCTTCTCGCCCATCTGATCTTATAAAAGCACATCAAGATGTGACGCTCTGGTGGAAAAAGGGATGCAGCATTTATGCTGATGTTCCTCCCCCCTCCTCAGGGCCGGCCTTAAGTTCTGGCCTATCTACACGACTTTCCAGCGTTGTCGCGCATCTTCCATCTGATCTGGTGGCGCATGAATACACCAAACATGCGAGCTGTTTTGGCATGAACGCCGAACAGTTTTTTACCGTAGCCGCCACATTACACGATAGATTTGCAACTTTACCAGCATCTGCCCAGCTAACAGCCAAAGTTGGACAGGTTATTTCCAAATCCGAACTGCAAACACTTATACAAACCGATACAGGGCCGCTGCCAGAAAAAGGCTTGCAGTTTCAATGCAATAAGGACTCAACTGGGCGCATAGTTTTAGCACAACTATGGTTTACGCTTAAGCCTGAAAAACTTGGTGAGTTCCCTCATGCTTCATCCTTTATAAGCAGCCCATGGGAACAAGATAACTGCCCTACGCATTTTCTACTGCCAAATTGGGATACTATAAAAGGAACAGCAAGTTCCATCCCAACAAAGGCTGCGCTTTAAAATGCAAAATTCTTTTTCTAACAAAAATGGTATCCGTTCCGTAATATCTGCTGGAATTACGTTTTCTCTACTCGCATTTTTTCTGGGAACGACTTTGCCAGCACAGGCAGAAGAACAGAAAATTCCGGTTAGAGTGGTTGTTGTGACCACTTTTGAACTTGGTCAGGATACAGGTGATACACCCGGCGAATTTCAGAACTGGGTAGAAAAGCTCCCTCTTGATCAGGAAATTTCTGCCCCTGCGACAAATCATGGCGTTATGCGCTATAATCCAAACCTTCAGGTTCTGGGAATTGTAGCAGGAGAAGGCCCGGAACATATGGCCTCTGCCATGACAAGCCTTGTGCTTGATCCAAGATTTGACCTTCGCAAAGCCTATTTTATCCTGGCTGGTATTGGCGGCATAAACCCTAATTTTGGCTCCGCCGGATCTGCCGTATGGGCGCGATACGCCATAAATGGCGGCTTGGCCCATATGATTGATGCCCGTGAAATGCCCAAAGACTGGCAAGATGAACTGGTGCCCATTCAAGGTGCGGGCCCAAATATTCATCCCCCTACCCGCCCTACATTCTCAGTGGGGTGATATGGTTTATACACTTAACCCCAATTTGGTTGCATGGGCATATCAACTTACGCGCTCACTGCCCTTAATGGATACGCCTGCTCTGCAAGCCAACCGTCGCCGCTACAAGGGATACTCACACGCACAAATGCCTCCACAGGTAATGGTGGGAGATACCTTGGCATCCGAAACCTTCTGGGTTGGCAAGCGCATGAATGCCTGGGCAGAACGCTGGGTGAAATATTGGACAGAGAACCAAGGCGCTTTTGCAACAACAGCAGAAGAAGAAATTGGCATGCTTCAGGCTCTTTCCCTGCAAGCACGCGCGGGCCGCGTTGATATGAACCGTATTCTTGTTTTGCGCGCTGGCAGCAATTTTGACATGCCCCCGCCGGGACAGACTGCGGCAGATTTACTCAAGGCTGAAACTGAAGAATCTGGTTTTTCCGGTTTTCTACCTACCTTGGATGCTGCCTACCAGGCAGGCAGTGTTGTTGTAAAAGAAATAGCAACACACTGGGACCATTACGAAAATACTATTCCCTCTCATTAAACGTTTTTACGTATCTGACAGGATCGAGACATGACAACACGTCGTAATTTTCTGAAATATGCGTTCCTTTCTGGAGCGGCTGGTTCGGCGGGGATGCTGCCTTCCGCCATTAGCCGAGCATTTGCTATTTCCCCGGATCTAGGAACGACATATCAGGATGCGGAACACATAGTTATTCTGATGCAGGAAAACCGTTCGTTCGATCATTTATATGGCACATTGCAAGGTGTTCGTGGGTTTAATGACCCACGCGCCATACGGCAGCCCAACGGCAACCCGGTATTTGTGCAATCCAGCACAGAAGGGCAAACCTATGTGCCTTGGCGCCTGAACATCCACGATACACGCATTACATGGATGGGTTCTATCCCCCACTCGCGCGAAAGTCAGGTTGATGCGTGGAACAACGGACACCATGATCGGTGGGTGGACGTTAAAAAGTCTCATTACAAGAAATACGAACATTACCCCATGACTATGGGATATTATACACGAGAAGACCTACCTTTTTATTACGCATTAGCAGATGCGTTTACTGTTTGTGACCAGAATTACTGTGGTGTAATGACGAGCACTTGCCCAAACCGGCTTGTGTTCTGGACGGGTACTGTGCGTGATAAACAAAGCCCTGATTCCATGGTTTATATGCGCAACCCGGAAATTCTCAAATCTGGCCTGACATGGACAACCTTTCCTGAAAGGTTGGAGCAAATTGGTGTTTCATGGAAAGTCTACCAAAACGAAACAGATCAGGTTGGCGGTCTGGACGAAAAAGAACGAGCATGGCTTTCCAACTTTGCACTCAATATTCTAGAATGCTTTGAAAATTACAACACCTCTGCAAACCCCAGATTTCATGAATGGGTAGAAGAGCGCATAAACGCCTGCTCCAAGCATATTGAAAAGCTTCAGACAGAAGAAAGGCTTGTTTCAGAAAAACGTGAGGAACAATTGGCTGAAGCCAATGCCTTGTTAGCTACTTTAAAACGTCGCCGCGATACTGCTACAAAAACGGTGGAACAACTTACCCCGGCAGAACGGGGCCTGTTTGAACGGGCTTTTGTAACCAATAAAGCAGACAAAAATTACAGAACACTTGAAACTCTGACATTTTCAGATGGCTCCAACACACGCCATATGGATGCACCTAAGGGAGATATTCTTTACCAATTCCGTAAGGATGTTCAGAACGGCAAACTCCCTACTGTTTCATGGCTAGCTGCGCCGGAACATTTTTCTGATCACCCAGCCTCACCTTGGTATGGTGCATGGTTTGTATCAGAAGTTATGGATATTCTTACTGAAAACCCGGAAATCTGGAAAAAAACCATTTTCATCATGACTTATGATGAAAATGACGGCTACTTTGACCATTGCTGCTCCTTCACTGCACCAGACCCTAAACGCCCGGAAACAGGCCAATCTTCCTCCAGCATTGGGCGTGATGGTCTGGAATATACTTACGCTAAAGATGAAGAAATTATTGGCGTGCCACCATCATTGGCCCGTAGTGGCCCTATTGGCCTGGGCTTTCGGGTTCCTATGATTATTGCATCTCCCTGGAGCCGTGGGGGGTGGGTAAATTCTCAACTGTTTGAGCATAGTTCTACTCTTCAGTTTCTGGAAAAGTTTATTGAAGGCAAGTTTGGAAAAAAAATCACTGAAACAAATATTTCTCCGTGGCGCCGCGCCATTAGTGGGGATCTAACATCCTGCTTCCGCCCTTATGATGGCACATCCCCGCAACTTCCGTTTATTGAGAGGGACAAACACTTAGAAATTATTGAAGATGCACGCTACCGGCCTATGCCCAGTGGCTTTAAATCTCTTGAAGAAACAGAAATTATGCAACTGAAAAATAATCCTGCCCAGATACAGCATTATGTAAAACAGGAACCGGGCACACGCCCAGCCTGCGCCCTACCCTATGAACTTTATTGCAATGGCGGCTTAAGCGCAGATGGGCAAACCATATCCTTGCATCTGCAAGCAGGCACCAAAGTGCATAAACATCTTTCATCTGGTGCACCTTTTAACGTTTACATTCACAACATGCCACAAGAAGGCGGTATGCGGTCCAGCACCTACGCGGTAGCTGCTGGGGATAATATGACTGTAAATGTTGATAGTAGTTTATCTGAAAACAATATTTACGATGTATCTGTTCATGCTCCCAATGGTTTCTACCGAAAATTCACTGGCCGCCAGCATGGCGTAAAAGTTTTGGCAGAATGTAAATATATGCTCTCAGGTAAGGAAAGTATTCTTCTCTGCTTAAAAAACATAGGCCATGACACGTTAGAAATTCACTGTAATGTGCCAGAGCATCCCTCTTTGCACGTTATACGCATTCCTGCTCAAGGCAGTGTAAAACAGGAAATATCTCTTGCTCACTCTAGTATGTGGTATGATTTAACGCTGACAACACCTAAGGAACCTGAGTTTTCTTATGTTTTTGCTGGCCATGCCGATAATGGGCACCATAGTATTACAGACCCAGCAATGGCCTGATAAAATAAGTATCGTTCATTATCTTATATAAAATAATATCTCTGGGCGTTTGCATATTCACTTATGCAAACGCCCTTAATTTTAGTGAAGATGCAAAAATAAGAATAACTTTATATGCATACAAAGCTACAAAATAATTACATATAATTGTTTATATTATATTACATATTAAAAATATAAATAACAAAACATTCACAACAAAACAAAACAATACCATTTAGAAACGGTCCTGTTCTCAATAACTGGTCTCTAATCCAATAAAAGGTCTTTCTATGCCTTCCCACTTCCGAAAGTCTCTCGTATGCACGACGCTTGTCGGAATTGCCATTCCCTATACATGGGAAACAAATATTCCTACAGCCAAGGCAGAAACTTCTACAGTAAAGGCATCTCAACACACAAAAGTAGCTTCACAAAAAAACACCGTTACACTTCCCTCCATGATGGGGGCTACTGCTCCAACAGACCAAGCCGCAGAAAAACTGGAAGTGCGTGGTGGGCGCCATCGTGCTGTAGGGGGCGGCCTTATGATTAAGGAAGACGCTCCTAAATCTCGCTCTACTGTTACAGCTGAATATATTGCAAAACAGGCTGCAGGCCTAAACCCCATGCAGCTTATTGAATCTTTGCCAGGTGTGAACACTACATCTACAGACCCGATGGGGCTTTCGGGTGGGCATATGAGCATGCGCGGCCTGACAGAAAACCAGATTGGTTTTGAGCTAGAAGGATTTCCTATTAACGATATCGGCAACTATGCTGTTTATCCGCAGGAAATTGTTGATCCGGAAAACCTAAGAACCATCAATGTAGAACAGGGTTCTGCAGATCTGGATAGCCCTCACCTTAGAGCCCTTTTGGAAATTCACGGATGAGCGTTTCGGCGTAGCATGAGGCTTCCCATGGCGATGTGGATCATGGCCTCTGCGACGTCGATCCGCTGTTCGTAGTCCTTCACAAGGCGACGCCAGCGGATCATCCAACCGAAGGTCCGTTCCACAACCCACCGACGCGGCAGGATTTCAAACCCTTTTGCTGTCTCTGACCGCCGGATGATCTCGACTGTGAAGTCGAGAAAAGTGGCCTTATCCATCAACTGGAGGCGGTCATAGGCTCCATCGGCAAACAGGTGCTTCACCCAAGGCCAGCGTTTACGAATGGCATCAAGGATCATCTGTCCTCCTGCACTGTCCGAAATATCGGCTGTTGTCAGCTGGACCAGGAGAAGGCGGCCATCCGTATCAACTGCGATGTGACGTTTCCGACCGACGATCTTCTTGCCTGCGTCATAACCACGTGTCTTTGCGTGGGGTGCCTTGATACTCTGGCTATCAATGACACCACCCGATGGACTGGTTTCGCGTCCTGTCGCTTCACGATCGAGCATCAGACAGACATCATGAATGGTCTGGAACAGGAAACGGCGCATCAGCCTGCGGAACCACCAGTAAACCGTTTGCCATGGGCCAAAATGAACCGGAAGCATCTCCCAACCGCAGCCTGAGCGCACGAGATAGCGCAGAGCATTGATGATCTCACGGAAATCGGTTGTCCGTTTCCGACCACGCCGGTTCGCAGGGGGCATCAGAGGCGCTATGCGCTCCCATTCCTCATCTGTCAGATCAGACGGATAGCGTTTCGTCTTGCGTGTAATTCCGGCCATGCGGCCTCGTTGTGCTGGCGTCCACATCCTGCCTTTGAATCACGCTCAAAACTTCTTGAAAACCTATCATAGCGAATTTCCAAAAGGGCTCTTATATGCTTCCGTTACCTGCGCATGCATGGCCGGAGAAAGGGATTGAATAGCCACCATCCCTTTTTCCAGAAATGCAGAAATATCAACCTTGTCCGCCAAGGCTTGTAGCCGATGTTGCAGCGTAAGCGCCATCACCCCTCCAGATAACGCCACTCCCAAAGATCCACCCAATGAACGGATAAAGGACATCATAGCCGTGGCAATGCCCAACGCATTACTCGGTACCGAGTTCTGAATAATAACAGTGGCATTAGGCATACCAATACCCATGCCTACCCCCAGACAGCCAAGGCTGATGAGAAAGAACAAGGGTGGTGCACCATGATGCGCACAATATGCAATGAGACTGAGTGCTGAAAACTCAATACCCACACCTATCGCAAGCAAAAGCTCGTAACGCTGCGTTTTGGAGGAAACAAACCCACCTAATATAGAACTGACAAGCATAGTGCCGACTTGCGGCAGCATCATCAGGCCAGAGGTTGCCGGCGACTGCCCCAAAACAAGCTGATAGTATAACGGCAGAAAAACCAATGATCCCATCATGGCGAAGGACATAATACCCGTTGCCGCAACACAAACGGAAAAATTGGCAATGCGCAACAACCCAAGATTTACAAGCGGTTCTGGGGCCTGCCTCTCCTGCCGGATAAACAGACAAAAAACAGCAAGGCTCAAACCAAATAGCAAGACGGTTAACGGAGCTGTCCAGGCCAGAGATGTGCCCACTGAATTAAACAGAAGCAGAAAGCCTGCTGTTGCAATACTCAGCAATCCAGCGCCCAGATAATCAATCTGAGGTTTTGCTTCAGACTGCCCCGCAGGCAGGCTGAACATAATTAACGCAAAAGCCAGCAACCCAATGGGCAAGTTAACAAGAAATACCCACCGCCACGAAAGCGCGCTTGTTAGCACGCCGCCTAAAAATGGCCCCGTAACACTGCTTACAGCAAATGCACCGGTAAAAAGCCCTTGGTAACGGCCGCGTTGCTGTGGCGTTACCATATCACCAATAACTGTTTGCGACAGGGTCATCAGTCCACCTGCCCCAACACCCTGCAAGCCTCTGAACAAAATAAGCTGCCACATATTCTGCGCGATACCGCACAGAAGCGATGCAAACAGAAAAGCCCCAATGCTAAATGCCAGCAATGGACGCCTACCAAACATATCAGACAGCTTGCCATACATTGGCGTTGCAATAGTGGAGGTTAACATAAACGCCGTAACCACCCACGACATATGCGCCAAGCCGCCAAGATCACTAACAATGGTAGGCAGAGCCGTTGAAACAATGCTCTGATCAAGCGCCCCCATAATCATGGTCATGATAAGACCGATGAACACAAGAATACGCGTGGTTGGAGGATAGGCAGATGAGGTTGCCGCCGCAGAGGATGACTGCACGTAAAGTTCCTGTACTATCAAAACAGATCATAAGTGGGGTAACAGGTATTATGAGCAGCCAGCGATGTAAAACCTGTTCAAGCCTTATGCCTTGACCTTACCTTACATACCCACATCTTTAACGGATACATCTGCTTGCCCTTCAACCCAATAACCAGATGCCTTAACCCATTGTGCGGCAATCCCGCGTTTTTCAAGTAGATATTGGCGCACTGTTTTTGCAACGCGAGCTTCTGCTCCAATCCAGATGAATGTGCGCTCTGGGATATCCAGATCGGACAGAACAGACACAATACTTTGTGCATCATTCGCTTTGTCCAGAGGACGATGCACCCAATAGGCTGTATGCCGCGCAGATGTTTTAAACATCTGCTCGTCTTCTTGCCCCGACACAGCAACAAGTGTTGTCACATGGCTTGGGGCGGAAAGCTCTTCAACCCTGCGACCAATGGCTGGCAAGGCTGTTTCATCCCCAATCAGTAACCAATGTGCAATATTGCCCGAAATAACCTGAGAACCTTTTGGACCACCAATGTCTAAGTGATCACCAACCTTTGCCGCTCGCGCCCATGCCGCAGCAGGGCCGCCTTTATGATCCACAAAATCCAGTACTACGGCGTGTCGTCAGTTAAGCAGGATGATGATTGAGGCGAACTGCACGGCTGCGAGGAAGGTCGATTTCAGTTTATCGTAGCGGGTTGCGATAGCGCGAAACTGCTTGAGTTTATTGAAGAACCTCTCAACAAGGTTCCGTTCGCGGTAGAGAGAAAAATCGGTTTTCCGTCGTGTCGTTCTGTTGCGTTTTGGCGGGATGACCGGGGTAATCCCGCGCTGTATCAGCCGATCGATCAACCTGTCCGCGTCATACGCCTTGTCCGCAAGGAAAGCATCCGGTTCGATGTTTTCCAGAAGTGGTTCTGCCTGGGTGATATCGGCATCCTGTCCCGGTGTGATGCCGAGTTCCACTGGATTGCCCAGAGCGTCGCAGATGGCATGGATCTTTGTAGTTAGCCCGCCTCGTGATCGTCCGATGGCCTGATCCGTGCCCCTTTTTTGAGAGCTCCGGCACTATGCTGATGCGCTCGGACAATTGTGCTGTCGATCATCATGTATTCGTTGTCGTAATCAGCGGCCAGATAACGAAATATCCGTTCGATGACGCCGCTTTCACACCAGCGGCGCAGACGCCGGTGCACGTTTTTCCAGTCACCGAAACGGGCAGGAAGGTCGCGCCATGGAATACCCGCGCGATAGCGATACAGCACCGCCTCCACGAACAGACGGTTGTTCACCGCAGTGCCGCCGACATAGCCTTCTCGACCAGGAAGAAGATCCTTTATCCGCTCCCACTGGTCATCGCGTAAACTATAGCGCCGCATCTGTCTGTCTCCCCAAAAAAACGGGAAAACAGTCAGCACACGCAGACACAAAGTACAACCCTCACGTGCCACTCTCAGGGCTTAACTGACGACACGCCGTAGTGTGCCTGCTTCTGAATCATATTTGCGCGGTGTATAATCCCGACGGACAGGTGCACCATCCAAACCAGGAATGAATATTTTGATATGATCATCTGGAGAAGCGCTGACAAAACCGGCTAAATTCGGCCCCGCAAGGGTTACCCTGATCATATGCGGTGTAAGCCGCTCCACTTCCACAACCTCTAAAGAGCGGCGGTGCAACTCATGCCGCACGCGCTGGATTTCTGGCGCATTGGAAGCATCAGAAAAGGCATTCTGAGGTATCATTCTATTTTATCCTGTTGCTTGCCTGGGGTTTATTCTGTTTCTAAACGGCTGACTTCTATGCCCGTCCCAACAGGCAGCAAAACACTCGCAATATCGGGCAATGCGCGTATGGCCTGCCCATAGCGTTTTACATCTTCTGTGCCGGGGCGGATCATATTATCCGCCACAATAATTGCACCGGGTTTAAGGCGTGGATAAAACGCCTTTAGGCAAGGTACATAAAGATCTTTCCAGAGATCAACAAAAACAAAATCTACTTTTTCGTTTAACTCATCAATCATCTGCACAGCATCACCTACGCGGAAATCTATCCAATCCGCCACGCCTGCCTGCTGTGCCATGTGTTGAGCATAAGCAGATTTATAATCATGCAGTTCCATCGTAATGAGCTTGCCGCCGGCTGCACGCGCGGCTTCAGCAAGCCAGATACCAGAATACCCAAAGGATGTGCCAAGTTCCAGAATAGTTGGGCTTTTGAGGCTCTTGGCCAGAATATTCAGCAATTGCCCTGTTTCCGGGCCGATGGAGCGCATGCGCTGGTCATGCCCTCCATCACGCCCGCCGGGTGCTTCCACACGCGGCTGGCTACGTTCTTGCTGCATACGTTCATGATAGAGGTTAAGAACTGTCTGAATTTTATCATCCATGATTATCTTTCCTCTTATTCTTTACAACTTACAGCTTTAAACCTGTCCAACACCGCGTGCTGCTTCATCCAGCAGTGCTGCAATTTTTTCTTCTGCTGCCGGATCAAACCCACCGTGACGTAGCCGAAGGCGTAAGGCCATTTTCAGGTTTTCCATGGCGCGCATGACAGGCATGGGAATATTTTTACGCCCTCCCCTTCCTTCTGGTTCCGCTGCTGCTGCACGAGAGAGAATTTCCTCCAACCCTGCCTGATTGGCAGACAAGAATGCCTCACCTTCTGGTGTTACCTGGTAGTTTTTACGGCTTTCGCCTTCAGTCGGACGGATATATCCTGCTTCTTCCAGCCAAGTGAGTGTTGGATAAATAACACCGGGGCTTGGGGTATAACTTCCCCCAAATTTTTCTTCGATATCCTTGATAAGTTCATAACCGTAAGTCGGTTTTTCCGAAATCAGTTTCAGAACCAACAGGCGGATTTCACCATAATCAAAAAGCCTGCTGCGACCACCACGTCGGCCACCACCCCGACCATGTTGGTGACGATGTTTCCCTCCAGAACCTGTTGTTCCTTCAGGGGAGAAAACCTGGCGGTTACGACCGCCTGCATGTTTATGTCTGTGTTTCATAATTCCGATATAGATCCCGATATATCGTACGTCAAGATATATCTAGATATATTTCTTAGAACCTCTCCTTGCTCCCGCCCCATTTACAGAAGCAACCCGCACGCGTGCACCAGCACACAAATACGGCAAAACATAAGCAGGCAATATTTTGCCATATACGTAGAATCCCCATTTTCCATACATTTTGTGAATATTTTATGAATACTCTGTGTAATATAAATGAATTTTTACAATAGATATCAAACATACAAGAAAAGTCAGATAGGTTGCGGCGCCTTATGGGGAGATGAGACACCGCAATGAAAAAGTTCCTTATCCTGAGCACAGTTTGTTTATTTTCTCAAAACACCGCAACCGTAGCCAAAGCGAGCAGCAACCCGGATAAACATAAAAGCCATCCTCCCCTTGCTGCAAAAAAATCGGCCAAATTGCCGAAGGCCAAGGATGAGAACGTTGACGTCGTCTCGCGCAAAACAGCAGGCGGCGGAATGATGGTGAAACAGACATCTGCCAAAACGATAAGCTCGCTTTCCCATAGCTATATCGAAATGCAGTCTCCCACCTCTACAATCGAATCACTGATCCAGACAGTGCCCGGTGTGGTTTCTGCCAGTGAAGGCCCTCTCACAACCTCATTTTCCACCATTCATATTCGCGGCATGGCGCAGGCAGAAATTGGTGTCACGCTTGAGGGCATGCCAGCAGCCAACCCATTTACATACAGCACCTACACCCCTTCTCTCGTTGATAGTGAGAATATGGGCCAGGTGAATGTGATGCAGGGTTCCGTGGATATTAATTCACCAACCTATAACGCAACGGGGGCGGAAGTTTCCGCTACATTACGCCACCCTATGGACCACCAGAATGTGCATGTTGCGGCCTCTGGCGGCTCCTATGGCACCAACAAAGATTTTCTCCGGTATGATACCGGAGAAATCGGGCATTCGGGCGTGCGGAGCTTTGTTTCAGGCTCCTACGCGCGTAGTGATATGTGGCGTGGTGCTGGTGACATCCGCAAATGGCATGTAGATGCAGCCCTTACAAAAAGCTGGGCTCCTGGCAGCCACTCAGAAGCTATTTTTGGTTTTACAGATGCCGCTCAGGGGGAATGGCTTTATCCATCCTTAGCGAACTGGAAAACCTACGGCACAAAATATGGTCTGAACAACCAGTATTATAATGGCGATACACACTATGTTGGGCTGAACGGTAAAAATACCGGAGCCATTTACGGCACATTAAAAAACCATTTCAGCTTTGGGCATGGGCTTAGTCTAGATGCACAAGCCTATTCTGTTGAATTTCATGGCCCTTATTATTACGGGGAAACTGTACCCATCGCCAACGGTTATGCAGGGGCAGAAAAATACGCGCATCTTGATGACTATAAAAATCTGCCTGGGTATGACCCTTCAGTAAGCAAATTAACATCTGTAGAAGTTTCAGACTGGTATACAATCTCCTCCGGCTTAACGCTTACCGGACATTGGAAGCATAAATTCAATACGCTTAACTTTACCTATTGGTATTCTTACGCGCAGGAAGCTGCCTCCCAGAAGTTTTACCCTGTGAATGGCAGTGGGCATTGGAACTCTAATGGTGCCCCCCTTACAGCCAATGGTGGCCTACTTATTAACGAAGATAATGAAAACGCCTTACAGCAGTTGAACAGCTTTGCTGTGGACGACAAAATGTCGTTCCTGCATGACCGTCTCACCATTGATGGCGGCATTAGAATGGTGATGGCAAACCGCCAATACACCCAAGACCTACCGGGCGTAACGGCAAGCAAATCCATTAAGAATGTGTTTGTCCCCTCTCCTCAAGTGCTTATCAATTACCGCTTCAACCCCAATCATCAGATCTATGTTAACGGCACAACGGGTTACCATCTCCCGGCAGGCTTAAGTTCACAGCTTGCCTCCTACAGCTATAACACTGGCAAGGCGATATCGCTCCCGATGTCTGATTACAAGCCAGAATATATGATTACGGAAGAAATAGGGTATCGCTACAGCGGCCTGTTTATGGCTAATCTAGCTGGCTTTCATTATAATGTGACAAACCACCAGGTTTCAGCCGTAAGCTATGAACCCGGGTCAACATCAACCATTTCACAGTTGATCAATGCCGGTGGCATGGAAGCCTATGGTATTCAGGCCGAACTTGCCACGCGTCCTTGGCACCACGTAAGCGCTTACGCATCTGGCCAGTATATGCACACTAAAAACGGGAATAATATTGCCTATGCGGGAGATTATCTTGCAACAAAAGGGAAGCAGGAAGTGGGTGCGCCACAATTCTCCGGCTCATTGGGCCTGACTTATAATGATGGCAAATGGTTCGGCAACTTTACGCTGCAATATACTGGCACCCAATACTCCACGCTTATGAACGATCAGAGCATTCCTGGTTACGTTACGGCCAACCTTGGTTTTGGCAGACGTTTGCCGCAAATTGGGCACGTCTCCCCTAAAATTAAGCTCAACCTCGTTAACCTTGGTGACAATCATTATCTGTCTTCAATGTATGGGTATACAACAAACGCCAAAACACAGCATGGGGTGCTCACGGGCAAAAGTCTCTCTGGGTCACAGCCTACTTACGTTATCGGTTCTCCATTTGTGGTAACTGCCACCCTTTCTGCTGATTTTTAAATTCTCACACTGTCAGAATATTAAAAGGTGGAGGGTTCTAAAAACCCCCTGGTTTTGAGGTCTTCTGTATGATTCTATTTCTTCTGCGTTGATTGAGGGAATGGCGATATGAAGCAGTCTGGTTTCTTTGATGTTGAAGAGCGTCTTGCCCGGCTGAGTGGGCTTGGCGATCAGCTCGAAGCATTTTCCCGGACTGTGGATTTTGAAGTCTTCCGCCCTGACCTGGAGAAGGCTCTGGCGTATTCTGACGGAAGCAAAGGCGGACGACCGCCATTTGATCCGGTGCTGATGTTCAAAATCCTGGTGATCCAGACGCTCAACAATTTGTCTGATGAGCGGACGGAATATCTGATCAACGATCGCCTCTCCTTTATGCGTTTCCTTGGGCTGGGACTTTCAGATCGGGTGCCGGATGCCAAAACGGTCTGGCTGTGTCAAAAGCGTCTGACCCAGGCGGGTGCGATCGATGGGCTGTTCAACCGCTTTGATGCGACCCTGCGTAACGCCGGGTATTTGCCGATGTCAGGCCAGATCCTGGATGCCACGCTGGTAGCGGCTCCGAAGCAGCGGAACACCAATGCAGAGAAAGCGGATCTGCGAGCAGGCCGTATTCCTGAAGACTGGCAGGACAAACCCGCAAAGCTGTCGCACAAGGATCGTCATGCGCGCTGGACACTGAAGTTCACGAAGGCGAAGCGGCAGGATGATGGAACCATGCCATCCAGCGATCTCGCCATCCCGTTCTTTGGCTATAAATCGCATGTTTCCATCGATCGGAAATACCGGTTCATCCGCAAATGGAAAACAACGCATGCCGCTGCCAGTGATGGCGCGCGATTGAGAGAGGGGCTTCTGGATAAAACCAATATGGCCTCAAGTGTCTGGGCCGACACGGCCTATCGCTCAAAAGACAACGAAGACTTCATGGAAAAGCAGGGCTTTGTCTCCAAGGTTCATCGCAAAAAGCCGCATCTCAAGCCTATGCCCCGGTAATCCCCCCATTTTTAGTGGGGCATTGAATGAGAATTCAGGCAGCTGTTTTTAGTTTCTGGGCGGGGGTTAGCCCGCTGTTCCCCATGTTGGGTCTGTCATGGTTATATGTCCAGAGCCATTGTGTTGCGACCTCCTGCACGTCCTGAATGCTTTCAAACAAATACTGCTCCAGCCATTCCTGCCGGACAGTTCTGTTGTAGCGTTCAATATAGGCGTTCTGCTGCGGATTACCCGGTTGCGTATAGATCAGGGTAATCCCCTGTTTTTCGGCCCATGAAACCAGCGTATGACTGACATATTCAGGGCCATTATCCATTCGGATGGCTTCTGGCCTGCCACGCCACTCCATAACCTGTTCCAGACAGCGGACAACCCGACAGGCTGGCAGGGAAAAATCAACCTCGATCGCCAGTCCTTCACGATTGAAGTCATCCAGAATGTTCAGGAGCCGAAAAGCACGTCCATCCATCAGCCTGTCCGCCATAAAATCCATGGACCAGACCCTGTTGGGAAGGGCCGGAACCGACAGCTTTTCAGGCTTTTCGCGAACCAGACGCCTGCGGGGTTTAATCCGCAGGTTGAGTTCCTGTTCCCGATAGATCCGATAAACCCGCTTATGATTCCAGAGCTGCCCCTGCACAGTGCGCAGATACAGGAAACACAGACCAAATCCCCATCTCCTGTGAGCCTGGGTCAGTCCCACCAGAAGAGCGGCAATCCTGTCGTTCTCCGCTGCCAGTCGCGGACGATAGCGAAAGCAGGTCTCGGATATCCCAAAAATCCGACAGGCCAGCGCAATGCTGACCCCATGATGCGCCACAGCCTGTGCGGCCAGTTCCCGGCGCTGGGCTGGCCGCTTCATTTTTTTCCAAGGGCTTCCTTCAGGATATCCGTCTGCATGCTCAAATCCGCATACATGCGCTTCAGCCGACGGTTCTCCTCTTCCAAAGCCTTCATCTGACTGATCATCGAAGCATCCATGCCGCCATATTTCGCGCGCCACCGGTAAAACGTGGCGTTGCTAATCCCATGCTCCCGGCACAGGTCAGGAACCGGGACACCGCCCTCAGCCTGGCGGATCACACCCATGATCTGGGCGTCAGTAAAGCGATCACTCTTCATCAGAATCTCCTCATCCTTACGCTGAGAAAATTCTCATTCAAAAGCCACTCTTTTTATGGGGGGATTACCCCCCGGCATATCCAGAAATCAAATGCTGGAAAGTCGGTCATCCGCTCGCGTGTCGAGCATGTCTTTGCCGATCAGAAGTCACAGACGGGGCTGTTTGTCCGGACTGTCGGTATCAGTCGAGCCACCATGAGGATCGGGCTCGCCAATATCGTCTACAATATGCGCCGCCTCCTCTTCCTCGAAAGATTGAACGCGAGCGCATAGCCATCCAGCGAGAGACAACTCCCAATCTGCTCAAAACGCAGACTGGACGCCATCGCAAAAACCGTCAATCAAATCGCCAAAACCCAGAAATTACCGGCCAAGCACATCAATCAAGGGTTCTTCGATCCCTCCACCTTATTGGAGGAATGCGCAACTCGCGCTCTGGTGCGGGGGAAATTCAAACACTGGGGCTAGAATGGCTGCTATTTGATTTTGGTAAGAGAGAAGCAATACTTGCCGCCGTTCAACAGGCCCAAATTGGTGCAAATATTCTATTCACCGCAGAGCACCAGAAAATTATCTACAGTGTTACCATCGCTTTTTATACACATGAAGCGGCTGTATCCCGCGTGCATTTTCTGGAAAAAGCACTAGAAAACGCCAAACATGTGCAGGAAGCCGCGCAAGCTCGCCTTAAGCATGGGCAAGGCACTATTGTAGATGTTACACAAGCCCAACAGGCTACAGCCCAAACAGAACTCCGTCTTGTGCAAGCACAAGGCGATGTTGAAAACACTTATTTGGAACTTGTTAATGCTATCGGCATTTCGCCCCGCACACATTTTGAAACAGAAAATGTATCTGGCAGACCTTTAGCATTGGATGATACGCGACTGAGTGATGCCTTTATTCAGCAAGCAGTTTCTCGGCGAGCAGATGTTCTTGCGGCATACGCCCATGCAAAAGCTGCCAGAAGCCAAGTGGTGGCTGCTAAAAGCGAATTTCTGCCAAAGATTTTTGTAACCGGAAACGTGGCCTATACAACCGGCCATCTGGCACTTTCTTCTGTGCCGGGAGTGGGCAGTGATTCATCCCCCACTCTCAATCTGTCTTCCAACTCTTTAAGCAGTGTTATTCTTGGAGGCGTATCCGTGCCTATTTTTGATGGAGGCATGCGGGCGGCACAACTTAAGCAGGCGCAAGATCAAGCAGATAGTGCCAACGCTACTTTGCAAAAAACGGTTGATTCATCCGTCAAACAAATTGTGGTGGCAGAAAATGCGCTACATACAAGTTTGGCGGCGTACACATCCTCCGCCAAGCTTGAAACTGCCGCACAAACAGCTTTTGATGCCGCATATGCTGCATACCGCAATGGTGTAGGGTCTATTGTACAAACATCTATGGCAGAAAATGGCTTGGTAGATGCAACACTCAGCCATTCCGATGCCTATTACGCCACACTTATCGCGGCGGCTGGGCTGGCTTTTGGCACCGGTGCGTTGGACCACAACACACCAGAATACCAGCCTTATTAAACCCTACCCTCTATCACCAAGTTACGCAGGCACAAGTTCTGCTGATGCCACCGGAACCTGTGCTGGTGGGGCGTGCCAGCGCCCTTCATCTACATCCTTAATTTCCTTATCAATTTCACGCACTACCTGCCGTGAAAATGGGCCAAGATGTAAATAAAGCGCACTGGTCATAACCACGTAAGGTATTGCCTTTGGGTTATGCAGGCCACAATCAATCATCATACGCCAGAACTGTTTGGCTGTTCCGGGGCCTGCGCGATGAATACGGAAAAGCAACCTTACAAAGCTACGCAAATCGCCACGTATCATCTTATGGGCGCGCTCACGCTTAAGCATCCGCCCCATCCGGCGCACACGGCCAAAATAAGCAACCGGATTGTAAATTTCTGCCAACACAGTTCTGTAATCATTCAATACATCACGACGTGGACGATTTGTTTCAAAATTCAGCCCCGCCGTACACTGATCTCCAGATTGCGTTTGCTCGCCTCCAGAAAACAAACGCCCCTCTGCCAGTAGGCGCCGCGTAAGTTGAGTTGTTGGCAAAGCATACAATAGCCCAACCATGCAAACCGGAATGGCTGTATCTTCAATACAGTCTACCATCCCTGCTGCAACACTGCCTTTTTCGCTATCAAAACCAACAATAAAACCAGCATTTACAAAAATACCGGCTTCATGAATTTTGGTAATACTTTCTTGCAGGCTGCGCCGAGTATTCTGCTTTTTCTGCGTCATCACCAGCGTATCTGTATCTGGGCTTTCAATCCCGATAAATACAGCAAAGAAGTTTGTCTCAGCCAGACTGCGCAGCAAATCTGTATCGTCTGCTAGGTTGATGGATGCTTCGGTTGAAAACTCAAACGGAAATTTCTTTTTGTTCTGCCAAAGCTTCAAATCAGGCAAAAATTTCTTAAGCGCCTTTTTGTTGCCAATCAGATTATCATCAACAAAATCTACATGCCCCCGATACCCAAGAGCATATAATGCATCTAGTTCAGCAAGAACCTGCGCGTTTGTTTTGGTCCGCGGCACTCGGCCATAGAGTTCGATAATATCGCAGAACTCGCAGCTAAACGGACACCCGCGTGAAAACTGAATACCTACATGCAGATACTGATCCAGCTTTAACAGATCAAAGCGCGGCAGCGGGCTTTTGGTAACGTCTGTTTTGCCCATAGGGGCCTTAAAGACGCCATGCGTATCTCCCCTACGCCAAGCTGTTATGAAATCAATCATGATTTCTTCAGCTTCACCCAGAACCTGAAAATTTGCCGCGCTATACAGATCTGGGCTGGATGTCACATCCGGACCGCCAACCACCACAGGCTTATTACTAGCGCGGCACATTTCTATAATGCGCAGGGCATCATTTCTCTGGGGAAGCATTCCGCCGGTCATCACCATATCGGCCCAAGCGAAATCATCATCCGTCAAAAGCTCGGTATTGTGGTTCACCAGCTTGACCTCCCAGTTTTTGGGAAGCAACGCTGCAACCGTAATCAAACCAAGAGGAGCCGCCGGATAACGTGCCCCAGCCAGATCACAGGCCTCTTTGTAATTCCAGAACGAACTGGCATTAAAAAGCGGAAAGATCATCAAGACCTTGCAGCTATCGGTCGTCACGGAGGTATCCTTTGATTGAACAGCTGATCACAATCAAAGTGGACGATATCTCGCTCTCTTCGACGGCGCGCAGCCCCCTGCAGGGCTTGGGTTTCCTATGGAGGGTGAATGCTCTGGACACCTTCCATATGGGCGTCGTATCTGAGAGCAAGGGGTAGCAAGAGCCAGCAAAAGGTCATTTCATGACCTTTCATCTGAATGAATGCTGCTTATACGCTCAAGAACGCATGTATTGCAAATCAATCACTGTTCCAGAAGAAAATGACATACCAAGGCGCTTATCTCCTCGGTATGAAATTTCCTGCCAGGAACGCTCATGCTTGACAGCTCACATAAAAGACAAATTTACTGAGGTAAGTTTTTTGCCAATCTCAGATGCTCTTCAAGTGTTGGCACCGTGCTGGCTGCCCATTTTTTCAAGCCAGGATTATCCCCATTTTTTGCGTAACGCTGGAAAAGCGAGAGAGCATTTTCATGCGCTGTTATCTGATCTTCCCGATACTGCCGCACAAAACTTTCACCATGAAGCCCGTGGAGCGTATCAAGCTTTTTTTGGCTTGATTCATCAACATCAACCGGCAACGTATTGTTCAGGTTATTATCACTCACAATCTGCTTGAGCTCTGCAGATGTTTTGTGGTGATCTTCTATCATTTTAGACGCAAAATCTTTAAGCGAAGGCTCTGAAAGAGCCTGTTGGCTGGATTGAATCTCAAAAAGATCGCTCCATACAACTCCTTGAATAAAATCATCTGTTTTAGGGGCTATCCCCATTACAGAATTAATGCCTGTCCGTTCTGGCAAAGATTCGGCAAGCGCTGGCGTAGCAACACACAAAGCCGCAACAAGAAAGTACATCTTTTTCATTAATATTGTCCTTTTAGAAGCGGTGATTTTCTTACAAAAAAGATAAATCCGCATAGGGCCTGTTAGCACTTGATCCAGTCTGCGGCGGCAGCGATGTGGATGACCGCGAGGAACGAGGTTGCTGTTTTTTCGTATCTGGTTGCGACAGCGCGCCATTCCTTGAGACGAGCCCAGAGGTTCTCCACAAGATGTCGGCATCGATAGGCCCATTTGGGACAGGCGACCGGCGCATCGCGTCGTTTCGCGGGAATGGCCGGTCGGGCTCCCATGTCCCATATCCGTTCACGAAAGGCGTCTGACGCGTAGCCTTTGTCCGCCACGACCCACAGGGGAACAGAGGGGGGATCGTCGAGCATGGCTGGCGCCAGTGGCAGTTCATGGGCCTGTCCGGGTGCCAGAGCGAAACCAATGGCTTTTCCGTGTCCGTCCGCGATCACGCACACTTTTGTGCCATAGCCGCCGCGAGAGCGGCCAAGTGCTTCACGATGGTCTCGCTCTTCGAAAGAGGCCCCTTTTTTTGGGCTCCCGCCGCCTTGTGGTGAGCCCTGATGTTCGTGCCATCCAGAAAAGTCATGCCCAGCGCCACTCCGTGGTGGTCCTGAACCAGTTCGAGCAGGCGTTCCCACACCCCCAGTTTCGCCCAGCGGATGAAAAGCTGCGCCGCCCGCCACCACGGACCCAGCTCAGCGGGGATACTTCGCCATTTCGCACCATTCTCATGACGCCAGAAGATCGCTGCTATCGTACGCCGCAGATCATGGGGCGGTGTCTTGCCCCTTGGCCGAACCGCCTCAATCAGCGGTTCCCAGATCGCCCATGTCTCATCAGTGAAAGTGCCTGTTCCGTCTCCTTCTTCAATCCATACAATATAGGAAGTATTTTAAGATCTAACAGGCCCTAGTGCGCAATGTGTTGAACGGCACCCTTTACTAAAGGTTTCACACAACCAAAGAACAATTTGTCTGTTAAATAATTTTTATTTACAAAAAATTTTACGGCGTGTCGTCAGTTAAGCCCTGAGAGTGGCACGTGAGGGTTGTACTTTGTGTCTGCGTGTGCTGACTGTTTTCCCGTTTTTTTGGGGAGACAGACAGATGCGGCGCTATAGTTTACGCGATGACCAGTGGGAGCGGATAAAGGATCTTCTTCCTGGTCGAGAAGGCTATGTCGGCGGCACTGCGGTGAACAACCGTCTGTTCGTGGAGGCGGTGCTGTATCGCTATCGCGCGGGTATTCCATGGCGCGACCTTCCTGCCCGTTTCGGTGACTGGAAAAACGTGCACCGGCGTCTGCGCCGCTGGTGTGAAAGCGGCGTCATCGAACGGATATTTCGTTATCTGGCCGCTGATTACGACAACGAATACATGATGATCGACAGCACAATTGTCCGAGCGCATCAGCATAGTGCCGGAGCTCTCAAAAAAGGGGCACGGATCAGGCCATCGGACGATCACGAGGCGGGCTAACTACAAAGATCCATGCCATCTGCGACGCTCTGGGCAATCCAGTGGAACTCGGCATCACACCGGGACAGGATGCCGATATCACCCAGGCAGAACCACTTCTGGAAAACATCGAACCGGATGCTTTCCTTGCGGACAAGGCGTATGACGCGGACAGGTTGATCGATCGGCTGATACAGCGCGGGATTACCCCGGTCATCCCGCCAAAACGCAACAGAACGACACGACGGAAAACCGATTTTTCTCTCTACCGCGAACGGAACCTTGTTGAGAGGTTCTTCAATAAACTCAAGCAGTTTCGCGCTATCGCAACCCGCTACGATAAACTGAAATCGACCTTCCTCGCAGCCGTGCAGTTCGCCTCAATCATCATCCTGCTTAACTGACGACACGCCGTAAAAATATGGGAACTTTTTTTTATCAGAGTCTGCTTATAAACCTTTGTTACAATAAATCACAGTTATCTTAAAAAAACCGGATGCAGCAAAGCAACATCCGGCCTCAAACAGTATTCTTTTTTATTCGGCGTTATCAGAGATCAGCACTTACTGAAAATTTAAATGTTTCTGGGTCACCCATAACCAAATCGCTTTGATAGACAGAGGCCCAATACCGTTGGTTACCAACGTTATCGACTTCAAACCGTGCTGTAAGAGGCTTGTTATGAACCAAGAAAGTATAACGTGCTCCCAGATCAAACCGAGACCATGCAGGCAGATGTGCCGAATTCACGTTATTGAACTGCTGCTTGCCGGTACTTACAACACGGCCAACAAGTGTTAGCCCTTTTACGAACGGCACATCGTATTCCAGATTTCCGTTAATTGTATAATTTGGAACACCAATAACGGTCTTGCCATTATATTCGCCCCCGGCAGTGTGCACCTGCTTGGCATCAATCAGCGTAAGGCCTCCGTTAAACCGCAACCCACGCAAGATTTCTCCATTAAATGTCAGTTCCATACCCCGGTTTCTCTGCTTACCGCTTTGGGTATAAATAGATTCACCTGTGTCTCCGTAAGCTTCTGTCATGCCATACGGCATGGATGTCTGGAAAAATGCGACACCAGCAGAAAAACGACCCACATCATATTTGGCCCCTACCTCGTACTGCGTGCTCTGATACGGCGCAAAGGTTTGCCCTGCATTCACATAGGTAGAACCAACAGTCGTGCCCGCAGAAAGCCCCTGAATACGGTTGAAATACAACGCAAAATTCTTAACCGGATGCACTACAAGGCCAATAACAGGCGAAAAAGCTGCAGAATTATAATGCGAAAGCAGACTTCCACTTCCGTAATTATAGGAATCTGACAGGATATCCTGATAACGGAAGCCGCCAGTCAAAGCGATGCGGTCATGCCAGAATGTCATCGTATCAGACAGAAACAGACTATAGAGCTTATTCCATGAAACGCGCCCCGGATTACGCAAGCTCCCTCCGGCGAATGTTTCATTGGGCGTAAACTGGGTGGGATGATAAATATTTCCAGATTCCCCTACCAAACTCATGGCATAAGCTGCGTCTGATTCTTCCCAAATTGCGGAACCGCCCGCATTGATTTCATGCTTGATAAAGCCTGTATTGACATGAGCACGCACACCAGCCTGCGTTGCCTCGTTCATAACATTATAAGCATCTGCCATAGCCCCCACAGAACCATCCCCTGTGCGAGAATTGGTGAGTGTGGTTGTGGCGTAATTACCCATTTCGTTCCCGCTTTGGGCACCAAACTTTGCGTAGGTGGTAATATGCTCGCCAAAGTCATGCTCAATATTCAACGTGCCAAACAGGTAGGAAAGATCTGTATAAGCCCAGCGCTGTCCCCAGTTTTTTGATGGAGATGTGGCTTTGGGCGTAGGCATATCTGTTGCAAGACTGGAAACAATAATGGCACTGCGTCCACCAAAAACCTGCTGTTTCTGGTAGTTCATGTTCATATTGATGCGTGTATCATCATTATGCCAATCAAAGGAGCCACCAAGGGCAATATCATCATGCCGTTCCCCTTTAATAGGCGTTTCCCCATCCATACCAGCCGCATTGAAACGAAAACCATAGGCGCGGTCTTTGCCAAACCGGCGGCTTAGGTCAAATGCACCACCACCCTGCCCGCTGCTTGTATAATCGCCTGTAACGCGTGTGATATCGGTAGAAGCAGCACGTTTAGGAATAAGGTTTACATTGCCGCCAATGGCAGAACCGCCCGGCGCTGCACCGTTCAAAAACGCGCTCGCACCATTGAGAACCTGCACTGAATCATAAAGCTGGGGGGAAACAAGCTGTCGCGGTGTCACGCCATACAAGCCATCAATCGCAATATCATCGCCATACAGGGTAAAGCCACGTATCTGAAAGAGCTGAGCGTAGTTACCATACCCCATTGTTGTGCGAACAGTTGGGTCATTCAACAAAACATCCCCAAGCGTTTGCGACTGCTGATTCAAAATAAGGCTGGAATTATAGCTCCGAATATTAAACGGAACATCTAACCCTTTTTTATGCCCTAAAGCCCCCAGATCTCCCCCGTTCGTTACATACATGCGGTTACTGCGTGATGCTTTAACAACCAGATCTTCCTGCTTGGCAGCAACAGGGGCTGTTGTTTGCTTGTTTTGCTCTTGCACAGCCTTTTTTGTCTGATCTGCATTTGGCTGTTTTTTACCTGAAAGCAGCGCATGAACTGGCTTCTGTGATGATGCCACACCTTCTGCCTGCACATAATTAGGAAAAAAAGCGCTTTCTCCAATGCCAGCAAGCAGGCTGGAAACACAAAGCGTATTCAAACAAAACACACGAAAACTCATAGCAAGGCTCACTGCATGGAAACGGCCCGCGCCTTATCCAGCAATTAAGAATAAATTGCAAGCACGTACTTCTATGAGTTTTCATTGGGTCTCTCCGCAGAACACGCAAACATCGACAGAATCAGAAAGGGGTAGGACAATGCCTACCCCCTGCACCAAAATTGGCGGCTCTTATTAAGCCCCCAACAAAAATACCTTAAATTACGCGGCTGGTCGCGCAGTTACTCCCAAACGGTAACCTTCGCGCTGAAGCACCTTGATTGAGTCCTCAGAATATTTCGCCACGAGAGATGACACATCACCCGGAGCACACCAGAACCCCAAAGTAACCTGAATATTTGCAGGCTTGGGCAAAAAGGAAACAGAAGCTGCCGGATCTTTCAAAACCAATGGATCTTGCTCTGTTAGCCCCAACAAGAGTGCCCGTGCCTTATCAAGATCATCATTATAATCAATCAGCAAACTGACTGAACCCAAAAGCCGATCAGATTCCGAACTGTTAATAACAATGTTGTTTGAGAGCGTTCCGTTAGGAACATAAATGATCTCGTGGTTCGTATCCAGTAACACAGTGCGGAACATTTCAATGGATGTCACGGTGCCCGAACTGCCGCCCGCAGTAATAGAATCCCCCACCTTAAAAGGACGGAACAGCAGAATCAGAACACCGCCAGCAAAGTTTGCAAGGCTACCCTGCAACGCCATACCAACAGCCAAGCCCGCTGCACCCAACACCGCAACAAACGACGTTGTTGCAATACCAACCATAGAGGCAACGCTGATCAGCAAAAGAGCTTTGAGAAACAGGCCGACAACACTTAGTAAAAAACCACGTAGTGTTGGTTCTATATGGCTGGCGGTCATCATCCGGCTCATTGCCCGCATTACAGCGTTAACAACTTTCCAGCCTACAAAAAGAACAATCAATGCCAGAACAAACTGGCTTACATACCCTAACAATACAGGCAACAGACCGCTTAATTGCGCCCAAATTGAATGAACCTGATTTTCCATAATCATCCCTAAATCATATTTCGCGTGCGTTACATGGTAGCATGCAACGTCCGCAGATTCCTGACATGGTAGGATATTTCACTGCTATCCGTCATCATTATGGCCGGACTAAAATTTACACATGTCGTTGTAAATTACTTAACTGCGCATCACTGCCGCAATCAGAATACCCGCCCCGCACTGGTTTATGATGAAGTGAATTTCCACGTTTAATTTGCGTAAACTCATCAACATGCATACGCTGTAATAAGACTGAGCAAGCGATACAAGCTGATTGGCAAGCCGATTTAATAGCCACATGCGTATGCCACCATAATGTTGTGGGCATACGCATCTGTTTGGCGCCTAAAGTCACATAACTGTTATTAATATTTTACCATCATGAATGTAGGTGACATATTTCAAAAGCAATTATCGCTATGGGTTCCGGCCTGTTACACGCCACACAACATTGCCAACATCATCAGCAACTAGCAACGCGCCGGAACGATCAAGTGCCAAGCCAACTGGCCGCCCATGCACATGAGATTCATCAGGTGCCAAAAAGCCCGTAAGCACATCTATCGGCATTCCTGCTGGCTGCCCATCGGCAAAGGGAACATAGATAACCTTGTAACCACTTTTGGGCCTACGGTTCCATGATCCGTGTTGCGCCACGAACAATCCATGCCGCCATGCATCAGGAAGTTGAGTGGCATCATGAGAAAACGCAATCCCGATGGAAGCTGTATGTGCCCCAACCGCGTAATCAGGCACAACAGCTTGCGCCACAAGATCGGGACGCTGGGGTGAAACACGGCTATCAACATGCTGGCCATAATAGCTATAAGGCCAACCGTAAAACGCGCCTTCCTTCACGGCGGTAATGTAATCTGGCACAAGGTCACTGCCTATTTCATCCCGCTCATTCACCGCCACCCAGAGGGCACCGCTATCTGGCTCAAAAGCCAAGCCATTTGGGTTACGCAGCCCGGTTGCATATGGGGTAAGCTTGCCTGTGGAAAGGTCAAGTTTGTCTATCCGTGCCCGCCCCTCTTCAACCTCTATACCGTTATCAGCAACGTTGCTGTTAGATCCGATAGTTACGTACAGAAAGCTGCCATCTGGGCTTGCAAGTAAGTTTTTGGTCCAGTGATGGTTATATCCTGCAGGTAGATCCACCACTTTGGTGCCGGGCGTATTAATCTGCGTATCGCCATCATGATAGGAAAAGCGCAAAATCTCATTGGCATTGGCGACATAGAGATCGTTTCCTATAAGCGCCATCCCAAACGGAGAATAAAGATGATCCAGAAAAACCGTGCGTATATCTGCGGTTCCGTTCCCTGAGGTATCACGCAGCAGAATAATCCGGTTCGGGCTGGCATCGCCCGCACCAGCCTTACTCATTACAAGCCCGGCAATACGATTTTTAACGCTTTTAACGTCCGTTTTTGGAGAGTTACTCTCGGCCACCAGAATGTCACCGTTGGGCAACTTATAGAGCCATCGCGGATGGTTCAGGTTTTTTGCATAAACCGTGACTGCCAACCCCTGCGCGGGTGATGGTGCCTGCGTGCCTGACCACCCGATAGGCGTTGCAATATTAACCGTTGGGAACAAGGTATGGTTGGGTTTGGGAAGATCAGGACTAGGGCCAAACCCAGACGCAATAGGCAACTCTGCTGCTTCTGGATGCAACAAAAGTTTCCACCCAGCGGCACCAATAACCGCAAGGCTCAGCACTCCGACACCAGCCCAGTACACCCATGTTTTCATAACATTCTCTCGGTTCTATGTTACGACCAAGATCATGCACCCAACAAAGAAACCTTTGCTCTATTTTCGGAATAAAAACCAAGAACAAGGCAAGTTTAAGCACAACAGCATGATCGTCTGGTCAATGCGTAGTGCCTGTGTAACATCCGAACATCTCGGTGAGTTCCACTGCCCGCCATTTATATTGTCTGCTTAACCTCATAAGCGCGCCACCCGCATATATTGGGGTGGCGCATATTTATTTTATGGAAACCAGCGCCGCCCTTACCGGTAAGCAATAAGGTAAAGGCCCATATACACAACGGGAATAAAGAAAATAATCCGTTCAAGATCACCCATCATAGTCAGATTTCCTCATCAGATGAAAGGTTGGATTGAGCATCCAGCATAATAGCCCCTGCCCCAGAAATTAGGATGATCATGACCGTGCCGATCACCCATGCAAAATACCACGGCCCTTGGTCCCCCACAAACACGGCAAACAGCAGAGAAACAACAAGAACAACAGCCAGACCGGCCAGACGCAAAAGCTTTGTCATCACGACCTCACAATCAGTAGCTATGGCTATCGTTTACGACATCAACGGTATGAACCTTGCCGCGCATGACGTAATAACACCAAGAAGTGTAGGCTAGAATGATCGGCACAAAAATGGCTGCAACGGCTAGCATACAGCCCAAGCCATATGCGCTTGCTGTGCTGTTCCATACCGTCAGACTTTGATCTGGCACGGTGGATGATGGCATAAGAAATGGGAACATGGCACAACCCACTGTCATGATAGTACCAGCCCATGCGCCAAGCCCCAACCACCAGGCAACCGCAGTGCGACCAGCCGCCAGCATGGCAGAACCTGCCAACATGCAGCTTACCCCCATAAGAGGTAACACCCATAAGGCAGGATGATTACGGAAATTATGCATCCATCCCCCGGCAACCATTGCCACAGATTGACCATGTAGCGGGTTTGCTGGCATGGCCGGGTTAACCGGAGCTGTCATGACAAACCCGGTCAAAAACTGCATCCATATACCACCGGCCACAAACAGGATGGCCGCAAATATACCTCCGGCAATAGCGTAATATCGTGCACGTGCCCAAATAGGGTTATCGGCCCGCAACATCAGCATGGCCCCGCCCTGATAAATACTTAGGCTAACGGACATAAGGCCACACAAAATAGCAAAGGGATTAAGCAGATAGGATAGGAAGGATTCATCCTGATAATACTGCCCTGTCCAGCCAAAGTGGTATCCTACCCCTTCCAGAATATTCCCAAAGGCTGCGCCATAGATAAACATTGGCACAAAGCCCGAAACAAGAAACACCCAATCCCAGCTTGCACGCCATATTTTGCTATCTGCCTTGGAGCGATATTCAAATGCGACTGGCCGCAAGATCATGCTAAACAGCAGCGTGATCATGACCACATAAAAAACCGAGAATGATGTGCCGTAGAGTGTAGGAAAAGCGGCAAAAATCGCCCCTCCCCCCAAAATGAACCAGACTTGGTTACCATCCCAATGCGGGCCAATAATGTTAAGTGCCGTACGGCGTTCGGCATCATTACGCCCCACAAAGCGCAGCAATGTGCCAACCCCCATATCCATGCCAACCATGGTGCCAAGGCCTATAAACAGCACACCCAGCATAACGGCCCAGACTATCTTCAGTATCGCATAAAGTTCCATATCACCGTTTCCTGTCAGGAGGCTGTGGGGTGCATGTCAAAGGCAGATGGTTTGGGAGCATCATGCTGCGCATGGGGTTCCATACTGTCGTGCTCTGGCCCCAGACGCGCGAACTTGAACATGAGGTAAAGTTCTGCGGCAATAAACACGCTGTAAAGCAACACAAAACCGATCAACGAGAACACCATGTAAGACACACCGTGGCTTGAAGCTGACAGAAAGGTAGGCAGCCAGCCAAATACTGTCCACGGTTGACGGCCTGCTTCAGCCGTAATCCACCCAAATTCTGTTGCCAAAATTGGCAAAGGGATAGACCACATACACAGTTTTAGAAGAAGTTTATTATGCTCCAACCGACGTTTCAGGCTGACATAAGCTGAGACTGCAAACAGCGCGAAGAACCATAGAGATAGAAACACCATAAACCGAAAAGACCAGAACGTAACAAACACGTTGGGGAGAATATCGGGCTGGGTTGCTTTCACCACAGTGTCAATCTGGTCTTCGGGAATGTTCGTTACATCTTGATTGGGCGCATGGCGGGCCGCTAATAGGCCGTATCCCATATCCTGCTCATGCTGTGTAAACAGCGTAAGATCTGCATCGCTATGTGTTACGCCATAGCGGCGCAGAGCGCTCACGGCTTCAATACCCGAACGAATACGCGGTCCGGCAGCGTCTTCCAGTTCGTGCATACCGGTAATGGGTTGATCAAACGTATGAGTAATCAGCGGAGTAAGTACAAACGGCACACCAACTTCAAAATGGTTTTCCTGCTTGGCATCATCCGGCAGAGCAGCCAAAATCCACGGCTCAAACGGCGGTTTACTGGTGTGCCAAAGTCCTTCAATCGCTGCAATTTTGGTCGGCTGTTTTTCATAATCCAACCGACCCAGCACGTCTCCCAGCGTGATGACTGCCACAGTGGAGATAATACCAAACAGCGCCGCCATACGGAACGAACGTGCTGCAAACTGCCGGTGCTGACCGCGCAAAAGATAAAAAGCACTAATCCCCATAACAAACATTGCCGCAGAAACGTAACCCGCAACAGATGTATGTACAAACTTGGCCTGTGCATCTGGGTTGAAAACCAGATTTACAAAGCTTTCAAACTGCATCCGCATAGTTTCAGGATCAAAATGCGCACCTTCGGGCATATTCATCCCGGCATTGGCAATTAAAATCCACAGGGCTGACAAATTAGAGCCCAGAGCCACCAAATAGGTGATGGCCAAATGCGCCTGCTTGCTCAGCCGGTCCCAGCCAAAAAACATGAGACCTACAAACGTAGATTCCATAAAAAAGGCCATAAGACCTTCAATAGCCAAGGGCGTACCGAACATATCCCCAAAGAAATGGGAATACATGGACCAGTTGGTGCCAAACTCAAATTCCATTGTAATGCCGGTTGCAACACCAATGGCAAAGTTAATACCAAACAGTTTACCCCAAAACTGCGCCATATCTTTATAAATCTGTCGGCCGGTAACAACGTAAACCGTTTCCATAGCTGCCAGCATGAATGTAAGGCCGAGGGTAAGCGGCACAAACATGAAATGGTACAATGCCGTCAACGCAAATTGAAAGCGTGACAGATCGACGACATTGGGATCAATAAATTCCACCGTCAGATCTCCTGATTACGGTAAAAGCAAATAAGGATTTTGGGGAAGATCAGGTTATCGTCGGATCATGGCGCTCTCCCGGCCTCATGAAACCGACCTTCTTCAACGCACACGATACGGTCCATCAATCCCGCTACTGTAGGATTATGGGTAATGCACATTATGGTTACCTGCGGCGGCAGTGCAGAGAGCAAGGCAGCCATAAGCTCCTGCTCTGTCTGTGTATCCAGCCCTTCGGTCGGCTCATCTAAAATGATCCATGCAGACGCACGCAACACAATCTGCGCTATGGCCAACCTTCGCGCCTGACCGCCAGAAAGACGCACCCCCTCTTCACCAATCAAGGTATCCAACCCAGCCGGCTCAGCGCGAACAAACTCTGCCAGTTGCGCAATTTGTAATGCCCGCCACATTTCTTCCTCTGTGGCATTGGGGCAGGCAATAATCAGGTTACGACGGATACTGCCCTGAAACAGGTGATAGTCCTGCGCCACCACACCAATGTGTTGCGCCATGACATCCGCATCGACGTTTTTCAGATCGACGTGGCCAAAACTGGCTGTTCCTTCCTGATAATCGTAAAAACGGAACAACAGATTGATCAGCGTGCTTTTACCTGCTCCTGATGGCCCAACAAGAGCGACATGTTCTCCTTGCTGGATCAATAAATTTGCATGCCGCAACGCCCAGTGTTTTGCCCCAGGATAACGCATTCCCAAGTTACAAAAACACAGATTCAATGGTTGAACTGGCGAGACCGTTACGGCAGGCACAGGCACGCATGGAGGCTGATCACATACAGCAAATACGCGCTGCGCTGCCACACGCACATGCCCTAATAGTTGCCACGCTGCCGGCAAAGGCCCCACAACATCAAACGCAGCAAGCCCCCCCCAACGCCAACATAGGCAAACATGCAGCGGAAAGAGTGCCCGCATGATAAGCATGTGCAGCAAGAACCAGCATTGCCACAGCGCTTAGCGTGCCAATAATAGCGTTGAGGAAACGCGCGCCTCCTTCAAGCAGCAAAACCTTTTGGCGGTATAAGCGAATATTGGTTTGTTGGTCTGCAATATGTTTTTGCACACCGTCAGCAGCGCCAAGAAACATAAATTCGCCCATGCCTTGCAGGATCTCTGTCAGATCTGCATGCATAATGTCTTGCTGAAGGCTTATTTGCGCGATTGCTGGTGCTGAAAGCTTAGCTGTTATCAGCGGGATTATGATTCCACACAGCAATAAGCTTGCAGCCAAAACCAAAGCTGCTGAAAGAGAAAATAAACCTGTTATCCCCACATATACTACGCAGCAGATGGCTGCCGCAGCAAAAGGCAGCATGACTTCCAGATAAAATTGCCCCATCCGGTCTGTATCAGACACAAAGCGGAACAACATATCCCCACTACGCTGCTGAGCCTGAACGGCGGGAGCCTGCGGCGCAAGCCTATCAAAACTCCACGCCCGCACACGCCCAATAAACCGTAGCGTGGTATCATGCGTCACCACACGTTCCAGATACCGGGTAAGAATACGCACAGTGGCAAAAAATCTGACACCTACCGCAGGCAGGAAGATGTTAAAGGCATTTTGCGCCACAATTCCACCAAGGCCGGCTACTGCCGCATCTGCCAAAAGCCAACCGGACAAAAACAACAGTCCAAAATTAGCCAGAGATGCCACAACTGCCAAAGCAAGCCCTATCAGCATTTCGCGCCGAATAGGCCGCATCAGCACAGCAAGGCGTAAAAACGGCATCATGCTGCGTGCTCCAACATATGTAAGCCGTTAAAAATCAGCCCTTTATGCACCCGCAATACTTGCCCTGCGTGATTGATAATTGCCCCGCGGTGAGCAATCACAATGACAATACGGTTAAGTGCAATACGCGCGATAGCGGCAGCCACATGTTGCTCGCTTTTGGGGTCAAGATGGGCTGTAGGTTCATCCAGAATGAGAATTTGCGGGTTCCGCAACAACACACGCGCCAATGCTAAGCGCTGCACCTCCCCGCCAGACAGACAGGCCCCACGCTCTCCTATGAGGGTATCAACCCCCTGAGGTAGAGCCTCGATAAACGAAAGCGCATCAGCTTGCCGCGCTACATTGCGAAGGCTTGCCATATCTGCTTGCGGGTTTGCCATACGCAAGTTGTCCACCACTGAGCCATGTACAAGACAAGGCCGTTGGGGCACCCAACCAATGCAAGACTGCCAATGCGCATGTGCTATGCCATGAGCATCTTCCGCAACAATACGTCCCGCAATGGGTGATAACAGGCCAAGCAGAACGCGTACTAGCGTTGTTTTACCTGCACCGCTCTCCCCCGTTATCAAGCTGAGTGTGCCACGTGTAAATGTGCAATTTATATTGGATAAAACAGTCCTACCTGCTTCATATTCCGCTGATAAATTCTCACACTTTACAGATACAAGAGGTTCTATAATTGGCTGATTGGCATGACGTGTTGCTACAGAAGAGAGCGCGAACAGTTTGCTAATAGCCACCATAGCTGCAGTTGCATTTTGCCGCGCATGATAACTGGCAGAAAAAGCCCGCAACGACATGAAGTATTCTGGCGCCAGAAGCAGCACAAGAAAAGCAGACTGGAAATCTACCTTTCCCTCCAGCAAACGGGCACCAAACACAACAGCTACAAGAGCAATGGAAAGGCTAGCAAAAAACTCCAATACCGCGGAGGTAAGAAATGCCACCTTCATGACCGACATGGTTGTGCAGCGGTATTCATCTGCCATGTTGGCCACTGCGGCAACGGCATCCCGCGCACGACCAAACAGCCGCAAGGTTGTCATACCTTGCAGTGCATCCAAAAAGGATGAACCCAGCAGCAGCAACTGAGTCCACTGCCGATCCATAATAGCCTGCGCCCGATACCCAACCAGCGCCATAAAAACAGGAATAAGCGGCCCGGTGCAGGCCAGAATTAGAAAACTCCAGCCATCCAGATGCAAAACGGTTGCCAATATCATAAATGGCAACACCACCATCATGGCCGCACGTGGAATATACTGGGCAAAATAGGGTTCTAACCCTTCCACCCCAGCATCCAGCGCTGTAACTGTTTCCCCTGTTGCGTAGCTGGCCATGCCCACGGGGCCAACATTAAACAAATGCTGTAACAGCTCACTTCGTAAACTGGAGGTAAGACGCAGGCTTCCTTGCGCGGCAACCATATCGGCCACCCATTGCAGCAACGCACGAGCAACAAGAAAAATACCCAACCACTTTAAAGCCGGAATCTCGGCCATTAAAGCGTGATCCTGAAAAGCAAGATCTGCAACAATTTGTGCAAAAACAATAAGTTGCAGCACCAGCATTACGGCAGCAGCACCACCAAGCAGCACTGCCGCACCAAGCCAAAGACTGATACGCCGTGTAAAGCCCGCAAGGGATTTGTTGCCCGAAGATTGCATCATCACTTTCACACTCATTGCCCCCATTCCCCACCATCACAAAGGAACTGGATGAGGATTTAAGAAGCATTACGACTTTATTCATAATTAATGTAATTATGTATTTATTTATGTCAAGGAGTGCGGCGAAAGGATATTTTTAAAATATGTTTTGTATGAGGTGTATTCTTAGCTACCTCCAAGGCACATCAACCCAACACTTACATTTTTTTATTAACTATATCACGATGAATAAGTATGAAGAAAGGCTGCTGATAATGCGGCCATAGGTACATATAAGCTGTATAGTTAAGGGCCTGCCGACCAACCATGAAGGAAGATAGCACCTGCCTTCAGCACTTCCCTTAAAAGACTGCGCGGTCGTCAATCAGAGGATGGGAATTGCCATAATAAATTTTCGGTAGATGTTAATAACTCTTCGGCCTCTATTGCCGACAAAACGCATGGCGCCAATTTGTTGCAAGGATTACGAGAGTAAGCGGCAGATTGCCGAATATACCCTTAAAAAGTCATTTCCAGCATTTATTTGTAAAATGAAGCCCTTTAAGAGCCCTTTTGGAAATTCGCTATGATAGGTTTTCAAGAGGTTTTGAGCGTGATTCAAAGGCAGGATGTGGACGCCAGCACAACGAGGCCGCATGGCCGGAATTACACGCAAGACGAAACGCTATCCGTCTGATCTGACAGATGAGGAATGGGAGCGCATAGCGCCTCTGATGCCCCCTGCGAACCGGCGTGGTCGGAAACGGACAACCGATTTCCGTGAGATCATCAATGCTCTGCGCTATCTCGTGCGCTCAGGCTGCGGTTGGGAGATGCTTCCGGTTCATTTTGGCCCATGGCAAACGGTTTACTGGTGGTTCCGCAGGCTGATGCGCCGTTTCCTGTTCCAGACCATTCATGATGTCTGTCTGATGCTCGATCGTGAAGCGACAGGACGCGAAACCAGTCCATCGGGTGGTGTCATTGATAGCCAGAGTATCAAGGCACCCCACGCAAAGACACGTGGTTATGACGCAGGCAAGAAGATCGTCGGTCGGAAACGTCACATCGCAGTTGATACGGATGGCCGCCTTCTCCTGGTCCAGCTGACAACAGCCGATATTTCGGACAGTGCAGGAGGACAGATGATCCTTGATGCCATTCGTAAACGCTGGCCTTGGGTGAAGCACCTGTTTGCCGATGGAGCCTATGACCGCCTCCAGTTGATGGATAAGGCCACTTTTCTCGACTTCACAGTCGAGATCATCCGGCGGTCAGAGACAGCAAAAGGGTTTGAAATCCTGCCGCGTCGGTGGGTTGTGGAACGGACCTTCGGTTGGATGATCCGCTGGCGTCGCCTTGTGAAGGACTACGAACAGCGGATCGACGTCGCAGAGGCCATGATCCACATCGCCATGGGAAGCCTCATGCTACGCCGAAACGCTCATCCGTGAATTTCCAAAAGGGCTCTTACACCAACTTTCCATGCGTAATTCATTTTCTATTTTACAATAAAAAACAAAGCCACACATAAGCACCGATAGGCTGTAAACGTTCCTAAACACTATGATCATTTAAAATAGAGGCTACTTAAGCTACCATGCAGCCACTCATACCATTGGCATGAAATATTAAATTGAACTTTTAAGGTTCTGATACGTTTTAAGCAGTCATCTTATCTTCTTTGACGAGGCGTATCATTATGTCTTCAGGAGATCCTGATAATCGAGCTTTGTGCATTCCCTATATTGCGTACCGGCAAAACCTATTTTGGAAAAAATACAGAATTGTTGTCATCCCAGCATGCAATGAGGAAAATCATATCATCCCTTGCCTGCTTGCATTGGCAGCACAATCTCTTGTTCTTCCAGACAAAGTTATTCTGTGGATCAACAACACCACAGATCAAACCTATACACGAGCGCTATCTCTACAGAATAAACTTCCATTCGCGCTGGAAATTATACAGATCACCTATGATCCTGCCACTGCAAATGCAGGAACAGCGCGGAGAGAAGCTATGGCGCACGCTGCCAAAAATGCGCCTCATGACGCTTTACTATTTACGACCGATGCTGACGGTGAAGTTGCTAAAGATTGGATATATCGCACTCTTGAAGCTTTTGCACAGTACCCAGTTGAAGCTGTTTTTGGGCAAGCCCTACTTTTACCGTCTGAATATGCAAAAATTCCTCTAAGACTTCATGAAGATGAAAGAGCAGAACAGGCTTACGGTGCTCTTTTAGAACAGATTACCTTGCTCCTTTGTCCGCAACCTCATGATCCATGGCCTCGGCACATAGTACATTCAGGTGCGAGTATTGCGGTCACACATCAGGCATGGGCGCAAGCAGGAGAAATTCCGAATATTCCATCTGGAGAAGACAGACAGTTTTACGAAGCATTAAGGCAAAATGGCATTCGTGTACGTCATGCGCCAGAAGTCATTGTTTATGTTTCTGCACGCCTTTTAGGCCGTGCGCGAGGCGGTATGGCGGAAACTCTGGCACGAAGAATTATCGCGCAGGACAAATATATTGATGATGCCTTTGAGATGGTATCCAGGCGATTATTACGCATTCGTAGAGAGCTGGCTTACCAACGTACAAACCCATCTAGCCCCTTAAGCAAGATACATACTGAACTTTTGCCCGCCCGTATTCTTCGGGAGGATCTACCCAAACACTCTAAACGTGCCGAGCGTGTTCTTAACTTTCTCCGTCATACGGAATATTGCCCTTCTGAAAGTTGGCAAAGTGGGATAGCCGGTCAATGCGGTATCCCTCTGCACGTTCACTATGATTCGGCAGCCAAGATTGCTCCCGACAGACTTGAATAAAACATTCGGCGGCCTCATCCCCTGTGCATGGGGTATCTGTTGGGCCAATCCAGTTTACAATCAGAATACTGCCTTCTGGTTTCAAACTGTTTATTACATTAACCGCAAGATTCCGGATATCTTCAAGACTGAGAAAGTAAAGAATTTCTGAAATAAGAACCAAATCGCACCCAGATACTTCTAAAGTAGGATAAGCCTGCGGCAGAAAAGCTTTGATGAAACTAATATGTTTTTGCTGCACACATCGCCTTTTAGCTCTAGAAAGTGCGATTTCCGAAGCATCTATGCCCACAATACGCTTGCAATGTTTTGCAAGTGCCAAGGTGCTCACACCAATTGCGCACCCTAGCTCTACAGCAAACGAAACCGAACCCGTAGGAAGGCACTGCAGAATCCTTGTTAGTTTCTGCTGTTCATAAAGGCTGTTTTCAAAATTCCATGGATCGGGACTTTTCTGAAAGAGACTTTCAAAAACATCTGGTTTCCACGTCTCATTATTCATGATGTAATGAATATTTCGTAAGGTTGAAGCATTTTTTCTAATAAATGTTCTGGCAGGACAAAACCATTTGGATCATCTTCAACCACCAATCCCCTCTGGCTTCTATATTCCTGAATGGCATTGCGTTTGTAACTCAAAAATCCCTCAATATTCAGACGCCATCCAGTAGGTAATGCCTCTTCAATATCCATCTCAGAAGGAAGCGTAAGCCCCCAAACTGGATAAGACAATATTCTCAATTCTGGCTGTAAAGCCTTTAGCCGTTGCCCCATGCTCCATACGGCCACATGGTCACAGTGCGGATCATGCCGCCATGGCACAAAAACATTTCGGCAATTATGTTGATTGATAAGGAAGTATAAATATTGCACTGAATTTTCAAAAACTGTGCCTGCGGTTGGAACTGCTGCATCACGCAAACCTAGAAACAGCAATCGATCAGCAGGAAGGCCAAGAGCTGTAGCTGCATTTCGGCTTTCTTCCTGCCGACACAAAGCAAGACGTTCAGGTGACCATGCATGGGACCCTGGATGGGAAGCAGAACCATCCGAAACAATCAGCACTACCGGTGACCGACCATGCTGGACGGCAGTTGCTATCAAACCTGCACATCCTAAGCTCTCATCATCGGAATGAGGGGCCAATATAAGTGATGTTCCCGGTGCAATCTTATTAAAAGAGGCTATTGGAAGGGCATAAAAATGCTCAATGATATGTTGAACTTTCATGCATTTTCTCCTGGCCAATCATGGTTAACAAACCATGCTGCGGCCTCAGTCAAAGCTTCGTCTGGCGCGGGCTGCCGTAGATAGGTCATCAAATCCCTCATGACCTGCTCTACCGCTTTGCCTTTCACAAAGGCCGATACCCCTAAGCTTCTTTGAACAAGCGTTATCAATTCCAAAGCTGCGTGCTCAACTGCTAGGCGTGCGAGGTTAACCGTTGCAACTACATCCTCTGACGTCATGCTAAGAGCATAGGCTGCTTTGGCGGCCTCCTGAACCCGCATGCTTGCCGTTTTCTGTAAAATAAGAGCTTCGCCAAGCCGATATAGCTGATGCGGATTATGAGCGCGCTGCCGATCCAGAAGTTCCCATCTCAAAAGATCAATCAGTCGGTCCATTCCCCCTAGGGCGATGGCCGATCCGCGCCAAGCCCCAGCGGAAAATTCAGGCTGCCGTAAATAGTCTCCGGCTGAGCCAAGAATACAATCTGGAGAGATCACAATATCTGTAAAATCATAAGCGCCTGTGCCGCTTGCTTGCATACCCATTAATTTTCCGGGGCCAACCCGCCTACGATTGGCCTCAGTAGTGGGGGCAAGAACCATTACGGAATGCCCTTGTTCTGTTGTGGCTGTTATGAGAGCCAGCCCAACTTGCGTAACGCCACTGGCAAAGCCCTTGACGCGGATTTCTCACACTTGAGGCAATTTCGGGTCATTTTGTAGAATTCAGTCATCCCACAGGAGCCCGATCTGGAATATTGACGATATTCTGCTTCTGGCAGCGGGTTCTGAACGCAGTGAGGGTGTCACGGCCTGAGAAGGCAGTGTTGGTGGAAGCTATGTGGTCTGTGCACTGTCTGTTTCTTCAGATGGCCTGCCGGAGCCTTCGCAATCGTGCATGAGCGAGGGCGAATTCATGCTGACAGGGGAACATGTCCGGCATGGACAGGACAATCCGACGGACGCTGAGCGTTACACGTGTCGCGATTTTGAGCAGTCGTGCGCGTATGGTGCCACAGGTCGCCGTCTCCAGGCTGGTCTGGCCAAGGGCCAGTCTTTGCAGAGCGGTCAGCAGGACATAGGCAGCGGCCGAGAACCACAGCCGGAGCTGGTTGGCCCGGATGGTGTGGGACGAGGTCCTGTCTGAGAACAGATCCATCTGGCATTCCTTGATGCGGTTTTCCATATCCCCGCGTGCGCAGTAAATCTGTTCGTAGAGATGGCGGGGGTCGGACATTCCCTGCGGTAGCGTGGTGACAATAAAGCGATGATAGCGGTTGCCGTGGCGCCATTCGGCCTTGGCCACGACCCGCCTGCGGCGCGTCCAGCTGTCCTTTGTGATCCAGTCAAAGGAGGCAAAGCCGCGCGCCGCTTTGCCTGTCGTGGCGGCTTCGTCACGAACCTCAGCGGACAAAGAGGCAATCCGGTCATACAGGCGGGTGTTGCCTGCAAGCCCAAACAGGAAGTCAACGTGGTTGTCTTCGCACCATGTCATCAGACTGTCCCGGGCGAAACCGCTGTCCCCACGCACCAGGATACGCACCCGGGGCCAGCGGCTCCTGATCTGCTCCACGATCCGGCGGATGTCTGCCAGTGCTTCCTTCCCCGGGTCCCTGTCTGCCGTGCGCAGGGTAGCGCTAAGGAGATGGTCCCCGCAGAAGACATACAGGGGAAGATAGCAGTTATGGCCGTAATATCCATGAAAGGCCCGGCCTTCCTGATGGCCATGGATACGGTCATCGGTGGCATCCACATCCAGAACGATCCGGGCGGGTGCGCGCTCATGCTGGTCCATGAAAAGCGTCACGAACAGGGTAGCCAGGGCCTCATGATCAGCAATGATGCGGCAGTAACGATCTGCCTGCTGCCCACTGCGCTCCAACCGGTTCAGCGTGGATTTTCCTGCCAGTGCCGCACAGTTGGCCCGGCTTCCTGACAGACGTCCCGATACCAGACCCATGACAGGATCATGACGTAAAGCGTCATGGTCATTAAGGTCTTCATAGCCCAGTGCCAGGCCCATGATCCGCTGACGGACAAGGTCTTCAACCCGGTATTCCACAAAGCCGGGATGCCGCTTATCGCGAAAACAGGCAGCAAAGCGGCGGCTGAGCCCCAGAATGTCATCAGCCTGCTTCACCAGAATGACACCGCCATCCGAACTCATGCGACCCCCGTCAAAACGGGCCACAACACGCCGTCCACAGGAGGCTGGAAACTCATACGCGCCTGCGCTACACTCTGTCTGCATCGGGTTTTCTTATAGCTTATGAAAATATCTTTTCTACAAAACAGACTTTTTCATAATCTAACCCGATGTACAACCCTTCTGTGAGATTTCCGCGTCGACGCGAATTTCTCACACTTGAGGAAATTTTGGGTTATTTTGTAGAATTCAGTCATCCCACAGGAGCCCGATCTGGAATATTGACGATATTGTGCTTCTGGCGGCGGGTTCTGAACGCAGTGAGGGTGTCACGGCCTGAGAAGGCAGTGTTGGTGGAAGCTATGTGGTCTGTGCACTGTCTGTTTCTTCAGATGGCCTGCCGGAGCCTTCGCAATCGTGCATGAGCGAGGGCGAATTCATGCTGACAGGGGAACATGTCCGGCATGGACAGGACAATCCGACGGACGCTGAGCGTTACACGTGTCGCGATTTTGAGCAGTCGTGCGCGTATGGTGCCACAGGTCGCCGTCTCCAGGCTGGTCTGGCCAAGGGCCAGTCTTTGCAGAGCGGTCAGCAGGACATAGGCTGCGGCCGAGAACCACAGCCGGAGCTGGTTGGCCCGGATGGTGTGGGACGAGGTCCTGTCTGAGAACAGATCCATCTGGCATTCCTTGATGCGGTTTTCCATATCCCCGCGTGCGCAGTAAATCTGTTCGTAGAGATGGCGGGGGTCGGACATTCCCTGCGGTAGCGTGGTGACAATAAAGCGATGATAGCGGTTGCCGTGGCGCCATTCGGCCTTGGCCACGACCCGCCTGCGGCGCGTCCAGCTGTCCTTTGTGATCCAGTCAAAGGAGGCGAAACCGCGCGCAGCTCTGCCTGTCGTGGCGGCTTCGTCACGAACCTCAGCGGACAAAGAGGCAATCCGGTCATACAGGCGGGTGTTGCCTGCAAGCCCAAACAGGAAGTCAACGTGGTTGTCTTCGCACCATGTCATCAGACTGTCCCGGGCGAAACCGCTGTCCCCACGCACCAGGATACGCACCCGGGGCCAGCGGCTCCTGATCTGCTCCACGATCCGGCGGATGTCTGCCAGTGCTTCCTTCCCCGGGTCCCTGTCTGCCGTGCGCAGGGTAGCGCTGAGGAGATGGTCCCCGCAGAAGACATACAGGGGAAGATAGCAGTTATGGCCGTAATATCCATGAAAGGCCCGGCCTTCCTGATGGCCATGGATACGGTCATCGGTGGCATCCACATCCAGAACGATCCGGGCGGGTGCGTGCTCATGCTGGTCAAGGAAGAGCGTGACGAACAGGGTAGCCAGGGCCTCATGATCAGCAATGATCCGACAGTAACGATCTGCCTTATGCCCACTGCGCTCCAACCGGTTCAGTGTAGATTTGCCAGCCAATGCTGCGCAGTTTGCCCGGCCTCCTGACAGACGGCCCGAAGCCAGACCAAAGATCAGATCATGCCGCAGGGCATCGTGATCATTAAGGTCTTCATAGCCCAGTGCCAGGCCCATGATCCGCTGACGGACAAGGTCTTCAACCCGGTACTCCACAAAGCCGGGATGCCGCTTATCGCGAAAACAGGCAGCAAAGCGGCGGCTGAGACCCAGAATGTCATCAGCCTGCTTCACCAGAATGACGCCCCCATCCGAACTCATGCGACCCCCGTCAAAACGGGCCACAACACGCCGTCCACAGGAGGCTGGAAATTCATACGCGCCTGCGCTACACTCTGTCTGCATCGGGTTTTCTTATAGCTTATGAAAATATCTTTTCTACAAAACAGACTTTTTCATAATCTAACCCGATGTACAACCCTTCCGTGAGATTTCCGCGTTGATACCAGCAAGTCTATAACCCTTATTCTCCTGTTTTATCGTAACAGGGGGAAGACCATCTGTAACCCATATACCAGCCAGCATTCCGCCTCGTAACTGCTGGGCAAGCACATGCTGCTGTTCTGGCGTGCCATAAAGTTCTACAAGCCGGACAACATTGATATGCCCTTCTAAACATCGCCCCAATGAAAGATTCAGATACCCTATTCGCCGTAAAAGTATTGAAAGCACAAGCCCTCCTTCTGGTGAACGACAAAGGTTAAGGCCTCCCTCCTCGTGCGATAAAAGAGCATCTAATGCGCCAATTTCACCTAAAGAATTGAGAATATCTATTGGGAAAAGATTTTCTGCGGGCATGGGAGAAGCACATTTCCACTTATCGAACAGATTTTGGAGATCTATTTGAAAAGCAGAAAGATGGCTTTTAACGGTTTTTCCAACTGAAACCAGCATTCTAAGGCATCCCCATTCCGCAACAACTTCATACGCGTAACGTATGGCCTGCGACTACAGATCCAAGCCTGATGAATGCGCACTGGTCACTTTATATTGAGAAATATTATAATCTGTTGGTTTAAAAGCAGAAATATATGATTTTTTATATGCAATAAGTGATTTTTTCAAAAATACTTCTTTAAATAAAACAATATTTTTCTTCAACCTGAAGCCAAACATTCCGTGCCTGAAGGCACCAGCAATCCTGCTGATGCCTCCAGTATCTAGCACGAAGTCAGGTGTTTTTATGACTCTGCTGGCCAGCTTTAACATGTTGCTCATGTGTGCCGCCCCGAGTGCCAGAGCTATGTTCGCCCTCGCTCCTCTCATCGTGCGATGTTCCTGTATTTTTGTGGCTCTGCTCACCAGCTTTTACATGCTGTTCATGCGTACCACCACGCGTGCCAGAGCCATGTTCGCCCTGGCTTTTTTCATCGTGCGATGTGTCCGCATTTTTGTGACTTTGCTCGCCAGCTTTTACGTGCTGTTCATGCGTGCCACCCCGAGTGCCAGAGCTATGTTCACCCGCAGTGTTTGCAGTATGCGAGCTACCGGTATTTTTATGGCTTTGCTCACCAGCTTTTACGTGCTGTTCATGGCTGCCGCCTTGATTGACCATTGTGCTCTTCCTTTTTTTGAGATGAGACGGTCTTTTAATCTAGCCGCCAGACAGAAAACCTTTTGGCGGATATGAAGTTTCAAAAAACAAAGCTGATTACAAATATTTTATAAGAAAACCGATACGATAGTAAAATAAAGAAAATACTTTTTTATCCTTCGATACATTTACTACAATGAATATTCATCATTTTTTGAAAGACATGGAGAGCGTATAAAAAAAATCAACCTGCTCTTCCATGCTCCCTATTTATCCAAAAACATTTATTTCCATAAAACCGAGAAATTTACGCGCTCAGCTTGTACCAAGAAGCAGTATCATCGCCCGCACTTCCTTGCAGAAATAAGGTATGGGCTGGATTATACCGCAATAAACCTCAAATTCAGTTTGAATGATGTATCATTCATGAAGTCCCGGAGCTTCACGTCCGGTTCGGGCAACGTATTCTGTATATCCACCATCGTAGCGATGAAGCCCTTCTGGAGTAAGTTCCAGAACTCGGTTGGAAAGAGCTGCTAGAAAGTGACGATCATGGGAAACAAAAAGCATTGTACCTTCATAGTCGGCCAAAGCTGTGATCAACATTTCCTTGGTAGCGATATCAAGATGGTTCGTTGGTTCATCAAGCACCAGAAAGTTCGGTGGATCGAACAACATCAGAGCCAAAACCAAACGTGCTTTTTCACCCCCGGAAAGAACGCGGCATAGTTTATCAATATCGTCACCAGAAAAGCCAAAACTGCCCGCCAATGAACGTAGTGATCCTTGAGATGCAAGCGGGAAAGCATCGTTCAGGGTTTCAAAAATAGTACGGCCACCATCCAACAAATCCATGGCATGCTGCGCAAAATATCCCATTTTGACGCTACCACCGAGGGTAACCGTACCAGCATCCGGTTCTGTGCTTCCGGTAACAAGCTTCAACAGAGTTGATTTCCCTGCCCCGTTGATACCCAGCACGCAGCAGCGCTCTTGCCGGCGGATCAACAGATCAAGGTTTTTATAAATCACCCGGCTACCATATGCTTTATCCACGCCACGCAAATTAACAACAGCATCACCTGAGCGTGGAGCCGGAGGAAAAGTGAAGGAAAGCGTTTGGCGGCGTTTTGGAGGCTCAATACGATCAATTTTATCTAATTTCTTAACGCGGCTCTGCACTTGTGCTGCATGAGAAGCGCGCGCCTTGAAACGCTCAATAAACGCCACTTCCTTAGTCAGCATGGCCTGTTGACGCTCAAACTGAGCCTGCTGCTGCTTTTCGTTTAAGGCGCATTGCTGTTCATAAAACTCGTAATCACCTGAAAAACTGGTCAGCACACCGCCATCAATTTCAATTACTTTATTGATAACGCGGTTCATGAAGGCTCGGTCATGTGATGTCATCAGCAAGGCACCATCATAACCAGCCAGAAATTGCTCCAGCCAGATCAAGCTTTCCAAATCAAGATGGTTGCTCGGCTCATCCAGCAGCATGACGTCTGGCTTCATCAACAAGATACGCCCAAGTGCTACACGCATTTTCCACCCGCCAGACAGACGGCCCACATCTCCATCCATCATTTCCTGGCTAAAGCCCAGCCCGTGCAAAACTTCACGCGCGCGGCCATCTAGCGCATAGCCGCCCAATTCCTCAAAACGCCCTTGCACTTCGCCAAATCGTTCCAGAATGGTGTCGAGTTCATCCAAACGTTCTGGATCTGCCAACGCAGCTTCTAGCTCGGCCAGTTCAGCCCCAACCTCAGCAACGGGGCCAGCACCGTTCATAACCTCTGCCACGGCGCTGCGGCCTGCCATCTCCCCTACATCCTGATTGAAGAAACCGATGGTAATGCCACGATCAATCAGAACATTCCCATCGTCGGGTTCTTCCTCTCCTGTAATAAGGCGAAACAGCGTTGTCTTACCTGCACCATTTGGCCCAACAAGCCCGATTTTCTCACCTTTTTGGAGCGAAGCTGAGGCATCGACAAAAATGACGCGATGGCCATTATACTTGCTGATAGTGTCAAGACGGATCATGGGGCCTCAGATAACTAAAGGGAATAAGCAAAACCGGAGGCCCCTTATTGCGTAACCCTTGCTGACCGTAAATAGGAAAGCCTAAATTTACATGTGAAGCTGGCGTAATCTTGCGTAACCTGATTTTATTATCAAAAATATTAATATAAAAATGCAAGATATTCCAAGAAGAATATCTTGCACAAACAATGAATGTATATTTTGTTAAATTGTTTTTGTTATTTTGTTAACTATAAAATCACTCGCATATTGCGCTGCTGCGCTCAGTTGCGTGTCCTGTAAATAGACCATTCCTACCTCTAACTGCATCTCAGGCAAAAATCGTAACTTTGTTTCGGGATCAATAATATCTCGACCAAGCTCCTTGAGCATTGTCAAAGGTAGCAGGGTAAATGCATCTGCAAGAGCTACTATCCTTTCCCCCCCCACAACAGAATTTATTTCGATACGTCGCGAAGGAAGAGAAAGCCCTCTTGCAGCCAAAACACTATCAAACCGATCTCTCATGGCCATGCCGGATATAGGAATAACCCATATTCCAGCAGAAAATTCCTCCCATTTTTCAAGAACATCAAGGATTGAAAAAGTTTCTTTTGTTGTTGCAACAACATATTGTTCCGTACCCAATTTCTGGATACCAAAACGCTGATTTGGCGGAATATCTGCAAGATTTACAAAAACAAAATCATAGTGGTTCGCGGCCAATCCAGACAAAAGCTGCTGGCGCGATGCATATTCAAGTGTCAAATTCAGGCTGGGATGTGTCTTTTTTATTTTGGCAACGCTTCTTACAATTGGGTCCTGCAACAACGCGGAAATCTCACGGAAGGGTTGTACATCGGGTTAGATTATGAAAAAGTCTATTTTGTGTAAAAGAATTTTTCATAAGCTATAAGAAAACCCGATGCAGACAGAGTGTAGCGCAGGCGTGTATGAGTTTCCAGCCTCCTGTGGACGGCGTGTTGTGGCCCGTTTTGACGGGGGTCGCATGAGTTCGGATGGGGGCGTCATTCTGGTGAAGCAGGCTGATGACATTCTGGGTCTCAGCCGCCGCTTTGCTGCCTGTTTTCGCGATAAGCGGCATCCTGCCTTTGTGGAATACCGGGTTGAAGACCTTGTCCGTCAGCGGATCATGGGCCTGGCACTGGGCTATGAAGATCTCAATGATCACGATGCCCTGCGGCATGATCTGATCTTTGGTCTGGCCTCGGGCCGTCTGTCAGGAGGCCGGGCAAACTGCGCAGCATTGGCTGGCAAATCCACGCTGAACCGGCTAGAGCGCAGTGGGCAGCAGGCAGATCGTTACTGCCGCATCATTGCTGATCATGAGGCCCTGGCTACCCTGTTCGTGACGCTTTTCATGGACCAGCATGAGCGCGCACCCGCCCGGATCGTTCTGGATGTGGATGCCACCGATGACCGTATCCATGGCCATCAGGAAGGCCGGGCCTTTCATGGATATTACGGCCATAACTGCTATCTTCCCCTGTATGTCTTCTGCGGGGACCATCTCCTCAGCGCTACCCTGCGCACGGCAGACAGGGACCCGAGGAAGGAAGCACTGGCAGACATCCGCCGGATCGTGGAGCAGATCAGGAGCCGCTGGCCCCGGGTGCGTATCCTGGTGCGTGGGGACAGCGGTTTCGCCCGGGACAGTCTGATGACATGGTGCGAAGACAACCACGTTGACTTCCTGTTCGGGCTTGCAGGCAACACCCGCCTGTATGACCGGATTGCCTCTTTGTCCGCTGAGGTTCGTGACGAAGCCGCCACGACAGGCAAAGCGGCGCGCGGCTTTGCCTCCTTTGACTGGATCACAAAGGACAGCTGGACGCGCCGCAGGCGGGTCGTGGCCAAGGCCGAATGGCGCCACGGCAACCGCTATCATCGCTTTATTGTCACCACGCTACCGCAGGGAATGTCCGACCCCCGCCATCTCTACGAACAGATTTACTGCGCACGCGGGGATATGGAAAACCGCATCAAGGAATGCCAGATGGATCTGTTCTCAGACAGGACCTCGTCCCACACCATCCGGGCCAACCAGCTCCGGCTGTGGTTCTCGGCCGCAGCCTATGTCCTGCTGACCGCTCTGCAAAGACTGGCCCTTGGCCAGACCAGCCTGGAGACGGCGACCTGTGGCACCATACGCGCACGACTGCTCAAAATCGCGACACGTGTAACGCTCAGCGTCCGTCGGATTGTCCTGTCCATGCCGGACATGTTCCCCTGTCAGCATGAATTCGCCCTCGCTCATGCACGATTGCGAAGGCTCCGGCAGGCCATCTGAAGAAACAGACAGTGCACAGACCACATAGCTTCCACCAACACTGCCTTCTCAGGCCGTGACACCCTCACTGCGTTCAGAACCCGCCGCCAGAAGCAGAATATCGTCAATATTCCAGATCGGGCTCCTGTGGGATGACTGAACTCTACAAAATGACCTGAAATTGCCTCAAGTGTGAGATGGGGTGGTTGCCGTCCTCCCCGCACGGCATCGCAATGTGCCAGAATGGTCGTTGGAAGAAACGACTGCGCGAAAGGACGGCAGATGAAGGATACAGTGATAGGCGTTGATCTGGCAAAGAACATTTTCCAGGTTCATGTAGCTTCGCGTGCGGGCGAGGTGATGTTTCGCAAAAAGCTGCGTCGTCAGCAGTTTATGCAGTTCATGGCCACGCAGCCGCCTGCTCTGGTCGTTCTTGAAGCGTGCGGGAGCGCGCATTACTGGGCTCGCGAACTGGCAGGAGCTGGTCACGAGGTCAGACTGATCGCTCCGCAGTATGTGAAGCCTTTCGTGAAGCGCCAGAAGAACGATGCTGCTGATGCGGAAGCGATCGTCATTGCGGCCCGTCAGCCGGAAATGCGCTTTGTCGAACCACGCACTGAAGCGCAGCAGGCGCGTGGCGTTCTTTTCCGGGCCCGGCAGCGTCTGGTGCACCAGCGCACGGAACTGGTGAATGCCCTGCGTGCCGTTCTGTATGAATTCGGTCTCGTCGTGCCACAGGGGATTGCGCATATCAGACACATTGAAGCATTGCTGGATGAGGCGGTTCTGCCAGAGGCTGTGAAGCAGGAATGCCTTGATCTGCTGCGACAGATTTCGGAGCAGAGTGTGCGGATTGATGTCAGAACAAAGAAGATCAGGATGCTTGCCCAGGAAAGTGAAAACACCTGCAGATTGCAGAGCATGCCTGGAGTGGGTCCTCTGACCGCTCTTGCGATTGAAGCTTTTGCGCCTGACCTGCAGAGCTTCCGGCGCGGGCGCGACTTTGCTGCGTGGCTGGGGCTGGTGCCCCGTCAGTTCTCATCTGGCGGAAAGGAAAGGCTGGGGAAGATATCAAAAGCCGGGCAGGCTGATATCCGCAGGCTTCTCATCATGGGCGCCATGACCCAGGTGAACTGGGCCAGCCGTAAGGCCCCTGCACCGGGAAGCTGGCTGGCACGGATGCTGGCCCGCAAGCCCCGTATGCTGGTAGCCATTGCGCTGGCCAACAGGATGGCACGAGCCATCTGGGCCATGGCAACAAAACAGGAGGATTATCGGGATCCGGCCCTGTCCGTGGCAGCCTGAGCGATGGCTCGGCTCCCGCGGATGGAACCGGTAGGGGTGTGAGAGGGCGATGACCTGAATGGGCGCATGATCGTCTGATCCGGATCGGAAAAACCAGTGGATTTCTCTGTGCTTTAAAGCACGCCTGTGAGATTTGGATCTGATCCGCTGATCACCATACTGGCCAGTGGCTTCTGAAAGGCCACATCAACAGGCCTTACAGAAGACCGCACACGATCACACGTCAATATGGGTCAGAAAACTCTTGCATAACGGACGGCAACCATATGTGGACGGCTCCCCCTTGCAAGGGGCTAGGCAAGAAAATGATCGGATCTTTGCTTCCATATGTCCGGCCTGTTGATGCGGCCATAGGGTCGCTGGCCAAGATGGCTTCCGCAGCGTGAGCCCCAAACACAGAAGCGGTCTTTGATGACCATATGTGGACGGCTCCCCCTTGCAAGGGGCTAGGCAAGAAAATGATCGGATCTTTGCTTCCATATGTCCGGCCTGTTGATGCGGCCATAGGGTCGCTGGCCAAGATGGCTTCCGCAGCGTGAGCCCCAAACACAGAAGCGGTCTTTGATGACCACTGGTTGCCACGGGTTTTCTCACGCCATGGATCGATCGATCACACCATCTGCTCTATTACTTGCAAGCCACGACCTCAGCTCGGCACGAGAGCGTCAAATGTCAGCGCATCGTGCCAGGCTAAGCTCAAACAGCAGCTGCGCCGGGTTGCTGCAGAAGGCGCTTATAGTGTTCGCCGCTGACCATCAGTTTCCAGGCAATCCGCGCAATCTTATTGGCAAGGGCCACCGCTGCGAGTTTCGGTTTTTTGCGCTCCAGCAATTCACGTAACCAAGATGAGGCATTCTTCCCATTGGTCCGCCGGGCATGCGACACGACTGCGGTCGCGCCAACCACCAGCGTGCTTCGCAAGACCTCATCGCCAGCGCGTGTGATTCTGCCAAGCCTTGTTTTTCCACCGGTTGAGTGATCCCTGGGCGTCAATCCGATCCAGGCCGCAAAGGCTCGACCCGATTTGAACAGATGCGGATCAGGCGTTTTCATCATCAGCAGCGCTGCGCCGATCGGGCCAACGCCCGGAATTTTCGCAAGACGCTGACTGCATTCGTTGGCGCGGTGCCATGCCATCACCTTGCCCTCAAGCTGTTCGATTTCACCTTGCAATTCAGCATATTCCTTTGCGTGAAGGGCAAACAACTCGCGCGTCAATGTGGGCAGGCTTTCGTCCGCAGCGATCCGATCAAGGAGTGCCTCAATCCGGCACATGCCTTTGGGCGCCGTGATCCCAAACTCGGCAGCATATCCCCGGATCGTATTGGCGAGCTGTGTGCGGTTCCGGATAAGTCGTGCCCGCATTCCAATCAGCATCAACGCTGCCTGCTCTTCCTCGCTCTTGAGCGGGACGAACCGCATTGTAGGCCGACTCATCGCTTCACAGAGGGCTTCCGCGTCGGCGGCATCGTTTTTCCCGCGCTTGACATAAGGCTTCACGAGCTGCGGCGCGATCAGCTTCACTGTGTGTCCCAGACACGAGAGCACCCGCCCCCAGTAATGGGAGGCGCCACAGGCCTCAATCGCGATTTCAATCGGGGGCAGTTTCTCAAAAAACTTTACCATCTCCCGGCGGGATAGCTTCCTGCGCAAAACAGGCTGCTCCTTCGCGTTTACACCGTGCAATTGGAAAACACTTTTTGACGTGTCCATGCCAATACGGATAATTTGTTCCATGGGTGGCCTCCTCTGTGAATTCTGCAACGACTTCACCTTGGCACATCGCGATGCCGTTGGGAGCCGTCCACCCCATCACAGAAGAAATCCGCGACAATGTTGCTTGAAAGCCAATTCTTACACTTCCATGAAAACTTTCTTCATACAGCATAATGTCGGCTGTAAGGTTTTTGAGTTCGGAATCAATTCTTCTGCCTGCAATAATAAAGCGTTCACAAATAGGATCTGGAATCAGACCTCCTTTGTTTCTAATAAAAAGTTTCATACCCAGAATATTTTCTAATTCCAGGCAAGATTTTGAAACAGCAGCTGGCGTGATATTAAGACGCTCTGCAGCCAGGCGAATGCTTTTGGTTGCAACCAGCATTTCTACCAGCCGAAAATGGCGTAATTTCATATGTATGCGTAGGTCAGGCAGTTTAGCCACCTTCATCATTCCAGCGGAATCCCTTATCAAGGTTAAAATTTAGCATACCAGACATATAAATTTATTTTAAGCTGTCGTTTTGAAAAAACCAAACCGTTGATGGATGACAACTTTTTTTCAATTTCTGTTTGTTAGCAAACCCTCTACATTTACCATTGTGAAGAGTTTAACCATCCGCTGTCCTTATTGATTCCGCAGATGGAAGCTTCACCCACAACAGACAATTTGTTTGAATAATCTTTAAGGAAATAACCCGAATGACAGGCGTTACAAGCGGCGTATTATGGATTGATGGGGCCGTAGGTGGGCAAGGCACCATCCCGTCAGGTCCAAATAATACATATTATGGGGATACTTTTTCGTCTGTCATTATTGAGGCTGGCGGTTCGTGGACAGGCACCCACATCATCGATAGTGGCGCCTCCGTTACTGTATATAATAATGGTATCATTAGTGGTGGTGCCGTTCTTAACGGCGGCTCCATCGTTTCGTATAATAATGTCTCGGGTGGTTTAACTTTTAACTGGGGTTCTGCCGGGGGCCGTCTGGAGTTAAAAAGCGGCGCCATTGATCGTAGTGAATCCCCTTTAGCCGGCAGTGCCTCTATTATCGTTGATGATGGCGCCAGCCTTTCCAACGTGGTTTTGCAGTCTGGAAACAGCTTACTCATTAGCGGTGGCGGCAGCCTCACCAGCGCGACAATCAATACCGGTGCGACAGCAACGTTTTCAGCCGGCGCCAGCGAAACCAAAGTTACGCTTAATGGTGGGACGATTAGCGCCTACAACTCCCCTCCACATTTTATGTGGGGTTCTACGGCGTGTCGTCAGTTAAGCCCTGAGAGTGGCACGTGAGGGTTGTACTTTGTGTCTGCGTGTGCTGACTGTTTTCCCGTTTTTTTGGGGAGACAGACAGATGCGGCGCTATAGTTTACGCGATGACCAGTGGGAGCGGATAAAGGATCTTCTTCCTGGTCGAGAAGGCTATGTCGGCGGCACTGCGGTGAACAACCGTCTGTTCGTGGAGGCGGTGCTGTATCGCTATCGCGCGGGTATTCCATGGCGCGACCTTCCTGCCCGTTTCGGTGACTGGAAAAACGTGCACCGGCGTCTGCGCCGCTGGTGTGAAAGCGGCGTCATCGAACGGATATTTCGTTATCTGGCCGCTGATTACGACAACGAATACATGATGATCGACAGCACAATTGTCCGAGCGCATCAGCATAGTGCCGGAGCTCTCAAAAAAGGGGCACGGATCAGGCCATCGGACGATCACGAGGCGGGCTAACTACAAAGATCCATGCCATCTGCGACGCTCTGGGCAATCCAGTGGAACTCGGCATCACACCGGGACAGGATGCCGATATCACCCAGGCAGAACCACTTCTGGAAAACATCGAACCGGATGCTTTCCTTGCGGACAAGGCGTATGACGCGGACAGGTTGATCGATCGGCTGATACAGCGCGGGATTACCCCGGTCATCCCGCCAAAACGCAACAGAACGACACGACGGAAAACCGATTTTTCTCTCTACCGCGAACGGAACCTTGTTGAGAGGTTCTTCAATAAACTCAAGCAGTTTCGCGCTATCGCAACCCGCTACGATAAACTGAAATCGACCTTCCTCGCAGCCGTGCAGTTCGCCTCAATCATCATCCTGCTTAACTGACGACACGCCGTAGTGGCGGCACACTTGTTTTAGGAAGTGGTGCGTCAGACACAAACGAAACCCCCTTAGCCGGAAGCGCGACCATTATCGTACAGTCTGGCGCACAGCTTTCAAATACCACTCTGCAATCTGGCAATAATCTTGCTATTCAAAGCGGCGGTGTTGCTACCAGCACTGTGGTTTCCAGCGGTGCTGGTGTAGGTGTAGGTGTTTACGGCTCGGCTTCTAACACAACTGTTAGTGGCGGCGGTGTTATAGAAATTACCTCCGGCGGCACAGCCACAGGCGGTACCATCAATGGTGGCTCTGCCTATGTTGATGCAAATGGTGTTCTGAACTCAGCGACAGTTGAAAACAGTGGCCTGGCAGTCGTGAGTGCTGGGGCTTCCGCCAACAATGTTACGGTGGAAACAAATGGTTCCCTCGCTGTAAACAGTGGTGCCGTTGCGTCCGGCACGATCGTGTCCAGCAATGGGGGGCTGGCTGTCGCTGGCACGGCTTCCAACACAACCGTTAATAACAGCGGTGTTATAGAAATTACCTCCGGCGGCACAGCCACAGGCACGACCGTTAATAGCGGTGGTAATGTTTATGCAGATGCCAACAGCATTCTGGGCACAACCACCGTTGCCAATGGCGGGCAGATCAGTGCTGCTAGAGCATAATCCGATCAGTCTGGTTCATATCCAGCGGCGGTGAAGCACGCGGCGGCCTGGCGATGAGAGATATCGTCAATTGCTCCACAGACGGTATTTTGAAGAGCGTCGAGGGTTCGCGGTGCCACCCGTCTGATCCACGCCTTCATTTTGGCGAAGATGTTTTCGATCGGGTTGAAATCAGGACTGTAGGGCGGCAGGAACAACAACCTGGCGCCGACTGCCTCCACAGCCTCGCGGGCAACGGCTCCTTTATGGGCGGGCAGATTGTCCAGAATGACGACGTCTCCCGGTGATAAGGTTGGAACGAGCACCTTGCGGGTATAGGCGGCAAACCATTCGCCGGTCATTGGGCCGTCCAGCATCATCGGTGCTGTCATGCCGGAGAGGCGCAGCCCGCCGATGAACGTCGTGGTTTTCCAGTGCCCGTGGGGCACGGACATCCGACAGCGCGTGCCCCGTTGTGACCGCCCCCGCAGGCGAGCCATCTTCGTTGAGACGGCTGTTTCGTCGATGAAGATCAGACGGGTCGGATCAAGGTCAGGCTGGCTGTCAAACCAGGCCTCGCGCTGCTGTGCGACGTCGGGCCGTGTCTGCTCGCTGGCGTGCGCCGTTTTTTTTGATGGTCATGTCGTGACGGTCGAGACAGCGCCAGATCGTGCTCGGCGCAAAGCGGACACCGTGTTCCGCTGCAAGTGTCTCCGCCAGTTCGACAAGGGAAATATCGGCCTTTGTTTCAATCGCGGCCAGCAGGAAGGTTGACCACGCTTCAATCCGGTGAGAACGGCGATCGCCGCCCTGTTTAAGCGCATGGTCACGACCGCTGGCCTGCCACTCAGCAACCCAGCGGATAACGCTCGACGAAGACACACCAAAACGAACCGCCGCCGCACGACGGGTCATGCCAGAGGCAACAGCCGCAATCGTGCGGCGGCGAAGGTCAGCAGACAGGGCTCGGGTCATACGGGCCGGCCTCCATACCGGCACATAGTATGAATCAGATTTCGACCAGTATGGGAATCTTAAAATGAACCTATTAGATCGGATTATGCTCTAGCGGCGCAACCATTTCCGGCACCGTCACTATTGAAGATGGTGGTTCTGCAACTATCTGGAACAACGCTGGCGGTTCTGTAGACCTGCAGGGTGACACCACCACTGGGCTGGTTATCTCTGGCCTAGCATCTGGCGGCACGCTCCACACTGTTATCAGCGGGTTCAATGGTGCTTCTGCAAGCAATTCGGACAGCATTGAGCTGGCAGGCGTAAAAGCGGCAGATGTCTCTGCTGTAACCTATCCCAGTGCAGATCAGGTGCAATTGACCCTGAGCAATGGCAACAACATCACGTTGAACATTGTTGGTGTCAGTAATTATGGCTTCACGCTGGCCGATGGCTCTGATGGTTGGCTGAATTATGAAGTCTGCTTCCTCTCTGGCAGCATGATCCGTACACCAGAAGGCGATGTGGCGGTTGAAAACCTCCAGATTGGTGATCAGGTTGTTGCGTTTGATTGGAAGAACAACAAGGAAGTCACCCACCCCGTGGTCTGGGTTGGTAAAACCCATGCAACAGTGCGCGCTGGCCTGCTGGATGATGAGGCAGGATACCCTGTTCGTATTCTGAAAGATGCCATTGCAGAAGGCGTACCCTACAAGGACATGCTGATTACGCCAGAACATTGCCTGTTCTTTGAAGGCAAGTTTGTGCCTGCTCGTATGCTGGTAAATGGTGTTTCTATCTTCTACGACAAATCCATCACGTCTTACAATTACTACCATGTGGAAACAGAACAGCATTCTGTTATCACATCTGATGGCATGCTGACCGAAAGCTATCTGGATACAGGGAACCGCCGTTCCTTCCGTCAGGAAGGCTCCGTTGTCACACTCGGTGGTAAAACCCGCTCTTGGGAAGATGATGCCGCAGCCCCGCTGTGTGTTGATCGCGCATTTGTGGAAGCACTTTTCCGCAAACTGGAATGCCGGGAAAATAGTGTTATCAGCCGTGAAGTTCCTGTTCTCACGCAGGAACAGACCAATGATCCTGACCTGCACCTGATTACACAAACAGGCGCAGTTATTCGCCCAATGCGCCACAACGGCCAACACTACAGCTTTATGCTGCCTTCCGGCATCCAGTCTGTCCGCATTATCTCACGCGCCAGCCGCCCGGCTGATGTTATCGGGCCGTTTGTGGATGATCGCCGTTACATGGGGGTTGCTGTTACAGATATACACCTGCTTTCTACCAAGCAGCAGTATGATATCACAACACATCTTCAGGCTGAAAAGCCCGAAGGTTGGCACGCTACCGATTGGACCGATTGCGCATGGACCAATGGTAACGCTGTGCTGCCTCTTGGTGAGCATCTGCGCCATGGCAAAATGGGTATTCTTTCCATGACTATCCGTGCTGCAGGCCCCTATCTGATCGATGATCAGAAAATGGTAGAAACAAAAGCACGCTCTGCTTAAAATAAAAGTATCTCTCTCTTACGGCGTGTCGTCAGTTAAGCAGGATGATGATTGAGGCGAACTGCACGGCTGCGAGGAAGGTCGATTTCAGTTTATCGTAGCGGGTTGCGATAGCGCGAAACTGCTTGAGTTTATTGAAGAACCTCTCAACAAGGTTCCGTTCGCGGTAGAGAGAAAAATCGGTTTTCCGTCGTGTCGTTCTGTTGCGTTTTGGCGGGATGACCGGGGTAATCCCGCGCTGTATCAGCCGATCGATCAACCTGTCCGCGTCATACGCCTTGTCAGCAAGGAAAGCATCCGGTTCGATGTTTTCCAGAAGTGGTTCTGCCTGGGTGATATCGGCATCCTGTCCCGGTGTGATGCCGAGTTCCACTGGATTGCCCAGAGCGTCGCAGATGGCATGGATCTTTGTAGTTAGCCCGCCTCGTGATCGTCCGATGGCCTGATCCGTGCCCCTTTTTTGAGAGCTCCGGCACTATGCTGATGCGCTCGGACAATTGTGCTGTCGATCATCATGTATTCGTTGTCGTAATCAGCGGCCAGATAACGAAATATCCGTTCGATGACGCCGCTTTCACACCAGCGGCGCAGACGCCGGTGCACGTGGAGGGATCGAAGAACTCTTGATTGATGTGCTTGGCCGGTAATTTCTGGGTTTTGGCGATTTGATTGACGGTTTTTGCGATGGCGTCCAGTCTGCGTTTTGAGCAGATTGGGAGTTGTCTCTCGCTGGATGGCTATGCGCTCGCGTTCAATCTTTCGAGGAAGAGGAGGCGGCGCATATTGTAGACGATATTGGCGAGCCCGATCCTCATGGTGGCTCGACTGATACCGACAGTCCGGACAAACAGCCCCGTCTGTGACTTCTGATCGGCAAAGACATGCTCGACACGCGAGCGGATGACCGACTTTCCAGCATTTGATTTCTGGATATGCCGGGGCATAGGGTTGAGATGCGGCTTTTTGCGATGAACCTTGGAGACAAAGCCCTGCTTTTCCATGAAGTCTTCGTTGGCTTTTGAGCGATAGGCCGTGTCGGCCCAGACACTTGAGGCCGTATTGGTTTTATCCAGAAGCCCCTCTCTCAATCGCGCGCCATCACTGGCAGCGGCATGCGTTGTTTTCCATTTGCGGATGAACCGGTATTTCCGATCGATGGAAACATGCGATTTATAGCCAAAGAACGGGATGGCGAGATCGCTGGATGGCATGGTTCCATCATCCTGCCGCTTCGCCTTCGTGAACTTCAGTGTCCAGCGCGCATGACGATCCTTATGCGACCTCTTTGCGGGCTTGTCCTGCCAGTCTTCTGGAATACGTCCTGCCCGGAGATCCGCTTTCTCAGCGTTCGTATTGCGCTGCTTTGGAGCAGCCACCAGTGTTGCATCCAGGATCTGGCCGGACATCGGGAGATAACCGGCGTTCCGCAGGGTCGCGTCAAATCGGTCAAACAGCCTTTCAATGGCACCCGCCTGTGTCAAACGCTTTTGACACAGCCAGACCGTTTTGGCATCCGGCACGCGGTCCGACAGCCCCAATCCCAGAAAGCGCATGAACGACAGGCGGTCGTTGATCAGATACTCTGTCCGCTCATCAGACAAATTGTTGAGCGTCTGGATCACCAGGATCTTGAACATCAGCACAGGATCAAATGGCGGTCGTCCGCCCTTGCTTCCATCGGAATACGCCAGGGCCTTGTCCAGATCAGGACGGAACGCTTCAAAATCCACAGTCCGGGAAAACGCTTCGAGCTGATCGCCAAGCCCACTCAGCCGGGCAAGACGCTCTTCAACATCAAAGAAACCAGACTGCTTCATATCGCCATTCCCTCAATCAACGCAGAAGAAATAGAATCATACAGAAGACCTCAAAACCAGGGGGTTTTTAGAACCCTCCACGTTTTTCCAGTCACCGAAACGGGCAGGAAGGTCGCGCCATGGAATACCGGCGCGATAGCGATACAGCACCGCCTCCACGAACAGACGGTTGTTCACCGCAGTGCCGCCGACATAGCCTTCTCGACCAGGAAGAAGATCCTTTATCCGCTCCCACTGGTCATCGCGTAAACTATAGCGCCGCATCTGTCTGTCTCCCCAAAAAAAACAGGAAAACAGTCAGCACACGCAGACACAAAGTACAACCCTCACGTGCCACTCTCAGGGCTTAACTGACGACACGCCGTAGGCCAGCCTGAACAAACGCGCGAAACTGTAGCTGTAAAAGCCGGATATCATATACTGGATAATCTGGAAGCTTATGCAGTGGCCACTTATGCGCACCGGCATGCAGAATCATTCCAAAATTATCGCACAGCCAGTTCTTTGGATAATTATCCAGCCTACGCTGCCATTTATCCAAATGGCTATTCCCCTGTCATGACAATGGATGAAAATGACTGGGAAGTAACCGCAGGCCTACGTGGCGAAATTGATAACTGGCACTGGGATTTCTTCTGTGATGGGGTGGACGGCTCCCAACGGCATCGCGATGTGCCAAGGTGAAGTCGTTGCAGAATTCACAGAGGAGGCCACCCATGGAACAAATTATCCGTATTGGCATGGACACGTCAAAAAGTGTTTTCCAATTGCACGGTGTAAACGCGAAGGAGCAGCCTGTTTTGCGCAGGAAGCTATCCCGCCGGGAGATGGTAAAGTTTTTTGAGAAACTGCCCCCGATTGAAATCGCGATTGAGGCCTGTGGCGCCTCCCATTACTGGGGGCGGGTGCTCTCGTGTCTGGGACACACAGTGAAGCTGATCGCGCCGCAGCTCGTGAAGCCTTATGTCAAGCGCGGGAAAAACGATGCCGCCGACGCGGAAGCCCTCTGTGAAGCGATGAGTCGGCCTACAATGCGGTTCGTCCCGCTCAAGAGCGAGGAAGAGCAGGCAGCGTTGATGCTGATTGGAATGCGGGCACGACTTATCCGGAACCGCACACAGCTCGCCAATACGATCCGGGGATATGCTGCCGAGTTTGGGATCACGGCGCCCAAAGGCATGTGCCGGATTGAGGCACTCCTTGATCGGATCGCTGCGGACGAAAGCCTGCCCACATTGACGCGCGAGTTGTTTGCCCTTCACGCAAAGGAATATGCTGAATTGCAAGGTGAAATCGAACAGCTTGAGGGCAAGGTGATGGCATGGCACCGCGCCAACGAATGCAGTCAGCGTCTTGCGAAAATTCCGGGCGTTGGCCCGATCGGCGCAGCGCTGCTGATGATGAAAACGCCTGATCCGCATCTGTTCAAATCGGGTCGAGCCTTTGCGGCCTGGATCGGATTGACGCCCAGGGATCACTCAACCGGTGGAAAAACAAGGCTTGGCAGAATCACACGCGCTGGCGATGAGGTCTTGCGAAGCACGCTGGTGGTTGGCGCGACCGCAGTCGTGTCGCATGCCCGGCGGACCAATGGGAAGAATGCCTCATCTTGGTTACGTGAATTGCTGGAGCGCAAAAAACCGAAACTCGCAGCGGTGGCCCTTGCCAATAAGATTGCGCGGATTGCCTGGAAACTGATGGTCAGCGGCGAACACTATAAGCGCCTTCTGCAGCAACCCGGCGCAGCTGCTGTTTGAGCTTAGCCTGGCACGATGCGCTGACATTTGACGCTCTCGTGCCGAGCTGAGGTCGTGGCTTGCAAGTAATAGAGCAGATGGTGTGATCGATCGATCCATGGCGTGAGAAAACCCGTGGCAACCAGTGGTCATCAAAGACCGCTTCTGTGTTTGGGGCTCACGCTGCGGAAGCCATCTTGGCCAGCGACCCTATGGCCGCATCAACAGGCCGGACATATGGAAGCAAAGATCCGATCATTTTCTTGCCTAGCCCCTTGCAAGGGGGAGCCGTCCACATATGGTTGCCGTCCGTTATGCAAGAGTTTTCTGACCCATATTGACGTGTGATCGTGTGCGGTCTTCTGTAAGGCCTGTTGATGTGGCCTTTCAGAAGCCACTGGCCAGTATGGTGATCAGCGGATCAGATCCAAATCTCACAGGCGTGCTTTAAAGCACAGAGAAATCCACTGGTTTTTCCGATCCGGATCAGACGATCATGCGCCCATTCAGGTCATCGCCCTCTCACACCCCTACCGGTTCCATCCGCGGGAGCCGAGCCATCGCTCAGGCTGCCACGGACAGGGCCGGATCCCGATAATCCTCCTGTTTTGTTGCCATGGCCCAGATGGCTCGTGCCATCCTGTTGGCCAGCGCAATGGCTACCAGCATACGGGGCTTGCGGGCCAGCATCCGTGCCAGCCAGCTTCCCGGTGCAGGGGCCTTAGGCTCAGGACTCATAGCCAGAACAAGACGGTTGCGGCGAGGCAGACTGCGGAGAAGAAGACGGTCGGGCATCTGTCATAGCGTGTTGCGACCCGTCTCCAGTCCTTGAGCCTGCCGAACATGATCTCGATACGGTTGCGTCTTTTGTATTTCCGTTTGTCGTATTTGACCGGTTTTGCGCGAGATTTTCGACCAGGAATACAGGGTTTGATCCCTTTCTCCTCCAGGGCCTCTCTGAACCAGTCAGCGTCGTAGCCCCGGTCTGCCAGCATCCATTCGGCTGATGGGAGACTGTCCAGAAGGGCAGCGGCACCAGTATAATCACTGATCTGACCTGCTGTCATGAAGAAGTTGAGCGGACGTCCGTTCCGGTCAGTGACAGCATGCAGCTTCGTATTCATCCCGCCTTTGGTCCGCCCGATCAAACGGCCTGGGCCCCCTTTTTTAACCGCAGGCTCGAAGCCGTGCGATGGGCCTTGAGATAGGTCGCATCAATCATGATTGTCTGAGGCTCTGCCTTGCCAGTAGCCAATCCCTCCATCATGCGGATGAAGATCCCCATAGCACTCCAGCGCTTCCAGCGGTTGTAGAGCGTCTTGTGTGGACCGTATTCCCGGGGGGCATCACGCCAGCGCAGACCATTTCTGTTCACGAAAATGATCCCACTCAACACACGACGGTCATCAACGCGAGGTTTGCCATGGCTCTTCGGGAAAAAGGGCCGCAGACGATCCATCTGTTCCTCGGTCAGCCAATACAGGTCACTCATCTTCAGTCTCCTCACAGAGGCTGAATCAGATTTCCGCAATCAAATCAATGGGTCCTGAGCCTAAAGACCGCGCAGAAGCAGCAGATAACGGGTGCCCATCGGGCAGCAAACCTTTTGCCATGGACATGGGCAGGAACGGAATGCCAGTCTTTTCAACGAGATCACGAATAGCTATGTCTGCCTGCGCATAAGCGGCGCCTTTCCCCAACAGGATTAAAGGGCGCTTTGCCGTAGCCAACAGACTGGCTGCACGTTCAATCGCTTCATCCGTTGGACGCTGCGGAGCCGTTGCATCAACAACCTTAACCAAGGATGCCTGCCCGACTTGAGCATCCACTGTTGCACTCAGCACGGCTGCGGGCAGATCAAGATACACAACACCAGGGCGCCCAGAGACTGCTGTACGGATGGCACGCGCCACCCCGGTGCCTATATCTTCTGACCGATCAATCCGATACGCAGCTTTTACAAAAGGTTTGGCCGCATTCATTTGATCAAGTTCTTCGTAATCCCCTTGCTGAAGATCAACAATGGCACGGTTACTTGATCCGCTGATCAGAATCATTGGAAAGCCGTTTGTGTTGGCATTTGCTGCTGCCACAAGACCATTTAAAAAACCGGGGGCAGATGTTGTTAAACACACACCCGGCGTTTTTGTAAGATACCCACTAATTGCTGCGGCATAGCCTGCAGGCTGTTCATGACGAAAACTAATGAACCGCATACCTTCAGCTTGGCTAAGGCGAGCTAGATCCGTAATCGGAATACCGACAACACCAAACATTGTGGAAATATTGTTGAGCTTGAGGGCTTCAATAACAAGATGGAAACCATCTGTCAGAGTGCTTGGCGTTGTCTGGTCTGTCATAATTTTTTCCTCGTTCCTGCATGGAGGATGCTCTAAGGCAGAACCATGCAGGAATTTATATCTGGTAGATTTAACACTCTAAGATGCAGTCACTTTTCACAATGGCTGCGTTATGCGCTGGTAATTTTCTTATCACGCAGGTTTTTGATTTCTTCAGCCGTGTAACCTAGTTCAGCCAGCACCTCATCCGTATGCTGCCCTAGCAAGGGGGCTGCCTTGATTTCGGGCGTGAAACCGCTGAATTTAATTGGATTAATCGTCAGGAAAGAACCGCGCTTCGGCTGCTGCACTTCAACAATTGTTCCAGATTCACGCAGATCTGGAGCCTCGGCAATTTCTTTCATGGACAACACTGGTGAACAAGGCACACGATACTTGGCCAGATGCGCCACTGCTTCATATTTTGTTTTATCCGCAATAGCTTTTTCAATCGCGGCAAAAATTTCAAACATGTGCGTTTCACGGGCTTTTGCCGTATTGTATTTGGGATCCGTCGCCCATTCAGGTTTGCCTATAGCATCACAGGTTGGGCCCCAATCCTGTTCTTGCACAGTGCAATAAATATAGGCGTTATCGTCAGTTTCCCAGCCCTTGCACTTCAAGATCCAGCCAGGCTGACCACCGCCGCCAGCATTCCCGCCACGAGGCACTGTGTCTCCAAATTTGCCATTTGGATATTGCGGATACTCTTCCAGATATCCTACACGTTCCAACCTCTGCTGATCACGCAGCTTAACACGGCATAGGTTCAGCACAGCATCCTGCATAGAAACGCTGATTTTCTGGCCCTTCCCTGTCCGTTCACGGCCAAACAGAGCTGCCAGCACGCCAATCAGCAAATGGTTACCGGTATTACTATCACCCAAAGCTGCTGCACTTACCAAAGGTCCATTATTATTACCCGGTGCCTGACCATCAACAAGTGGCGTACCATTCCAATAACCAGTTGTGGATGTTGCACCGCCTGCACATTGTGCAACATTTTCATATGCGCTCACCCCCGCCCACGGGGAATTATCACCAAACCCTTTAACTGTGCCGTAGATCAGACGAGGATTAGGGCCTGTTAGCACTTGATCCAGTCTGCGGCTGCAGCGATGTGTATGACGGCCAGGAACGACGCTGCGGTTTTCTCGTATCTGGTTGCGACAGCGCGCCACTCCTTGAGGCGAGCCCAGAGGTTCTCGACAAGATGTCGACACCGATAGGCCCATTTTGGGCAGGCGACCGGCCCATCGCGTCGTTTCGCAGGAATGGCGGGCCGGGCTCCCATGTCCCATATCCGTTCACGAAAGGCATTCGACGCATAGCCCTTGTCCGCCACTACCCACAGGGGAATGGCGGGAAGGTTGTCGAGCATGGCTGGTGCCAGGGGCAGTTCATGAGCCTGTCCGGGGGCCAGCGCAAAACCGAAGGCTTTTCCATGTCCATCAGCGATCACGCAGACTTTCGTGCCATAGCCGCCGCGAGAGCGGCCAAGTGCTTCACGATGGTCCCGCTCTTCGAAAGAGGCCCCTTTTTTGGGCTCCCGCCGCCTTGTGGTGAGCCCTGATGTTCGTACCATCCAGAAAAGTCATTCCGAACGCCACTCCCTGTTGTTCCTGAACCAGTTCGAGCAGGCGTTCCCATACGCCGAGTTTCGCCCAGCGGATGAAAAGCTGCGCCGCCCGCCACCATGGACCCAGTTCAGCGGGGATGCTCCGCCATTTCGCGCCATTCTCATGACGCCAGAAAATTGCTGCTATCGTACGCCGCAGATCATGGGGCGGCGTCTTGCCCCTTGGGCGAACCGCCTCAATCAGAGGTTCCCAGATCGCCCATGTCTCGTCCGTAAAGGTGCCTGTTCTGTCTCCTTCTTCCATCCCTACAATATGGGAAGAAATTCAAGATCTAACAGGCCCTAAGCTGCTGTAGGTATTCCCATGTAAACCCCATACGCTCCATGGCTCCGGGGCGGAAATTTTCAAGCAGAATATCAGCCCACTTGATGCACTTTTCAAATACCGCCTTACCTTCTGGCGTTTTTGTATTCAATTCAACAGAACGCTTGTTGCAATTCAGCATCGTAAAATAGAGTGCATCCGCATCCGGAATATCCCGCAACTGGTTGCGCGTAATATCGCCCACACCTACACGCTCAATTTTAATGACATCCGCGCCATACCAAGCCAGCAACTGCGCGGCAGATGGAACCGACTGCACTCCCCCAAAATCAATAACCTTAATACCATCGAGAGGTTTAGAATTTTCTGATGTCGTGCTCATAGTTTTACCTTCCATCAGCTATCTATTGAGCAACGGCTGGTAATTTTATAATTACCAAGCGCGCGCCATTTATTAGCGTACTGCAATAAGTATCATAGGATGGGACGGTAATCTTTTGATACATATCAAAAATTTGATAAATTATTTATTATATATGCGTTTTTTATAATTATATTATTAAACAATTATACGATCAAGGCATTGTCCAGTTTCGAACACTCACAAGGAGTATAAACCACACGAATATTGCCTGTTTGCTTATAAGTCATACCCGCCAGAATAAAAAATGGGTGTAAAATTGTAAGGAACTTTTTTACAAAAATAACGTTATCTTATGGCTGAATTACCTTATGAAGGATCATTCAAATTAACGCCATAACAATCATTTCCAGATTAGCATTTTTTGTGGCGAGTGTGTTTTTAATAATATTAGCCACTCTCCTCATTATATCTGGAACGATAGGTCTTGTTTCAGCCTTCATAGTCTCTCTTGATGATGGGAGAGAAGAAATCGTTCAGGCCATTAGTTACGTCGTTATTGCTATTGCTGTTTTTGATGTTGCAAAATATTTTATTGAAGAAGAAGTACTGCGGCCCAAAGAAAAGCAATCATTAGGTGAAGCTCGAATCAGTCTAACCAAATTCATGACAACGATCATTATTGCAGTATTTATTGAAGGATTGGTTGGCGTTTTTGAAAGAAGTGGCAAAGCTCCAGAAGATATTCTTTATCCTGCTGCGTTATTAATAGTCGCCACATTTATGGTGATTGCTTTAGGCGTTTACCAAAAATTCAGCGTGAGTGCTGAAGGCGAAAAAAAGAAAATGACATTCCATAACGTTCGATGCAGAATTAGCTTGCATCTTAGTACCCTCCTATTCTGTAATGATCGATACATAATGGGGAGAAATACGACATGGCAGAATTTTCAGGCAAAAAGGCTCTCGTCATTGGTGGCAGCCGAGGGATCGGAGCCGCAATCGTCAAACGTTTAGCTAAAGAAGGTGCATCAGTACGCTTTACATGGGCAGGCTCACGCACAAAAGCCGAGGATCTTGCCCGCCAAACTGGAGCAGAAGCTATTCAGGCAGATGCAACCGACCGTTCAGAAATGCTTTCTGTCACGCGGAATGCTGGCCCTACCGACATTTTCGTCTTCAACGCCGGGATATGCATTGCTGGCGACCCATTGACACTCAATCCTGATGACGTCGATCGCATGATAGATATCAATATTCGCGCAGCCTATCATTGTACGGTTGAAGCAGCCCGCTCCATGCCGGATGGGGGGCGAATCATTCTGATAGGTTCTACAAATGCCAATCGCGTACCCTTCAAAGGTTTGGCTGCTTACAGCATGACAAAATCTGCCCTACAAAGCATGGTTCGCGGCTTAGCACGGGATTTTGGCGACCGCCATATCACCGTAAATGTTATCCAGCCCGGACCAACGGATACGGATATGAACCCAGCCAATGGCCCACAAGCAGATCTCATGCATAGCGTTATGGCTATCAAGGAGCATGGCTCCGCAGATGATGTTGCAGCTTATGTGTCGTTTCTAGCCAGCAACGCGGCACGTGGCATTACTGGAGCTATGCAGACCATTGATGGTGGTTTCAGCGCGTAATTCTGGCAATCTACTTCCGTATCAATTAGTATAGAAAGAGTTTCACACGAACGGAGACAAGATATGGCCCGGACAGGACGGCCGCGCGAGTTTGATCGGGACAAAGCGCTGGATGCTGCGCTAACGCTGTTCTGGACGCAGGGTTATGAGCCGACGTCACTAAATCAGCTCAAGGCCTGCATGGGTAATATTTCGCCTGCCAGTTTTTACGCTGCGTTTGGCTCCAAGGAAGCGCTGTTCCGTGAAGCTGTGCAGCGTTATCTGGAAACTTACGGGCAGGTTATGGCGCCCCTATCGGATGAAACACTTGCACCACGTGATGCCATCGAACAGACATTGCGACGATCCGCCCGCATGCAGACAACACGCTCTCATCCTACTGGGTGCCTGATTGTGCTGGGGGCCTGCAATTGTTCACCAGAAAACCAGTCTGTGCAGACGCTTTTAGCTGCTGAACGAGAACGTACCCGAAAGGGCATAAAAGCTTGTGTAGATCGGGCTGTGGCAGATGGAAAGCTGACAGCCTCACCCACAACCGAAACGCTCCCTACCCTGTTCACAACTTTTTTCCACGGCATGGCCTGCGAAGCCAGAGATGGTGACAAAGCCAAGAAACTGGATGCAGCCATTACAACGCTCATGCAGGTCTGGGACAGCCTCGCAGTAAAAAACGCCAAACGCAGTTCTAGCCATCAATAAGCTACTCCAATCTTTTCATCGGCTGCTCTTTCACTAATTTTATATGTATCAACCGTTCCATAAAATGTTGACGAACTACTCTATTTCTGTACCGACTGTTCCTTAAGTTTGGGAAGACACCCTACGCATCTGCTTTTTACAAACCTTGTCAAAGGAAAACGATCATGAACCAGAATTACGCAGCCCTTGTTACGGGGGCCAATCGCGGGATCGGATATAGTATCGCAAAACATCTGATTGCAGCGGGCACTAATGTGATTGGTACCTATCACGCTAATGAAGCCGAAGCTCAAGCGGCAGAAAGAGCACTCAGCACCGACAAAGCCAAATTGCGCATGCTGAAATTAGATATTTCAGACCATACCACTTTTGCCGCGTTTACTGCACAAGTCAGAAAACTTCTTGACGAAGAATTTGCTGGATCTACGTTAAAATATATTGTGCAGAATGCTGGCAACATCATCCACACTCGTTTTGATGCAGCAACGCCCGAACAACTTGATAATCAATACAACATTCACTTCAAGGGACCATATCTGCTGACAGTGGCCCTTCTGCCGCTGATTTGTGATGGCGGGCGTATTCTCAACATTACCTCGGCGGCCACACGCTTCTATTTGCCAGACCATGGGCCCTACTCGGCCATGAAAGGTGCGACCGAAGTAATCTCGCTTTACATGGCAAAGGAACTGGGGGAACGCCGCATTACCGTCAATGCTGTGGCACCCGGCGCCATAGCCTCGGATTTTGGCGGTGGGCTGGTACGCGACAACTCCGCGGTCAATAAAAGTCTGGCAGAGATCACACCTCTTGGGCGCGTCGGGCAGCCGGATGACATTGGTGCAGCCGTTGCAGCCCTTTTGTCTGACAACATGCACTGGGTGAATGGTCAGCGAATTGAAGTCACTGGTGGCCAGTCACTTTAATACAACCCAACAGCGATCAGGAAAATATGATGATAGACGTTATGGCTAGCAGCATTCTCAACGCACCCGTTACATCCGTCTGGCCCCTCCTCCGAGATTTCGGATCCATTGGGCAATGGTTACCGGGGGTGAAAAGCTGCCAGATTGAAGGGGATGATCCGGGCGATCGCGTAGGTGCTATTCGGCGGCTTGAGATGGACGATGTCGGCCTTATTCGCGAACAACTGCTTGCTCTGTCCGATACGGATTATGCCGTAACATTTTCGATCATTGAATCTGCACTCCCCATCTGGAACTATCGTTCAACGATCCGATTACTGCCTGTTACAGATGGTGACCGCACTTTTATCCGCTGGAAAGGGCAATTTGAGACTAATCCAGACCATGCTGCCGCAATGCAGGCACGAATGCCCACGCTGATTTACCAACCCGCATTTGATAAGCTGGAGGGTTCGAAAAACCCCCTGGTATTGAGGTCTGCTCTGTGATTCCATTTCCCCTTAGTTGATTGGGGATGATGAAAGATGAAGCAGCCGGGTTTCTTTGATGTTGAAGAACGGCTTGCCCGCTTGAGCGGGCTTGGTGATCAGCTCGACGCGGATTTCTCACACTTGAGGCAATTTCGGGTCATTTTGTAGAATTCAGTCATCCCACAGGAGCCCGATCTGGAATATTGACGATATTCTGCTTCTGGCGGCGGGTTCTGAACGCAGTGAGGGTGTCACGGCCTGAGAAGGCAGTGTTGGTGGAAGCTATGTGGTCTGTGCACTGTCTGTTTCTTCAGATGGCCTGCCGGAGCCTTCGCAATCGTGCATGAGCGAGGGCGAATTCATGCTGACAGGGGAACATGTCCGGCATGGACAGGACAATCCGACGGACGCTGAGCGTTACACGTGTCGCGATTTTGAGCAGTCGTGCGCGTATGGTGCCACAGGTCGCCGTCTCCAGGCTGGTCTGGCCAAGGGCCAGTCTTTGCAGAGCGGTCAGCAGGACATAGGCTGCGGCCGAGAACCACAGCCGGAGCTGGTTGGCCCGGATGGTGTGGGACGAGGTCCTGTCTGAGAACAGATCCATCTGGCATTCCTTGATGCGGTTTTCCATATCCCCGCGTGCGCAGTAAATCTGTTCGTAGAGATGGCGGGGGTCGGACATTCCCTGCGGTAGCGTGGTGACAATAAAGCGATGATAGCGGTTGCCGTGGCGCCATTCGGCCTTGGCCACGACCCGCCTGCGGCGCGTCCAGCTGTCCTTTGTGATCCAGTCAAAGGAGGCGAAACCGCGCGCAGCTCTGCCTGTCGTGGCGGCTTCGTCACGAACCTCAGCGGACAAAGAGGCAATCCGGTCATACAGGCGGGTGTTGCCTGCAAGCCCGAACAGGAAGTCAACGTGGTTGTCTTCGCACCATGTCATCAGACTGTCCCGGGCGAAACCGCTGTCCCCACGCACCAGGATACGCACCCGGGGCCAGCGGCTCCTGATCTGCTCCACGATCCGGCGGATGTCTGCCAGTGCTTCCTTCCCCGGGTCCCTGTCTGCCGTGCGCAGGGTAGCGCTGAGGAGATGGTCCCCGCAGAAGACATACAGGGGAAGATAGCAGTTATGGCCGTAATATCCATGAAAGGCGCGGCCTTCCTGATGGCCATGGATACGGTCATCGGTGGCATCCACATCCAGAACGATCCGGGCGGGTGCGTGCTCATGCTGGTCAAGGAAGAGCGTGACGAACAGGGTAGCCAGGGCCTCATGATCAGCAATGATGCGGCAGTAACGATCTGCCTTGTGCCCACTGCGCTCCAACCGGTTCAGCGTGGATTTTCCTGCCAGTGCCGCACAGTTGGCCCGGCTTCCTGACAGACGTCCCGATACCAGACCCATGACAGGATCATGACGTAAAGCGTCATGGTCATTAAGGTCTTCATAGCCCAGTGCCAGGCCCATGATCCGCTGACGGACAAGGTCTTCAACCCGGTATTCCACAAAGCCGGGATGCCGCTTATCGCGAAAACAGGCAGCAAAGCGGCGGCTGAGCCCCAGAATGTCATCAGCCTGCTTCACCAGAATGACGCCCCCATCCGAACTCATGCGACCCCCGTCAAAACGGGCTACAACACGCCGTCCACAGGAGGCTGGAAATTCATACGCGCCTGCGCTACACTCTGTCTGCATCGGGTTTTCTTATAGCTTACGAAAATTTCTTTTACACAAAATAGACTTTTTCATAATCTAACTCGATGTACAACCCTTCTGTGAGATTTCCGCGTCGAAGCATTTTCCCGGACTGTGGATTTTGAAGTCTTCCGCCCTGACCTGGAGAAGGCTCTGGCGTATTCTGACGGAAGCAAAGGCGGACGACCGCCATTTGATCCGGTGCTGATGTTCAAAATTCTGGTGATCCAGACGCTCAACAATTTGTCTGATGAGCGGACGGAATATCTGATCAACGATCGCCTCTCCTTTATGCGTTTCCTTGGTCTGGGACTTTCGGATCGGGTGCCGGATGCCAAAACGGTCTGGCTGTTCCGCGAGCGTCTGACCCAGGCGGGTGCGATCGAAGGGCTGTTCAACCGCTTTGATGCGACCCTGCGCAACGCCGGGTATTTACCGATGTCAGGCCAGATCCTGGATGCCACACTGGTAGCTGCTCCAAAGCAGCGGAACACCAACGCAGAGAAAGCCGATCTTCGGGAAGGACGTATTCCTGAAGACTGGCAGGACAAACCCGCAAAGCTGTCGCACAAGGATCGTCATGCGCGCTGGACACTGAAGTTCACGAAGGCGAAGCGGCAGGATGATGGAACCATGCCCTCCAGCGATCTCGCCATCCCGTTCTTTGGCTATAAATCGCATGTTTCCATCGGTCGGAAATACCGGTTCATCCGCAAATGGAAAACAACGCATGCCGCTGCCAGTGATGGCGCGCGATTGAGAGAGGGGCTTCTGGATAAAACCAATACGGCCTCAAGTGTCTGGGCCGACACGGCCTATCGCTCAAAAGCCAACGAAGACTTCATGGAAAAGCAGGGCTTTGTTTCCAAGGTTCATCGCAAAAAGCCGCATCTCAAGCCTATGCCCAGGCATATCCAGAAATCCAACGCCGGAAAGTCCGTTATCCGGTCGCGTGTCGAGCATGTCTTTGCTGATCAGAAATCACAGACCGGGCTGTTCGTCCGAACCGTCGGCATAACGCGGGCCACCATGAGGATCGGGTTGGCCAATATCGTCTATAATATGCGCCGCTTCCTCTTCCTGGAGCGGATCAGCGCGAATGCATAGCAATCCAGCGGGGGGCAGCACTCAATCTGCTCAAAACGCAGATCGAAAACGAACCCAAAAGTAGTCAATCAAATCGCCAAAAACCTGAAATCACCAGCCAAGCGTATCAATCAAGGGTTCTTCGATCCCTCCAGCTGGCAAACAAGCTTTTGGGCAAATAATCGCTGTCATTTCGACTGTAAATTAAGTCGATATCCAGTTAGTGAAAAAATCACATTTAGTAAGTTAGCCGTAACGTCCAGATAGATCATCTGTATTGATGCAATACAATGGAGTATACAGAAAATACATAGATAAAAGGACAGATTACAGAATGAAGATCATGAGAGCTGCCGTGGCCCTGGCTATTATTGCCAGTGCGAGTGCCTGCACATCTACGGGTGATGTTTCCATAAAACACACAACACTTACAGAAGTTAACCAGAATATTCATGATGGCCTGACAACTGTATCCCAAGTGTATCAGATTTACGGTGAACCCGGGCAGAAGGGTTATGAAAACGGCTATGAGTTCTGGGTTTATAGTTTTACGGCTGGCAGAGAAGATGGTCTCTCAATAGCTCAGGATGTTGTTGGGCTGGGTATGCTTGGAGAAAAATCAAACAACAAAAGCAAAACACTTACTATCGTATTTAACAACGGTATTGTGCTGAGCCATAGTTTTTCCACCTCAAATTTTAGCTCCAGCAGTGGCATAAGACAGTAACTTCATGCATTTTTTTCGCAGATGCACACCTGTTGGGACAGCTTCCTTTGAGAATATAGTCCACGGAAATGTGTTGATATATGCAACCTTGTAAATACGAATTGTCGAAGGCGGTAAAATGTTCGTATTTTCTTGCAAGACACAAAGCTGCATGTTCATTATCAGGAAGCCGGTAACCTTTATGATCTCTCCAATATTTAACCACCCCATCAGCAAACATCCGCAAAACACATTGTTTTCAGGTTTTTCTTCCCCATGAATAATCAACCGGTTTCCGATACCCAACGCCGCTTGGTTATGCTTTGCGCCGTGCTTGGAATTGTATTGGGAGGGCTGGATGGCGCCATTGCCAATATCGCCCTTCCGACCATTGCACGAGATCTTTCATGTAGCGAAACACTTACGGTCTGGATTGTTAACGGCTATCAACTCGCTGTTGCTGTTAGTTTGCTACCTGCCGCTGCATTGGCTGAATCTCTTGGCCTTAAAAGAATATATGGTTTTGGTCTGGCGCTGTTTACCGCGGCTTCTCTGGCCTGTGCGCTTTCTGGGTCTATTGGTCTTCTTGTTGGTTCACGCGTTTTACAAGGCATTGGCGGTGCCTGTATGGCTGCGCTAAGCGGTGCACTCGTAAGAAGCGTTTACCCGCGAGATCTTTTACATAAGGCCTTCGCAACAATTGCACTTGCTGTTGCCATTTCCGCTGCTACTGGCCCTACATTGGCTGCTGCAGTTTTATCCGTTGCTACGTGGCCTTGGTTGTTTCTGATCAATCTGCCAATCGGCCTTATAGCGGTGCCTCTTTTCCTACGGGTTGCGCCACATAGTCCTCGCCGTTCGTTTGCATTCGATTGGATGGGCGCTTTATTGAATGTTGGCGCTCTGGGGCTAGGCGTTCTTGGTGTTGATGCGTTAGGGCAAAAAGAACCCAGATGGGCTGGTATTGAAATCGGAGCAGGCTTTCTGTGCGCCATTCTGCTGTATATGCAACAGCGCCGCCAGAAGGCCCCTATGCTCCCCCTTGATCTTCTGGCCATTCCACTGTTTTCGCTCTCCATCCTTACATCTGTTTGTGCCTACGCAGCACAAATTCTGGCCTATGTTGCACTGCCATTTCTATTTCAAACCGTTATGCATCAGTCTGCCGTCACAACTGGCTTGCTTGTTACACCTTGGCCGTTGCTTGTTGCCGTGGCAGCCCCTTTTGCTGGACGGTTGGCCGCCCGCCACCCAGCATCTGTTTTAAGCAGTATTGGGCTGACTATTCTGGCCGCTGGATTAACCATGTTGAGTATTATGCCTGCACACCCAGCATTTTGGGATGTTGCTTGGCGTATGGGGTTATGCGGCATTGGGTTTGGCTTCTACCAAACACCCAACAACCTCACGGTCATGACTTCTGGCCCAACAACTCGCAGTGGCGCTGCCAGCGGTATGCTGGCTGTAGCCCGCACAATGGGCTGGGCGCTGGGCTCAGCCTTGGTAGCATTGGTTTTTGGTTTGTCGGAAGGAAGTTCTGGGGCCGTTCATTGTCTTGAACTGGCAACAGTATTTGCCCTTACTGGTGCTATCCTGAGCGTTTCACGCCGTGCCATTCGAGATGAGCATCATCACCAAAAATCATGAGATGTTGTGCCATTCAGTTGATAAACCTCTCCCTGTCCGCAAAAACCTACGCACATCATGCCTTCTACAAGACAATATAAGGCCGACCACGCCAGAAGGCATGATGGCATTAGCATCTGATTTTTTCAGAGACAGTTATGAAAAAATCAGATGCATTTTCAGCAGAATTTACAAATCATCCAACTCAAGAATACTGCGTGCCAAAGTGTCTGGGCACCAAGCTGACAATGCTCTGCCCCTTCGGAAAGTGTATCGAAGAAAATAGTTTCAACTGATCTTGCAGCGGTACAGGTCTTGGTAAAATCGTCTGCTTGAGCAGGCAGGAACGAAATGATCACGTTCCCCGACAAAAATCAGGACATCGTGAGCCACAACACCGGTAATCCGAGGGTCAAAAGCGGCAGCACGGGGCGCAAGATAGCCCCCCCCATGCTCATACCAATCAAAATCGTATTTTCAGGTTGGAACCATATGTTTGGAAAATGCGTCAAACCATGTATCCGTATCGCCATCGGGAATGGTGCTGATTGCCATCAAGACTTCGTTCAGATCGCCCCCTCTTGCGGCAATATCATTCAAAACGCGGAGATTCTGAAAATGAAAGGTTTGGTTCTGGAAAAAACGAGAAATTCCATAATCTTTTAAAGAAGGGATACCAGGATTCTGCGCCATGTTGTTCGTCCTGTGCAATTATTGATGCCAATAAAGCGTATGTTTTTTGCTCTTCAGTCCATGCTAACACTGTGGGCATACCCATCTGGCCGGATCAACACACCAGAAACGCCGGAAAAAGATGGACTATCACCAACAATCTGCCCCGTAATCTGCTTTACACTATCCGACCGCAGCCATTCTGGATAATCCGGCTGATCGTGTTTTACCGATGACAGCGTTAGATGTACCCAATCCCCTTTTTCCATGAGGCGATAGAGCGTCATGGACTGATTTTCGACAATCAGATTGACATCCAGAACCCGCTTTCCAGAAACCAAATGCGTGGGAAGATTTTCTGGCACAACCTTGTTATAGCCATAGGCCACATCAAATCCTGAAATTTCCCCTGCAATGCGCCGGTTCACATCAGGAAAAGACAGGATGTCATTCCTTGTTCCACACTTAAATGTCTTCCACTATTCGTTCGGAAAAAGCTTTCCCCCGCACGCACTTCGGAGTCATTTTCAAAAACGTGTAGGATGGCAGACCAGAACGCCCGCAAAGTTGGAAAGTGGCCCCAGTTAGGAGGTTCTTCCGGCTCAATTGTGAAATTCACACTAAGTACAACCCAACTGATGCGCTCAAGATCTTCATCGCTGTAGGTCAGGATAGTCCTCTGTTCGCTGATCGTTTGCAATTATGTGAGAGCCTCATGATGGTTGAGATCAAGCCGTTTCTGTCAGAGCTCCTTATCTGTTGAGGTGAAGATAATCAAAACCGATGGAAATGCTTCTGTGCTTCTGTGATGGGGTGGACGGCTCCCAACGGCATCGCGATGTGCCAAGGTGAAGTCGTTGCAGAATTCACAGAGGAGGCCACCCATGGAACAAATTATCCGTATTGGCATGGACACGTCAAAAAGTGTTTTCCAATTGCACGGTGTAAACGCGAAGGAGCAGCCTGTTTTGCGCAGGAAGCTATCCCGCCGGGAGATGGTAAAGTTTTTTGAGAAACTGCCCCCGATTGAAATCGCGATTGAGGCCTGTGGCGCCTCCCATTACTGGGGGCGGGTGCTCTCGTGTCTGGGACACACAGTGAAGCTGATCGCGCCGCAGCTCGTGAAGCCTTATGTCAAGCGCGGGAAAAACGATGCCGCCGACGCGGAAGCCCTCTGTGAAGCGATGAGTCGGCCTACAATGCGGTTCGTCCCGCTCAAGAGCGAGGAAGAGCAGGCAGCGTTGATGCTGATTGGAATGCGGGCACGACTTATCCGGAACCGCACACAGCTCGCCAATACGATCCGGGGATATGCTGCCGAGTTTGGGATCATGGCGCCCAAAGGCATGTGCCGGATTGAGGCACTCCTTGATCGGATCGCTGCGGACGAAAGCCTGCCCACATTGACGCGCGAGTTGTTTGCCCTTCACGCAAAGGAATATGCTGAATTGCAAGGTGAAATCGAACAGCTTGAGGGCAAGGTGATGGCATGGCACCGCGCCAACGAATGCAGTCAGCGTCTTGCGAAAATTCCGGGCGTTGGCCCGATCGGCGCAGCGCTGCTGATGATGAAAACGCCTGATCCGCATCTGTTCAAATCGGGTCGAGCCTTTGCGGCCTGGATCGGATTGACGCCCAGGGATCACTCAACCGGTGGAAAAACAAGGCTTGGCAGAATCACACGCGCTGGCGATGAGGTCTTGCGAAGCACGCTGGTGGTTGGCGCGACCGCAGTCGTGTCGCATGCCCGGCGGACCAATGGGAAGAATGCCTCATCTTGGTTACGTGAATTGCTGGAGCGCAAAAAACCGAAACTCGCAGCGGTGGCCCTTGCCAATAAGATTGCGCGGATTGCCTGGAAACTGATGGTCAGCGGCGAACACTATAAGCGCCTTCTGCAGCAACCCGGCGCAGCTGCTGTTTGAGCTTAGCCTGGCACGATGCGCTGACATTTGACGCTCTCGTGCCGAGCTGAGGTCGTGGCTTGCAAGTAATAGAGCAGATGGTGTGATCGATCGATCCATGGCGTGAGAAAACCCGTGGCAACCAGTGGTCATCAAAGACCGCTTCTGTGTTTGGGGCTCACGCTGCGGAAGCCATCTTGGCCAGCGACCCTATGGCCGCATCAACAGGCCGGACATATGGAAGCAAAGATCCGATCATTTTCTTGCCTAGCCCCTTGCAAGGGGGAGCCGTCCACATATGGTTGCCGTCCGTTATGCAAGAGTTTTCTGACCCATATTGACGTGTGATCGTGTGCGGTCTTCTGTAAGGCCTGTTGATGTGGCCTTTCAGAAGCCACTGGCCAGTATGGTGATCAGCGGATCAGATCCAAATCTCACAGGCGTGCTTTAAAGCACAGAGAAATCCACTGGTTTTTCCGATCCGGATCAGACGATCATGCGCCCATTCAGGTCATCGCCCTCTCACACCCCTACCGGTTCCATCCGCGGGAGCCGAGCCATCGCTCAGGCTGCCACGGACAGGGCCGGATCCCGATAATCCTCCTGTTTTGTTGCCATGGCCCAGATGGCTCGTGCCATCCTGTTGGCCAGCGCAATGGCTACCAGCATACGGGGCTTGCGGGCCAGCATCCGTGCCAGCCAGCTTCCCGGTGCAGGGGCCTTACGGCTGGCCCAGTTCACCTGGGTCATGGCGCCCATGATGAGAAGCCTGCGGATATCAGCCTGCCCGGCTTTTGATATCTTCCCCAGCCTTTCCTTTCCGCCAGATGAGAACTGACGGGGCACCAGCCCCAGCCACGCAGCAAAGTCGCGCCCGCGCCGGAAGCTCTGCAGGTCAGGCGCAAAAGCTTCAATCGCAAGAGCGGTCAGAGGACCCACTCCAGGCATGCTCTGCAATCTGCAGGTGTTTTCACTTTCCTGGGCAAGCATCCTGATCTTCTTTGTTCTGACATCAATCCGCACACTCTGCTCCGAAATCTGTCGCAGCAGATCAAGGCATTCCTGCTTCACAGCCTCTGGCAGAACCGCCTCATCCAGCAATGCTTCAATGTGTCTGATATGCGCAATCCCCTGTGGCACGACGAGACCGAATTCATACAGAACGGCACGCAGGGCATTCACCAGTTCCGTGCGCTGGTGCACCAGACGCTGCCGGGCCCGGAAAAGAACGCCACGCGCCTGCTGCGCTTCAGTGCGTGGTTCGACAAAGCGCATTTCCGGCTGACGGGCCGCAATGACGATCGCTTCCGCATCAGCAGCATCGTTCTTCTGGCGCTTCACGAAAGGCTTCACATACTGCGGAGCGATCAGTCTGACCTCGTGACCAGCTCCTGCCAGTTCGCGAGCCCAGTAATGCGCGCTCCCGCACGCTTCAAGAACGACCAGAGCAGGCGGCTGCGTGGCCATGAACTGCATAAACTGCTGACGACGCAGCTTTTTGCGAAACATCACCTCGCCCGCACGCGAAGCTCCATGAACCTGGAAAATGTTCTTTGCCAGATCAACGCCTATCACTGTATCCTTCATCTGCCGTCCTTTCGCGCAGTCGTTTCTTCCAACGACCATTCTGGCACATTGCGATGCCGTGCGGGGAGGACGGCAACCACCCCATCTCACACTTGAGGCAATTTCAGGTCATTTTGTAGAGTTCAGTCATCCCACAGGAGCCCGATCTGGAATATTGACGATATTCTGCTTCTGGCGGCGGGTTCTGAACGCAGTGAGGGTGTCACGGCCTGAGAAGGCAGTGTTGGTGGAAGCTATGTGGTCTGTGCACTGTCTGTTTCTTCAGATGGCCTGCCGGAGCCTTCGCAATCGTGCATGAGCGAGGGCGAATTCATGCTGACAGGGGAACATGTCCGGCATGGACAGGACAATCCGACGGACGCTGAGCGTTACACGTGTCGCGATTTTGAGCAGTCGTGCGCGTATGGTGCCACAGGTCGCCGTCTCCAGGCTGGTCTGGCCAAGGGCCAGTCTTTGCAGAGCGGTCAGCAGGACATAGGCTGCGGCCGAGAACCACAGCCGGAGCTGGTTGGCCCGGATGGTGTGGGACGAGGTCCTGTCTGAGAACAGATCCATCTGGCATTCCTTGATGCGGTTTTCCATATCCCCGCGTGCGCAGTAAATCTGTTCGTAGAGATGGCGGGGGTCGGACATTCCCTGCGGTAGCGTGGTGACAATAAAGCGATGATAGCGGTTGCCGTGGCGCCATTCGGCCTTGGCCACCACCCGCCTGCGGCGCGTCCAGCTGTCCTTTGTGATCCAGTCAAAGGAGGCAAAGCCGCGCGCAGCTCTGCCTGTCGTGGCGGCTTCGTCACGAACCTCAGCGGACAAAGAGGCAATCCGGTCATACAGGCGGGTGTTGCCTGCAAGCCCAAACAGGAAGTCAACGTGGTTGTCTTCGCACCATGTCATCAGACTGTCCCGGGCGAAACCGCTGTCCCCACGCACCAGGATACGCACCCGGGGCCAGCGGCTCCTGATCTGCTCCACGATCCGGCGGATGTCTGCCAGTGCTTCCTTCCCCGGGTCCCTGTCTGCCGTGCGCAGGGTAGCGCTGAGGAGATGGTCCCCGCAGAAGACATACAGGGGAAGATAGCAGTTATGGCCGTAATATCCATGAAAGGCGCGGCCTTCCTGATGGCCATGGATACGGTCATCGGTGGCATCCACATCCAGAACGATCCGGGCGGGTGCGTGCTCATGCTGGTCAAGGAAGAGCGTGACGAACAGGGTAGCCAGGGCCTCATGATCAGCAATGATGCGGCAGTAACGATCTGCCTGCTGCCCACTGCGCTCTAGCCGGTTCAGCGTGGATTTTCCTGCCAGTGCCGCACAGTTGGCCCGGCTTCCTGACAGACGTCCCGATACCAGACCCATGACAGGATCATGACGTAAAGCGTCATGGTCATTAAGGTCTTCATAGCCCAGTGCCAGGCCCATGATCCGCTGACGGACAAGGTCTTCAACCCGGTATTCCACAAAGGCAGGATGCCGCTTATCGCGAAAACAGGCAGCAAAGCGGCGGCTGAGACCCAGAATGTCATCAGCCTGCTTCACCAGAATGACGCCCCCATCCGAACTCATGCGACCCCCGTCAAAACGGGCCACAACACGCCGTCCACAGGAGGCTGGAAACTCATACGCGCCTGCGCTACACTCTGTCTGCATCGGGTTTTCTTATAGCTTATGAAAAATTCTTTTGTGCAAAACAAACTTTTTCATAATCTAACCCGATGTACAACCCTTCTGTGAGATTTCCGCGTCAATCAGAGGTTCCCAGATCGCCCATGTCTCGTCCGTAAAGGTGCCTGTTCTGTCTCCTTCTTCCATCCCTACAATATGGGAAGAAATTCAAGATCTAACAGGCCCTAGAAATTATTGCACTTATTGTGCCTATGGTGTCCCAAGTTGTCATTGATGAAGTGGTTGTCACCTCAGACCACGAACTTCTTGTGACTATTGCTGTTGGTTTAGGATTGTTGCTGCTTTTGCAAATGTTTATTGGCTGTGTTCGCCAATGGGCTATTATTCTGCTTGGAACGCGTGTTGGTTTGCAATGGAATACCAGCTTATTCGACGCGGAAATCTCACAGAAGGGTTGTACATCGGGTTAGATTATGAAAAAGTCTGTTTTGTACAAAATAATTTTTCATAAGCAATAAACGAACCCGATGCAGACAGAGTGTAGCGCAGGCGCGTATGAGTTTCCAGCCTCCTGTGGACGGCGTGTTGTGGCCCGTTTTGACGGGGGTCGCATGAGTTCGGATGGGGGCGTCATTCTGGTGAAGCAGGCTGATGACATTCTGGGGCTCAGCCGCCGCTTTGCTGCCTGTTTTCGCGATGAACGGCATCCCGGCTTTGTGGAATACCGGGTTGAAGACCTTGTCCGTCAGCGGATCATGGGCCTGGCACTGGGCTATGAAGACCTTAATGACCATGACGCTTTACGTCATGATCCTGTCATGGGTCTGGTATCGGGACGTCTGTCAGGAAGCCGGGCCAACTGTGCGGCACTGGCAGGCAAATCCACGCTGAACCGGTTGGAGCGCAGTGGGCAGCAGGCAGATCGTTACTGCCGCATCATTGCTGATCATGAGGCCCTGGCTACCCTGTTCGTGACGCTTTTCATGGACCAGCATGAGCGCGCACCCGCCCGGATCGTTCTGGATGTGGATGCCACCGATGACCGTATCCATGGCCATCAGGAAGGCCGCGCCTTTCATGGATATTACGGCCATAACTGCTATCTGCCCCTGTATGTCTTCTGCGGGGACCATCTCCTCAGCGCTACCCTGCGCACGGCAGACAGGGACCCGGGGAAGGAAGCACTGGCAGACATCCGCCGGATCGTGGAGCAGATCAGGAGCCGCTGGCCCCGGGTGCGTATCCTGGTGCGTGGGGACAGCGGTTTCGCCCGGGACAGTCTGATGACATGGTGCGAAGACAACCACGTTGACTTCCTGTTTGGGCTTGCAGGCAACACCCGCCTGTATGACCGGATTGCCTCTTTGTCCGCTGAGGTTCGTGACGAAGCCGCCACGACAGGCAGAGCTGCGCGCGGCTTTGCCTCCTTTGACTGGATCACAAAGGACAGCTGGACGCGCCGCAGGCGGGTCGTGGCCAAGGCCGAATGGCGCCATGGCAACCGCTATCATCGCTTTATTGTCACCACGCTACCGCAGGGAATGTCCGACCCCCGCCATCTCTACGAACAGATTTACTGCGCACGCGGGGATATGGAAAACCGCATCAAGGAATGCCAGATGGATCTGTTCTCAGACAGGACCTCGTCCCACACCATCCGGGCCAACCAGCTCCGGCTGTGGTTCTCGGCCGCAGCCTATGTCCTGCTGACCGCTCTGCAAAGACTGGCCCTTGGCCAGACCAGCCTGGAGACGGCGACCTGTGGCACCATACGCGCACGACTGCTCAAAATCGCGACACGTGTAACGCTCAGCGTCCGTCGGATTGTCCTGTCCATGCCGGACATGTTCCCCTGTCAGCATGAATTCGCCCTCGCTCATGCACGATTGCGAAGGCTCCGGCAGGCCATCTGAAGAAACAGACAGTGCACAGACCACATAGCTTCCACCAACACTGCCTTCTCAGGCCGTGACACCCTCACTGCGTTCAGAACCCGCCGCCAGAAGCAGAATATCGTCAATATTCCAGATCGGGCTCCTGTGGGATGACTGAATTCTACAAAATGACCCGAAATTGCCTCAAGTGTGAGAAATCCGCGTCGATCACCTCTCCCGTTTGCCACTGGATTATTTTTCTAAGCGGCATGTGGGGGATATTCTTTCGCGCTTTAATACCTTAGCTACAATTCAAAAAACAATTACTACAGATATGGTGCAAGCCTTTATGGATGGCATAATGGCTATCGGCATGGCCATTATGCTGTTTCTTTATGGTGGTTGGCTAGGCATTGTTGCCATGGTGGCAACAGGCTTGGATATTTTGCTGCGTTTATTTACCTATAATATTTACAAAGAAATTTCAGAAGAACAAATTGTTGTCGATGCTCGTCAACAAACTCATTTTATTGAAACAATTCGCGGCATGGCAAGCATAAAACTTTTAGGGTTACGTGAACGACGCCGCACAACATGGCTTAATCTTTTAGTAGATAGTATAAATATTAGGCTTCGTTTACAGCGTTATGATTTGTTTTATGGTCGGATAGGAGATCTTATATTTGGAGCTGACCGTCTTATTATGATGATTCTGGGCGCAGGTGCTGTGATGAAAGGCCAAATGACAGTAGGTATGCTTGTGGCTTTTCTCACCTACAAAGACCAATTTGCAACGCGTATTGGAAGTTTAATAAGCAGTGGTTTTCAATTACGTATGCTGAATGTTCAAACAGAACGTTTGTCTGATATTGTTATGACATCACCTGAAGCAGCTAGAGCATAATCCGATCAGTCTGGTTCATATCCAGCGGCGGTGAAGCACGCGGCGGCCTGGCGATGAGAGATATCGTCAATTGCTCCACAGACGGTATTTTGAAGAGCGTCGAGGGTTCGCGGTGCCACCCGTCTGATCCACGCCTTCATTTTGGCGAAGATGTTTTCGATCGGGTTGAAATCAGGACTGTAGGGCGGCAGGAACAACAACCTGGCGCCGACTGCCTCCACAGCCTCGCGGGCAACGGCTCCTTTATGGGCGGGCAGATTGTCCAGAATGACGACGTCTCCCGGTGATAAGGTTGGAACGAGCACCTTGCGGGTATAGGCGGCAAACCATTCGCCGGTCATTGGGCCGTCCAGCATCATCGGTGCTGTCATGCCGGAGAGGCGCAGCCCGCCGATGAACGTCGTGGTTTTCCAGTGCCCGTGGGGCACGGACATCCGACAGCGCGTGCCCCGTTGTGACCGCCCCCGCAGGCGAGCCATCTTCGTTGAGACGGCTGTTTCGTCGATGAAGATCAGACGGGTCGGATCAAGGTCAGGCTGGCTGTCAAACCAGACCTCGCGCTGCTGTGCGACGTCGGGCCGTGTCTGCTCGCTGGCGTGCGCCGTTTTTTTTGATGGTCATGTCGTGACGGTCGAGACAGCGCCAGATCGTGCTCGGCGCAAAGCGGACACCGTGTTCCGCTGCAAGTGTCTCCGCCAGTTCGACAAGGGAAATATCGGCCTTTGTTTCAATCGCGGCCAGCAGGAAGGTTGACCACGCTTCAATCCGGTGAGAACGGCGATCGCCGCCCTGTTTAAGCGCATGGTCACGACCGCTGGCCTGCCACTCAGCAACCCAGCGGATAACGCTCGACGAAGACACACCAAAACGAACCGCCGCCGCACGACGGGTCATGCCAGAGGCAACAGCCGCAATCGTGCGGCGGCGAAGGTCAGCAGACAGGGCTCGGGTCATACGGGCCGGCCTCCATACCGGCACATAGTATGAATCAGATTTCGACCAGTATGGGAATCTTAAAATGAACCTATTAGATCGGATTATGCTCTAGCTCTCCGTCCATTATCACCGATACCCCCTTTCATGCGGAGCAAGCTGCAGGCAGCCTTACATGCACCCACATTTCTGCTCGCTACGGAAAGCATGAACCTTGGGTTTTTAAGAACATTTCTCTTCATATTCCCGCAGGAAGTAGCATTGCAATCATTGGGCCATCAGGTTGTGGTAAAACAACATTTCTAAAAACTCTTATGGGGTTAATTCAGGCGGACGAAGGCACAATCTGCTTGAACAGTACGGATATTAACACCCTCACATTAGAGGGTTACCGTAATCGTATTGCAGGTGTTTTACAGGATGATGGCTTATTTTCTGGATCTATTGCTGACAATATAAGCGGTTTTTCCGAAAATGTTGATGAACCATGGCTACTGGAATGCGCAAAAAAAGCCGCCATTCTTCACGATATACAACGTATGCCAATGGGTTTTGAAACATTGGTAGGAGACATGGGCAGCGGCTTATCTGGCGGCCAAAAACAACGCATTATTCTTGCAAGAGCACTTTACCGTCGTCCTGAAATTTTATTTCTGGATGAAGCGACAAGCCATTTAGATGAAACAACAGAACAAGCCGTAGCTTCCGCTCTTCATGATATGCAGATTACACGCATTATGGTTGCTCATCGGCCAACCACAATTGCTCATGCAGATGCGGTATATAGATTTCAGAGTAATGAAATACTGAAACAGCACATGAACTAACGCGTAGAGGGATCGAAGAAGCCGCAAGACTTGTAATGGTTTTGTGCTGGTCATCTGAGCGCTTTAAGCTCGTATCAGGAGACCGACGAGACCGTGAAGATTGCGTTGAGCTGTGGGCTGTCACGCAGGCGCATTACGGCCGACCTAGGTATTGGAAAATCCACTCTGGGTAAATGGATAGTAAATTACTGTCCGAGCGAGCCGGTATCGGGGCCTCAGGCTGATCTGGCCCGCGAGAATGAACGTCTTCGCCTGCATACCGATCATTGGTGGAGTTCGGAGCAGCCTGTTTTTCATCTGGAGGGTTCTAAAAACCCTCCTTTTGGTCGATTATGAAATCATAACCCATTGATATTGTTGCAGACAAAAAGTCTTAAATAGGGTTTTTCGAACCCTCCACATCACTGCTACAGACTGGTTCAAGCCCTAACTATAATATGCGCTATTTCCCGCTTCCTTGAAGTAGAGCAGATCATTACACAAGAAATCATCACTCTATTCACAAACCAGCCACCAATGCATCTTAAGCTTTAAAAACAACACTTCTTCAATATCACCAAATCAAATATATTTATTCCCAAAATAAAAATCATTCATATTCTTCAGTTAGATGTGGCCGCATCATCGTAATAATGTCCGGCTTGATTGCATTTGTATAATGGTTATCAAAATGTGTACGAATGTAATTTGCAACATTGGCTATTTGTTGATCATCCAAGGTGACGGCAAACCATGGCATAGCGCCCATGCCGTTAAGCACAACAGATGCTACATATTCCGCACTCTGTAATTTGGGATTTTTTGCCAAGGCAGGAAACTGGGCACCAGCACCTTCTGCACCCTTTCCATCTGACATATGGCAACTCTGGCAGATGTGCTTATAAATATCTGCACCATCTGAAAGGGATTGTGTTTTATCTATTACATTACCAGAGCTATCAGCCCATGCTGTTGTTGATGTAAAAATCAGAAGTAAAAAAAAGGTAGTATAAAAAAACGTATTACGCATCAGGTCGCCCCCATTATACGTTGATGCAAGCGCGTAATAGCATCCAGGGCAGATAGAATGGCACCTTCCTGCCAACATCCAACATAAGAAGCATGCTCACCTGCCAGCACAATGCGCTTATCTATACTGCAAAGTGTTTTATAGTGTGTTCGCCGCGCTTCCTCTGTCCACATGGAACAACATCCCATAACCCATGGTGTCCGGCTCCATGCAAAGCTCACACCATTTGAAAACTCCTTATGATATTGAGGATGAATAATACCTCCCTGTTCCAAAGCACGTTCCAGACGTTCTTGGGGAGGCATTCCAACATAGTCATACGCAGGCGTGCCAAATAGATAGCCCCCCAGCAATACTGCCGGTCCTTTCCTGAAATACCCATGACTGGGATAGGAAATCTGGCTGATCGGCTGATCTGTAAAACTGATGCCGCCGTAAATCTGCTCATCCTCTTCCCAGAATCTACGATTGAACTCCAGTCCAATTTTAACAGAAGATGCATACGGTACAGCCAAGATTGCAGCTTTCATCGCATCTTCCACCTGCACATCCAGTTGTGAGAGAATGGAAAGAGGAATAGTGCAGACACAATAATCAGCCTGCATCTGTCTGACAGCGCCACCACGTACCATATCGTTATAAGTAACGGTTACACCCTGTTCATTCTGGGAAATCTGTGTAACTTTACAGTTCAGCTTAATCAGATCTTTTACTTGACGAGCAAAACCCTTACCAATCTGGTCCATGCCCCCCACAGGCTGGAACAGTGTTGTCTGCATATCAATACGTTGGTTAAATGCCATCCAGTCCCACAAACCGGATTTCATGATGTCTTTACGTGCCAATACATCCGATGGCACAGATGCACCATTCAAACCGCCACCTTGCGCACGCTCAAAACCACGACGCCATGAACTGATAGTACCTTTTGTATAAGAAAGGTCTGGCGTAAGAGCCCCCCATGATTTCATGGCTTCAATTAAATAATGATGCTCGTCTTCACTGACGATATCGTCCAACTTATGCTGATTGATTGCCTTGGCGAGAAGTTCTGCCGTAAATCCGTAAAAATCGGCAGAAAACTCCCTGTACCTTACGGATTTACCACCAAAAGTATCACTTGAATGCATCCACGTGTTATGATTGACCTCAATAAACGGCTCAAGCTCAATCCCAAACTTCCGGCAATAATATAGCAATCCTTGATGGTGATACGGAATACGCCACGGACCCGGATTGAAATAATTCCCTTTTGCAAAATGAACTTTCTGTGACGCGCCCCCCAATTCCGTTACGGTATCTCCCGCACGCAAGCTGATATTACGGCCACCACTGCGGTTCTGAAACTCCAGAATCTGAACATCATATCCAGCCTTGCGTAATTCGTAGGCCGATAACATACCTGCCAGCCCCGCCCCGAGAACCAGAATTCTGGTTCCCTTTTTGGCGCCAGTAAGAGAGGGAGGATGTGTAAAATCCGTTCCGACGGCATGCCCCATAGTGGTCATGGCTTGATAGAGCGCCACACTACCTGCCAATGCACCAATACGCGTAAGCAATTGCCGCCGTGTAAAAGGGAATGAATGATGAGGTTGTGACATCAAAGAATCCCGTCATTTTTGTATTCAGCGTTACCGAACTCTGCGGCAAACATTCCAAAGCATCATATGGAAAACACAAGAACCATGAAACTATTATAAAAATTCATGGATTTTACATATATCGCTTTACATAAATATATCTGTTCAAAATTCCTGATCCGCCATCAACACGGCATGCAGTATCACGTTGCTTCCGGCCGTTGCATCTTCCTGCGTTGCACTTTCTGCTTCGTTATGGCTGATACCCTGCCAACATGGCACAAAAATCATGGCGGTTGGCACAACCCTAGAAACATACACAGCATCGTGCCCGGCGCCGGATACAATATCTTGCACGCTATAATTCAGCTCTTTCCCGCTTTCCCGAACACAGGCAACGCAGCGCTTATCAAAATGTACGGCTGGGGAATTCCATGTCGGCATTATGCTGACCTCCACATCAGCCGCTTGCGCACATTCCTGCATACGGCGCAGGAAATCTTCTTCCATACCCTGCAAAGCCGCCTCAGATGGGTTACGCAAATCCACAGTAAAGCGCACTTCCCGCGGAACAACGTTGCTGCTGGCTGGAAACGCCGTGATAATGCCAATGGTACTCAGACCATCCGGCGCAAAGGCCTGCGCCACTGCATTTACCTGATCAATCATACGTGCGGCGACCAATAAGGCATCCTTACGCATGGGCATGGGGGTTGTGCCTGCATGTGCAGAGCGGCCGCGTACCACAACCTCATGCCAGCGCATGCCCTGCACGCCGGTTACAACACCTATGGTGCACCCTTTGGCTTCCAGCACAGGACCCTGTTCAATATGCAGCTCAAAATATGCTGCCGCCGGATGCTGCCCGCAGTGTTCTTCTCCTACAAAGCCACCACGTTCCAGTTCCTGCCGCAACGTTATGCCAGTTGCATCTGTCCTGCTGCCTGCAAATTCCTCTGTAAAAGCGCCACCAAAAACACCCGAAGCCAGCATGGGGGGGCTAAAGCGTGCCCCTTCCTCATTTGTCCAGTTCACCACTTCTACAGGATGACGCGTGTGAATGCCTGCATCATGAAGCGCACGCAAAACCGCAATACCGCCCAATACGCCTAAAATGCCATCAAAACGACCGCCTGTAACCTGGGTATCCAGATGGCTGCCCATCATAATGGGAGGCAGATCATTTTGCAGGCCGGCACGACGGGCAAACTGATTACCCATAGAATCATAGGTAACAGTGCATCCGAACGCCTTGCAGGTTTGTTCAAACCATGCCCGAACCTGAAAATCTTCATCTGAAAGAGCAAGTCTGCATATACCACCTTTTGCCGTTCCACCAAAAGCAGCGGTTGTGGTGAGATCATGCCACAGCGCCTGTCCATTCACTGTCAGATCGGCATATTGGCTCATATCCTGTCCCTTTTCTGTTTCAGGCGTTTTGGTATTCAATATCCATGCATAACATCACACAACAAAGCCGGGCGCCCTCCCCGCTCCAGACATGCCACCATATCCGCTGCGTAACGGGCCTGCATTTCACGAGATGCCTCGGATGCAACATGCGGCGTAAGGATCACTCGTGGGTGTTGCCACAAGGCAGATTCAGCAGGCAGAGGCTCGGGCGTTACAACATCCAGCACTGCGCCACATAACGTGCCATCATCCAGTGCCTTGAGTAGGTCTTTCTGCACAACGTGTCTGCCACGGCCAACATTTACAAATCCAGCACCTTTTGTAAGATGCTGGAAAAAATCAGAATCAATCAGCCCTTCTGTTGCAGGCGTTGCCGGTAACAGATTTACCAGAATATCCACTTCAGCCAAAAATCCGGGCAGCTTCTCTCTACCGCTCCAGACTGTTACGCCTTCCACACCGGAAGGCAGACGTTTCCATCCAGAAACACAAAAACCAAACCTGGCCAGATCCTGCGCAACAAAAGCGCCAAGATGCCCAAGGCCCATCACGCCCACTCTAGTTGTATCGGATGTGCGGCTGCATACATTATTGCGCCATATAGCGTGCTGTTGCTGGAGAGCCCATGTGCGAGCCCCCCTGAGAAGGCTGATGACTGCCCACAGCACATAATCCGCCATCAGGCGGGCTGTCTGCTCCCCGCCCATACGCACCAAGGGTACATTCTGCGGAAAACCCGGCAGGGAGAGCAGATGATCAACACCTGCTCCTGTGCATATAATGCCTTTCATATGGGCAAGGCATTCCACATGCTCTGGTTCTGGTTTCCAGACCAAAGCATAATCATCAGGCTGCAATTGCCACATAGGGTCAACCCATGAGCAGACAGGAAGATCAGGCGCAACCGTAGCAAAAGCCTGCCGCCAGCTTTCAAAGACCTCATGGCCATCTGCGCTGATTACAATACGAGCAGGCATTTGCTATTCCTTTCTTTGTAAAATCCCTAAAGCTTTTACAATGGCTGCCTGCGCAAAGGCATGGTCATGCAATGAATACTGCCGCCACCACGGGAAAACTGATTGAGCTCCGGATCAAGAACTGTCAGCCCTTCGGCACGCAGCATCTGGTTAATCCGCACAGAATGGCGCGGACTTACCACCCTATCTTTCCCTAAGGATAGTACGTTACACCCCATATCCCGCATGGCCTCACGATAGCTCACCGGCAGAATACGGATACCCTGTTCACGGAACCATTCCAGATCAGCTTCATCCAACACATCCACGGCAGCAATCGCAAGATTTTCCGCAACCATGCAGAAAATCACATCAAGATGAAGAAAATGCTCTGGAAAATGAAGCATCCGGCAGGTCCAGCCAGCCTCTTCAAACCAGCTGATAAATTCCGCTGCCCCTTTTGCATCGGTACGGCCACCACTCACACCAACTGCCAGCAGACCAGGACGGATGATATGAATATCCCCGCCTTCAATGCGCCCGGCGGTACAGGTGCGCCAGATTTCATCCGGTGCGTAAAAGGAACGAATTTCCTTTTCCTCTCCCACACGTTCCGGTCGAGAAAGATTTGTAACAACAGTGCCAAATGGCGTGGTTTGTGAACTGTCTCGCGTATAAACTTCGTACGGCATGTTTTCATGCGGCACAAGGAAATGGCAGGACACATCCTCGCTTTTAAGCGTTGAAACCAGTTCATCAAACTGAGTGCGCAAGGCGGTGCGATCTATGTTTCCGCCATGCGCCATTGTCTGAATAACAATATCGTTACTTGGAATCCATTCATAATAATCAGGCGGGCACAACAGAACATCTGCCAGCACACCGGTTTCGCTGTCTATAAACCACCTGTTTGCAGCCATGTCTTGAAATTCCTCAAGGTATCTGTTTCAGCCACAGACTATCCGAGAGATACTGCAATCTGAATATGAACAGACAAGAGTTCACTTTAGTTTTTTCACAAACATATTCAAATCACCCGGAAAACCGCCTTTCTCCCCGCTTTCTGCCTCTGGCATGTTGATAATTGTCCGCAGTCCGCCCTTCACAGCCCATGTTTTACGCGCCATAATCATTCCTTATAAGAAACAATAGTGCTTTGTTAATCAAGCCAAAGGATCCTCCGACAGTCTCCTTCATCTTTATCCTGACACCCCACCCAGCAGGAGCATTCAAACCATGATAGGAAGCAGCCATAAAAAACCCCGCCCCAGGAAAAGGCCGCGTGGGTTTCAAGGGCATGTTTCGGAAATAGACCTGCGCCTTCTGCGTGTCTTTCATACCGTGGCAGAACAGGGTGGGTTCAGCGCCGCTGAAATAACCCTTGGGAAAAGCAAGTCTTCTATCAGTCTGGACATTTCCGCTCTGGAAACACGTCTGGGGATCACCCTTTGCCTGCGCGGACGAAGTGGCTTTGCACTGACTGATGAAGGGCGTGAGGTGCTGGAGGCAACACATGCGCTTTTTCTTAATCTTGAACAGTTTCGCCAGCAGGTTAACCAAGCCAGTGGTATGTTAAGCGGCACATTCAACCTGTATGTGCCCGACAACATACAGACCCACGGTGAAACACCACTTGTAAAAGCCATTCATACATTCACACAAAACCATCCCAGCGTATTTATGAACCTGCATTCTGCCGCAACCAAGGAAGTGGAAGTGGCGGTTATAAACGGGCAGGCTACGGCCGGCATTACCCTTTACGCCCAGGGAGAGGCCCCTTTAGGCAGCCGCCCACTGGTGGCAGAATCATCTTTCCTGTTCTGCGGTGCCAGGCACCCTCTCTTTCATATGCCTGAAAAAGAAATCACGCTTGATGTGCTCACCAGCCAGCGCATGATCAGCGTTGCCGATGCCGCAACATCCAAAACATGGGAAGAAATACGCCCGTATTTCACCTACCATGCTAAGGCGGACAAAGTAGATGCACGCGCTCTTCTTATCCTGTCTGGCAGTTACATTGGATTTTTGCCGGAAATTTTTGCGGCACCTCTTGTTGCACAAAAATTACTACGCCGGATCACCTTTAATGATCTGCACCTTATAACCTGCTGCCATTTTTTGGCACGTATGTCTCCCGAAACCAGCCTGATGGTCGAAACATTCCGTAATTTACTGGAAGCGTCATATTAATGCCCCGCTTTTCCCCCCATCAGCCACTCATGCAGTGGTTCCAGCATGTTGTCGCGCTGCTCGGCATCCTTTTTATGGCTTCAGGCCAGCTAGGGTCAGCACGAGCCGAAGAACTTCCTTCGTTTATACATGATGGCACACTGACCATCTGCACCAACCCGACCCTTCCCCCCATGACCTTCGTGAAAGGTCAGGATGTCACACATCCGGAAGGGTTTGATATTGATGTTGCGCATTTTCTGGCCACACGCTGGCATGCGCAACTTTCCGTTATTACCATGGATTTTACAGGATTATTCCCCAGTCTGGGTGCCCAACGCTGTGGCCTGGTCATGAGTGGCATTATCCGCACACCCCCGCGTGAGAAAAGCTTTGATGCGGTTTCCTATCAGGATACGGCGCTGGTGGTGGCAGGACGTGCAAATACTCCTGTTCTGACCAGCATGGATGAGTTGTCTGGCAAGGATGTCGCTGTAGAATCCGGCACAAGCTATGTTACCCGCCTAGGTGTTATAAACAGCGCCCTTGTGGCCGCTGGCAAAGCCCCCATGATTATCCAGCAATATCCAACCGAAGAACAGGTTGTGCAGCAGGTGCTCATCGGGCGGGTTTTTGCATTTGTCAGCCAGGATGTTGAAATCTTTTTTCGTATGCGCCAGCTTCAGGGCAAACTACACATCCTTCTAACCCCGGATATTCCAGATTACCGACATTTTGCCATTTACCTGCGCCAGAACAAGCAGGATCAGGAACTGCTCCAAACAGCAATCACTGCGCTGGAAACAGATGGAACACTGGCAACACTACGCAACAAATGGTCCATTGCCGATCAGTCCACAAAACCGGGGACAGATGCGTCTTCCTCTGGCTCGATATTTGATTGGAACGCCTTTTTTTCTGCGCTGACATCCCGCGCCTTTATCCATGGCGCCCTGATTACATTAACCGTAGCCCTCCTTTCTCACGTCATCGCCATCACTTTGTCCGTGCCGATTGCCATTGCACTCAACAATCCTCAACGGTCTGTTCTCAAAATTGTTCTGGAAGGATATGTCGCTCTTTTTCGTGCCGCCCCAACATTGTTGCAGCTTCTTTTCATCTGGAATGCTGTGCCGCAGTTTTTCCCCATTTTTCGTGAACAATGGTTTACGCCCTTTTTGGCGACAGTTCTGGCCCTTTCCATCAATGAATCTGCTTATCAGGTGGAAATCAACCGTTCCGCACTCAGCGCCGTAGATCCGGGGCAGGAGCTTGGCGCCAGCGCACTTGGCCTCAACCGACGTGATATTTATTGGCGCGTTATTTTTCCGCAAGCGTTCCGTATTGCGCTTCCGCCCACCATCAATGAATTTATCAATCTTCTTAAAATGACATCCCTCGCCTCCGTCATCTCACTCCAGGAACTTCTGGCCGTGACACAAATACAGGTTGCACGGACCTTTGCCTTTACAGAATATTATGCTGCGGCTCTGGTTTATTACCTGGTCATGGTCTTCTTTTTCCTTTTCCTTCAAAAACGGGTTGAACGACGCTTCACCTGGTCTGACCGAAAAAAGGTTGTGTCCAATGCGGCATGAATCCACAACCACCCCCATAATTTCCGTGCGCGGCATGAGCAAGCTGTTTGGAGATTTTGTAGCACTTGACCGCTTGAACTTTGATGTAAGGAAAGGAGAAAAAATTGTTATCCTAGGGCCATCCGGATCTGGAAAATCCACCCTTATCCGCACATTAAACCGTATTGAACCCCATGATAGCGGAACCCTTACAATCAACGGCAAACTGATTAACGATAAAACCAACCCGATCCAACTGCGCTGTATGGTTGGCATGGTTTTCCAAAACTATAATCTCTTTCCTCACCTGAGTGTTTTGGAAAACTGTATTCTGGCGCCAATGCGCGTCCGGCATATGACACGCATTGAGGCTACAGATCTTGCCCGCCGCTATCTGGACCAGGTGGGCATTCCCGATCAGGCGGACAAATACCCGATTCAGCTTTCAGGCGGGCAGCAACAGCGCGTTGCCATTGCCAGAGCCCTGTGCATGCAGCCCGAAGTTATGCTGTTTGATGAACCCACAGCGGCCCTTGATCCAGAAGCGATTGTAGGTGTGGTAAGCATTATAGATGAACTGGCTGAACAGGGTATTACAACTGTGTGCGTAACACATGAAATGGCGTTCAGCCGCCGCATTGCAGATCATATTATCTTTATGGATCAAGGGAAAATTCTGGAAATCACCTCTCCGGGAACCTTTTTCACATCACCACAAACAGATCGCGCACAAAACTTTCTGAACCAGATGCTCCGTTATTGAGGAGTCCCAAATATCAATCAGAAAAAGTATGGTTGAGTCATTCCTAAACGAAGATAGGCAGTTTTCATTATCAAATAGAAATGAAAAGCCGGTTATCTTCGCGCCCCAGAAACCGGTTCCAATAGGAATGAAACAGGAATACGGGCATGAAATCATCTTTCTTACATCGGTCATTCCGTTTTCTGGCCGTTGTTCCAACATATATCACACTACCAACCTTGCCCTGCCTGCTTCTGGCATCAACCTCTTCCTTGGCCGCTGCTGCAACACCCGCCGCCAAAACGCAGCCTGCCACCATGCATTCCGTCTCTCCTGGGCGAAAGCATGCAACTGTTACACCGCGCCGTAAAAATACTGCCCCGCACATGGGTTCTACCGAGCATCTGGAAGTAACGCGCTCCCACACACACCGTTATCTGTCCTCCCCTGGCACGGTGAACGTTATGAGTGGCCAGGAACTGCGTGCACTGCGCATTGAAAGCCCAAAGGATATTGCCGCATTTACGCCGGGTGTTACGGCAGTAAACGCCACTTCCGGTTCAACACCCATTTTTTCCATCCGCGGGGTTGGTCTGGATGACTATATCGGCACGAATATGGGCGGAATTGGCATTTATCTGGATGGGCTGCTGGCGCCGTATCCAGTATTCTATAATGGCCAAATGCTCGATACCGAAAATGTCGCCGTGGAAAAAGGGCCGCAGGGCTTTGATATGGGCCGTAGCTCCACAGGTGGAACGGTTAATATACAGTCTGTAAAGCCATCTGATAAATTTGGTGGTTATGCAGAGTGGGGATATAGCAGCTACAATACAAACCGTGGTCGGTTTGCTGTAAACGTGCCAATCACCAACAAAATTTACAATCGCACAGCCTTTAACTACGTAAAGGGCGATGGCTGGCAAAAAGATATTGGAACCGGTGCACGCTATGGATCGCAGGATCTATTATCTATCCGCAACCTGACCAAGTTTGTTATAGATGATACTTCCTCCGTATTACTGAATCTGCATTATACACGAGACAAAGGTACCCCGATGTCTCCACAGGATCTGGATCCCGTGGATGGCGTAGGGCCGCCCCCACGTGCCAATGCCGTAAACGTTGGGAAAGATCCTGCCAAACGTGATGAAAACGGTGGGGGTGTTTCTGTTGCCTATACCAAAGCCTTCAACTTTGGCACATTTACCTCCACCACCGGCATAGATTTCTACCGCCGTGATGATTACGACAACTATGACGGCACATCCAACGAGTATGGTGATTATCGTTGGAATGATACATCCATCGCGCAATCACATGACATGCACCTGCGTATGAATCTTGCAAAAATTCTCCATCTGACCGTAGGCGTTTATGAGTCCTATGATAAAATTGATGGCAGTTACACAAGCTTCCGCAACTCCTTGTCCGCCACACCACCATATTGGCTGAGAGACCAGTTTTCTCAGCAAAACCTGTCCACAGGCCTGTACGTCAACACAGTTACCAATATCACCAAAAAGCTGGATTTCATTGCATCCGGTCGCCTTTCTTACGATGAGCGTGGCTTTAATGGTGGCACACATAACGTGCAAACCGGTGAACAAAGAACCTTTCTGGACGCTACCCACGCGTATCATCGTTTTACCGGACGTGTTGGCCTACGCTACCAGATTGTACCTGGCACCTATGCTTATGGCACCATTTCCAATGGTTATAAGCCCGGCACCTATTTTGCTGGCCCCGTGGCAGCCACATCTGCTCTGGATTACGTGAAACCTGAAAACCTGATTGCGTATGAAGTTGGGATCAAATCCTCCCTTCTGCATAACAAGCTTGTGGTGGAAGGATCCTTGTTTGACTACGAATACCATAATCGGCAGACGCTTTTTTTCGCCCCCATGCCAGATGGATCAAACTCCCTTACACTGGGCACAATTTCCCGGGCACGCACACGCGGTGGAGAAATTTCCAGCACACTGCATAATCTTGTTCCCAATCTGGATCTGCGCGGTTCTTTCGCCTATCTGGATGCGCAAGCCAAAAGTCCTGTAGCCTCCATTAACGGACTTCCGCTGGATCCTCCTGTTACGCATAATTCGCCTTTGCCATTTGCGCCGCGTTTTTCATGGAGCGCCGTTGCCCGTTACGGCATAAACATGGGCCTGTACCGCACAACATTGCAGGCCAGCTACACATGGAAAGACAACATGTGGGTTGCTCTGGGGGACCCCAACGCCAAATCCAGCAAGATCAGCTCCCTTGGCCTCCGCATGGAATTCGGCCCCAAAACCGGCAAGTGGTCTGCCGCCGTATATGTTGACAATCTGCAGAACAAGCATGGCACAACCTATTCCTTTACCGGAAGCGATGATAACCGCGCCCAGTATATTCAAACACCTCGCTGGGTTGGCTGTGATCTGCACTACAACTTCTGAATGCCACACATAAAACCGGGAAAGACCTTATGAATCTTGAACTTTTCCGCACATTGTGGGGGGATGATCGGCGATGGGATATGCCGCTGACAGAAGCACGCAAAGCCGGTTTTGTGGGGCTAGAAGGCCGCATTCCTCAAACTCAGGCACAAGCACGGGAATGCGCCACCATTTTACAGCAGGAAGGCGCGCCTTACATTGCTATTGCCATGACGGGTGGCGGCGTTATTCCACAACAAAAAGCGACAGTGCAGGACCACTTGGACGATCTGCGCCACGCAATAGATCGCGCATTGTTCATGACCCCCCGGTTTATGAATATTCTAGGAGGAAATGACCGCTGGCCTGCCAACCAGCAAGTTGAATTTATGGCATTGGCGCAGGATATATGCCGCGCAGCGAATATAACATGTTGTTTTGAAACACATCGTTCCCGCATTCTGGCAACGCCCTGGGTTACCCTTGATGTTATCGCGCAGCTTCCAGATGTGCTTTTTACTGCTGATATCAGCCATTGGGTTGTCTGCTGCGAAAGGTTACTGAATGATTCGGCGGATGATTTCTCTACCTTTATACGCCGTGTTCACCATATTCAGGCACGTATAGGGTATGATCAAGGCCCTCAGGCGCCTCACCCGGCAGCACCTGAATATGCGCCGGCTCTCCGCTTTCACCAGCATATCTGGCAGGCAATCTGGCAAAGCCAGCACTTACGCGGATACACCACCACCATGACCCCGGAATGTGGGCCAGATGGTTATCTGCATACCCTGCCATTTACCAACATGCCCGTAGCTGACCTTTGGTCATTGAATGTCTGGACGGGCCAGACAGAATACGAACATTTTCAACATGTCATGTCAGATTCTGGCAACAAGAAGGAACTGGGTTGATGTCTGTCTCCAAGACCACTGAAACTTTTACCAGTATTCCGGTTATTGATATCAGCAAATTATATAGCTCTGACCTTGCGGAGCGTAAGGCTGTAGCCGAAAAATTGGGAGATGCAGCCCGTAATATCGGGTTTCTTTACATTTCCGGCCATAATGTTAGCGCTGATCTGATTGAAAGCGTGCGCAAGGCTGCACGTGAATTTTTTGCCGAACCATTTGAAAAAAAGATGGAATATTACATAGGCACGTCCGCCACCCATAAAGGTTTTGTACCTGAAGGGGAAGAAGTCTATTCTGCGGGGCGACCAGACCACAAAGAAGCCTTTGATATTGGATATGAAGTACCTGCCAACCATCCTCTAGTGCAGGCAGGAACACCCTTGCTGGGGCCTAATAACTGGCCAGATATTCCGGGGTTCCGCTCTGCTGCGGAAGCTTATTACCGCACCGTTTTTGATCTGGGTCGCACACTCTTCCGCGGGCTTGCCCTCGCATTAGGGTTAAACGAAAGCTACTTTGATACAGTTGCAAATTTCCCCCCCTCCAAATTGCGCATGATCCACTATCCTTACGATGCTGATGCACAGGATGCCCCAGGCATTGGCGCCCACACAGATTACGAGTGTTTTACAATTCTGCTGACGGATAAACCCGGCCTGGAAGTGATGAACGGCAACGGAGACTGGATTGATGCGCCGCCAATTCCGGGGGCATTTGTTGTGAATATTGGTGATATGCTGGAAGTGATGACGGCCGGAGAATTTGTGGCCACAGCACACCGTGTTAGAAAAGTTTCAGAAGAACGTTACTCTTTTCCACTATTTTATGCCTGTGACTATCACACACAGATTCGCCCACTTCCTGCCTTTGCAAAAAAAATTGATGCTTCTTATGAAACCATAACCATTGGAGAGCACATGTGGGCTCAGGCGCTACAAACGTATCAATATCTGGTTAAAAAGGTTGAAAAGGGCGAACTGAAACTGCCCAAAGGTGCACGTAAAACAGCCACTTTCGGGCATTTCAAACGCAACTCTGCTGCCTGAATACAAATGTGCAGCAGCACCTTTAAGGAGGTTTTACAAATGACAACACAGCAAACAGAACAGGAACTGCGAGAAGACCTGGCAGCCGCCTACCGGCTGATGGCTCATTTCAACATGACTGATCTTGTTTATACTCATCTTTCCGTTCGGCTTCCCAATGCCGGACATCGCTATCTGGTCAACCCGTATGGCCTGCTGTTTGAAGAAATCACAGCAAGTTCTCTGGTGATTGTAGATGCTGATGGCATTCCCCAGCAGGAAACCAGTTGGGCCATAAATCCGGCCGGTTTTGTCATTCACTCCGCCATACATGCCAACCGCCCCGATGCGGCATGTGTCATGCACACGCACACCATTCCAGGCATGGTGATTGCCGCACAAGATAGAGGCATTCTGCCACTTAACCAAATTAACATCGAATTTTACGGTGCTGTCGCTTTTCATGCGTATGAAGGTATTGCTGCGGATGATAACCTGAGCGAGCGGGAACGGCTTGTACGCGATCTTGGATCTCGCAATGCCATCATTCTGCAAAACCATGGTCTGTTAACAGTTGGCAGCACTGTAGCGCAAGCATTTTACCGTATGTATTACATGGAACAGGCCTGCAAAATCCAGATTGCCACTCAATCTACCGGGGTGCCTTTGCATATACCTTCGGAAGAAAAAATCCTGCGTACTAAAAGTCAGTTTGATACAGACCCCGATCAGGGCCAAATGATCTGGAAAGCCCTGCGCCGTAAATTGGATAGGGAACAGCCTGATTACAAAAAGTAATTTGAAAAACACTTATTACAGCACGAGCCTTATGCACCTATTATAATAAAGCTGGAGGGTTTTTAGAACCCTCCACCTAATGCTCCGGCAACGGAAGCCAGTGCCGAGCTTGTCATCAGAATTGCAGCTATAATTTTTCGGTCAGCACCGGCACTCACGTTCCGTCGCAACGGCATTGTTTCCCTTACTATGCTCTACTTAGCAGGGGAGATGGCATTAGGCTCAGGACTCATAGCCAGAACAAGACGGTTGCGGCGAGGCAGACTGCGGAGAAGAAGACGGTCGGGCATCTGTCATAGCGTGTTGCGACCCGTCTCCAGTCCTTGAGCCTGCCGAACATGATCTCGATACGGTTGCGTCTTTTGTATTTCCGTTTGTCGTATTTGACCGGTTTTGCGCGAGATTTTCGACCAGGAATACAGGGTTTGATCCCCTTCTCCTCCAGGGCCTCTCTGAACCAGTCAGCGTCGTAGCCCCGGTCTGCCAGCATCCATTCGGCTGATGGGAGACTGTCCAGAAGGGCAGCGGCACCAGTATAATCACTGATCTGACCTGCTGTCATGAAGAAGTTGAGCGGACGTCCGTTCCGGTCAGTGACAGCATGCAGCTTCGTATTCATCCCGCCTTTGGTCCGCCCGATCAAACGGCCTGGGCCCCCTTTTTTAACCGCAGGCTCGAAGCCGTGCGATGGGCCTTGAGATAGGTCGCATCAATCATGATTGTCTGAGGCTCTGCCTTGCCAGTAGCCAATCCCTCCATCATGCGGATGAAGATCCCCATAGCACTCCAGCGCTTCCAGCGGTTGTAGAGCGTCTTGTGTGGACCGTATTCCCGGGGGGCATCACGCCAGCGCAGACCATTTCTGTTCACGAAAATGATCCCACTCAACACACGACGGTCATCAACGCGAGGTTTGCCATGGCTCTTCGGGAAAAAGGGCCGCAGACGATCCATCTGTTCCTCGGTCAGCCAATACAGGTCACTCATCTTCAGTCTCCTCACAGAGGCTGAATCAGATTTCCGCAATCAAATCAATGGGTCCTGAGCCTAATGCGGCTGCATTGCAGTTTCCCCTGCTTGAGCGACGGGTGCCGAGAAAAATTTTTCCCTCTTTTTTATGATCGGCTACGAAAAAATTAGAAATCGGAGATTATGACAAGCCAAGGCGTCACACGCCTTACGACTACACCCTCATGAGCCTGCACCAAGGCATGGAGCGCTCCCAGTGGGTTATTCAGGTGGAGGGTTCGAAAAACCCCCTGGTATTGAGGTCTGCTCTGTGATTCCATTTCCCCTTAGTTGATTGGGGATGATGAAAGATGAAGCAGCCGGGTTTCTTTGATGTTGAAGAACGGCTTGCCCGCTTGAGTGGGCTTGGTGATCAGCTCGAAGCATTTTCCCGGACTGTGGATTTTGAAGTCTTCCGCCCTGACCTGGAGAAGGCTCTGGCGTATTCTGACGGAAGCAAAGGCGGACGACCGCCATTTGATCCGGTGCTGATGTTCAAAATTCTGGTGATCCAGACGCTCAACAATTTGTCTGATGAGCGGACGGAATATCTGATCAACGATCGCCTCTCCTTTATGCGTTTCCTTGGGCTGGGACTTTCAGATCGGGTGCCGGATGCCAAAACGGTCTGGCTGTGTCAAAAGCGTCTGACCCAGGCGGGTGCGATCGATGGGCTGTTCAACCGCTTTGATGCGACCCTGCGCAACGCCGGGTATTTACCGATGTCAGGCCAGATCCTGGATGCCACGCTGGTAGCGGCTCCGAAGCAGCGGAACACCAATGCAGAGAAAGCGGATCTGCGAGCAGGCCGTATTCCTGAAGACTGGCAGGACAAACCCGCAAAGCTGTCGCACAAGGATCGTCATGCGCGCTGGACACTGAAGTTCACGAAGGCGAAGCGGCAGGATGATGGAACCATGCCATCCAGCGATCTCGCCATCCCGTTCTTTGGCTATAAATCGCATGTTTCCATCGATCGGAAATACCGGTTCATCCGGAAATGGAAAACAACGCATGCCGCCGCCAGTGATGGCGCGCGATTGAGAGAGGGGCTGCTGGATAAAACCAATACGGCCTCAACGGTCTGGGCTGACACGGCCTATCGCTCAAAAGCGAATGAGGACTTCATGGAGGAGCAGGGCTTTGTCTCGAAGGTTCACAGGAAAAAGCCGCATCTCAAGCCTATGCCCAGGCATATCCAGAAATCCAACGCCGGAAAGTCCGTTATCCGGTCGCGTGTCGAGCATGTCTTTGCTGATCAGAAATCACAGACCGGGCTGTTCGTCCGAACCGTCGGCATAACGCGGGCCACCATGAGGATCGGGTTGGCCAATATCGTCTATAATATGCGCCGCTTCCTCTTCCTGGAGCGGATCAGCGCGAATGCATAGCAATCCAGCGGGGGGCAGCACTCAATCTGCTCAAAACGCAGATCGAAAACGAACCCAAAAGTAGTCAATCAAATCGCCAAAAACCTGAAATCACCAGCCAAGCGTATCAATCAAGGGTTCTTCGATCCCTCCAGGTCTCGAATAAGGTCGGTCATCAATTCGGAAACTAAAATTACATTCGCTTCTGAGCCTGATTGTAACAGCGTCTCACGTCAATGCAGATAATCGCAAGTGGTTGCGCGGTAAGATACCCCGGATTTGAACCTACCTCCCCTAAATAACTGAAATTAAACAGTTTCCCAGAATGTGCCCTCGGTTTACGCATAGCAAAACCCCGCCGAGTCAGGGACTTAGCGGGGTTTCAGAAACTGTGCTTGGTTGCGGGGGCAGGATTTGAACCTGCGGCCTTCAGGTTATGAGCCTGACGAGCTACCGGGCTGCTCCACCCCGCGGTTGTAAGTGTGTTGAAATTTGCTGGGGTAATATTTGAGTAGGGTGGATTGGAAGACCTGGCGGCGACCGACTTTCCCGTGGCTTAAGCCACAGTATCATAGGCGCTGGGGGTTTTCACGGCCGAGTTCGGGATGGGATCGGGTGGATCTCTCCCCGCCATGGCCACCAGGTCATCCAGTCCACCCTGTAGAGGGTGTGTGGAGGACGGTTGGTATGAAGAAGTAGGCGTCTATATGGATGATTTCTGTGCACGGGCTGTCCTTTTAAGGGGACAGTAAGAGAGTGAGCCTATTGGGTGATTAGGACCAGTTAGCTGCACGTGTTACCACGCTTTCACACCTGGCCTATTAACGTGGTGGTCTACCACGACCCTCAGGGAGACCTAGTTTTGAGGTGGGTTTCCCGCTTAGATGCTTTCAGCGGTTATCCCTTCCATACTTAGCTACCCGGCGGTGCCGCTGGCGCGACAACCGGTGCACCAGAGGTATGTTCATCCCGGTCCTCTCGTACTAGGGACAAATCCTCTCAAGTCTCCAACATCCACGGCAGATAGGGACCGAACTGTCTCACGACGTTCTAAACCCAGCTCACGTACCACTTTAATCGGCGAACAGCCGAACCCTTGGGACCTGCTCCAGCCCCAGGATGTGATGAGCCGACATCGAGGTGCCAAACCTCCCCGTCGATGTGGACTCTTGGGGGAGATCAGCCTGTTATCCCTAGAGTACCTTTTATCCGTTGAGCGATGGCCCTTCCACGCGGGACCACCGGATCACTATGGCCGACTTTCGTCTCTGCTCGAGCTGTCACTCTCGCAGTCAGGCGGGCTTATGCCATTGCACTCAACAGCCGGTTTCCGACCGGCCTGAGCCCACCATCGCGCGCCTCCGTTACACTTTGGGAGGCGACCGCCCCAGTCAAACTGCCCACCATACAGGGTCCCGGATCAGGCTAACTGACCACGGTTAGACATCAGAAAAATTCAGGGTGGTATTTCAAGGATGGCTCCACAGGAACTGGCGCCCCTGCTTCAAAGCCTCCCACCTATCCTACACAGAATGTCTCTGATGCCACTGTAAAGCTGCAGTAAAGGTTCATAGGGTCTTTCCGTCTGACCGCGGATACCCCGCATCTTCACGGGGAATTCAATTTCGCTGAGCCGATGCTGGAGACAGCGGGGAAGTCGTTACGCCATTCGTGCAGGTCGGAACTTACCCGACAAGGAATTTCGCTACCTTAGGACCGTTATAGTTACGGCCGCCGTTTACCGGGGCTTCAATTCAGTGCTCTCACACCTCCTCTTAACCTTCCGGCACCGGGCAGGCGTCAGACCCTATACGTCGTCTTTCGACTTCGCAGAGTCCTGTGTTTTTAATAAACAGTCGCTACCCCCTGGTCTGTGCCACCCGCCAATGGTTGCCCACCAACGGGTCTCGCTTATCCCGAAGTTACACGAGCAATTTGCCTAGTTCCTTCAGCATCGTTCTCTCAAGCGCCTTGGTATTCTCTACCAGTCCACCTGTGTCGGTTTCGGGTACGGTCTATACGCCAGAGCTATTTCCTGGAATGCTCCAAAAGCCAAGTCAATCCGTTAAGACCTGACAACATATCGCATTCGTCACTTCTGGCAGGTACAGGAATATTCACCTGTTTCCCATCGACTACGGCTCTCGCCCTCGCCTTAGGGGCCGACTAACCCTGCGTGGATTAACCTTGCGCAGGAACCCTTGGACTTTCGGCGACAGTGTTTCTCGCACTGTTTGTCGCTACTCATGTCAGCATTCGCACTTCCGATATCTCCAGAGAGGGTCACCCCGTCTCCTTCACTGACTTACGGAACGCTCCGCTACCGCGCATATCATAGATATGCACCCACAGCTTCGGCACGTGGCTTGAGCCCCGTTACATTTTCGGCGCAGGGTTTCTATTAGACCAGTGAGCTATTACGCTTTCTTTAAAGGATGGCTGCTTCTAAGCCAACCTCCTGGTTGTTATGGAATCCCCACATCCTTTCCCACTTAGCCACGATTTGGGGACCTTAGCTGGTGGTCTGGGCTGTTTCCCTCTCGACAATGGACCTTAGCACCCACTGTCTGTCTGCCAGGCTATACTTCCGGGTATTCGGAGTTTGGTTGGGTTTGGTAAGGCTTTGGGCCCCCTAGCCCATCCAGTGCTCTACCCCCCGGGGTAACCACCTGACGGTCTACCTCAATAGATTTCGCGGAGAACCAGCTATCTCCGAGTTTGATTGGCCTTTCACCCCTAGCCACAGCTCATCCCCGACTTTTTCAACAGGCGTGGGTTCGGCCCTCCAGTGCGTATTACCGCACCTTCAGCCTGGCCATGGCTAGATCACTCGGTTTCGGGTCTTCTGCCAGCAACTATGCGCCCTATTCAGACTCGCTTTCGCTACGCCTACACCTACCGGCTTAAGCTCGCTGCAAACAGAAACTCGCTGACCCATTATACAAAAGGTACGCCGTCACCCCATAAGAGGCTCCGACTGCTTGTAGGCATCCGGTTTCAGGTCTCTTTCACTCCCCTCGTCGGGGTGCTTTTCACCTTTCCCTCACGGTACTTGTTCGCTATCGGTCACTAGGGAGTATTTAGGCTTGGAGGGTGGTCCCCCCATGTTCAGACAGGGTTTCACGTGCCCCGCCCTACTCAAGCATCCTCAAAGACACTACACATACGGGACTGTCACCCACTATGGTCAGCCTTTCCAGACTGTTCTGCTTCTTCTTCAAAAATGACTGGCCTGTTCCGCGTTCGCTCGCCACTACTAGCAGAATCTCAATTGATGTCTTTTCCTCCAGGTACTGAGATGTTTCAGTTCCCCGGGTTCGCCTCGTAACCCTATGTATTCAGATCACGATACCCATCGCTGGGTGGGTTGCCCCATTCGGAAATCTGCGGATCAATGCCTGCTCGCGGCTCCCCACAGCTTATCGCAG
>NZ_CP015164.1:1587500-1820000 GCF_001766235.1 Acetobacter ascendens
TCGTCATTGCCGCAGGCGGCACTGGCGGACACTTTTTCCCGGCCGAAGCTTTAGCAGACACGCTGGCGGAACGTGGCCACCATCTTGTGCTCATGACGGATGGGCGCGCAGGCAAGCGTGAAAGCGGCGTATTTGCTCGTGGCCCACAATATGTTCTTAGCGGTGCAGGTGTGGCTGGACGTGGACCAATACGTGCCATTCGCGCAGGTCTCACCCTGTTGGCAAGCGCATGGAAAGCACGTTCCATTCTCCAACAAATCAAACCTGATGTTGTGGTGGGGTTTGGGGGCTATCCTTCCGTACCGCCTTTGCTGGGGGCACGGCTTATCGGGCGTAAACACCCTGCCCTGATTATTCATGAAGGCAATGCCGTATTGGGTAAAGCCAACGCGGTGCTTTCGCGCTTTGCGGATGTTATTGCCACATCCTTCCCCTCCGTTGCCAAACTGCCAATTGGTGCACGCACCGTGTTTACTGGCATGCCCGTACGCCCCGCCATTGCCGCCCTTGCGGGTGAAGGATGGGTGCCACCAACAGACCATATCAATCTGCTGGTATGGGGTGGATCTTTGGGGGCGCGCATTTTCTCTCAGGTTGTGCCTGCGGCTATAGCCAAACTGCCGGAGGGTTTGCGCCAGCGTATTCGCATTACGCAACAGGCACGGCAGGATGATCTGGACGCCGTGCGTACTGCCTATGCTGAAATGGGCGTGCAGGCACGTGTTGAATGCTTCCTGCAGGATGTGCCCGAACTTCTGGCCTCTGCCCATCTGGTTATCGGGCGTGCAGGCGGATCTTCTGTGGCAGAAATTACAACTGCGGGCCGTCCGTCCATTCTGGTGCCCTTGCCTATTGCCGCCAGCGATGAGCAGACAGAAAACGCCCGTGCCATTACCAATGCTGGAGCAGGCTGGATGATCCGCCAGCCAGACTTCACCTCTGCGGCTCTTGCCAGCCGCCTGAATGATCTTTTCACCGCGCCGGATGAACTGGCACAGGCAGCACAAGCCGCTGCCACGCTTGCCCGCCCGGATGCAGCCCTCCGCTTGGCCGATATAGTAGAAGAATGCTTCACTCCTTCCCCTGCACCCGCCCATCCGACGACCTCCAGCGAGACGGAGACACGCGCATGAGAGCCCTCCCCCTTTCCATCGGAACCATCCATTTTGTCGGCATTGGCGGCATTGGCATGTCCGGCATTGCAGAGGTGCTGTGCCTGTTGGGCTATTCTGTTCAAGGGTCGGATATTGCAGAAAACGCTAATGTTAAACGCCTGCGGGCTGCGGGTATTCCCGTAACCATTGGCCATAAAGCCGAAAATCTGGGTGATGCACAGGTAGTAGTTATTTCCACTGCCGTTAAGCGCGACAATCCGGAAGTTGTGGCCGCACGCGCCAAGCTGCTTCCGGTTGTGCGCCGGGCAGAAATGCTGGCGGAGTTAATGCGCCTGCGCTGGTCTGTTGCTGTGGGCGGCACGCACGGCAAAACCACCACCACCAGCCTTGTTGCTGCGGTTCTGGAAGCCTCCAAACTGGACCCAACAGTTATTAACGGTGGTATTATTGAAGCCTACGGCACCAATACCCGCATGGGTAAGGGAGACTGGATGGTGGTTGAGGCAGATGAGAGCGATGGCTCCTTCCTGCGTCTGCCTTCCGTGATTTCGGTTGTCACCAACATGGACCCGGAACATCTGGATCACTGGGGCTCCCCCGAAGCCATGGAAGCTGCTTACGACCAGTTTGTTTCCAACGTGCCATTTTATGGGTTTGCTGTGCTGTGTATTGACCACCCAGCCGTACAGCAGATGATCCCACGCCTGTCTGACCATCGGATTGTCACCTATGGATTCTCTCCACAGGCTGATGTGCGCGCAGAAAAACTGATTACCGACAAACTGGGCGCCACGTTTGAAGTCACGCTGACAGACCGCGTAAGCCGCCGCACCCGCAAGGCTGGCCCCTTCCGCCTGCCTATGCTGGGTTCTCACAACGTGCAGAACGCTCTGGCCGCCATTGCTGTAGCAACGGAAATGGACATCAGCGATGATGTTATTCGTTCCGGCTTGGCCAGTTTCCGTGGTGTAAAACGCCGCTTTACCCGCACGGGGGAAGCAGGCGGCATTACGGTGATTGATGATTACGGCCATCACCCTGTTGAAATTGCAGCCGTGCTTAAAGCGGCTCGGCAGGCAGGTGCCAACCATGTTATTGCCGTTATGCAGCCGCATCGTTATTCGCGCCTGAAAATTCTGTTCTCAGATTTCTGCGCCTGCATGAATGATGCAGATACCGTGATTGTGTCTGATGTTTACGCTGCGGGTGAAGACCCATTGCCCGATGCCAGCCGTGACAAGCTGATTGAAGGCCTGCGTGAACGTGGCCACCGCTCTGTTGTGCCACTTTCCAGCCCAGACCATTTGGCAGAAATGATCAATGCCATCGCCAAGCCGGGTGATTATGTTGTGTGCCTTGGTGCTGGCACCATCACCAACTGGGCGCAGGCTCTTCCTGCCCAGCTTGCCGCCCTGCAGGCGGAAGACAAAGGTGGCAACGCGGCATGAACAATCCGGCCTCCATGCAGGATATGGTCAAGCACGCCTTTGCCAATATGCGCGGAAGGCTGACACCACAGGCACCTCTTGGCCCACGCACATGGTTTCGGGTTGGTGGGGCTGCAGAATGGCTGTTTCAACCTGCCGATGCCGAAGATCTGGCCGGTGTTTTGCAACGTCTCTCCCCCGAACTGCCCATAACGGCTTTGGGGGCTTGCTCCAACATCATCATTCGTGATGGTGGTTTGGAAGGTGTTGTTGTGCGTATGGCCCGTGGCTTTGCAGACATTACGGTAGAAGCTGATGGCATTATAGCTGGCTGCGCCTGCCTGGATGCCACAGTGGCCGAACATGCAGCACAGGCTGGGCTTGCTGGACTGGAATTTCTGGCTGGCATTCCCGGCTCCATTGGGGGTGCCGTGCGCATGAACGCTGGCGCTTATGGATCAGACATTGCCAATGTTCTGGACTGGGCCGAAATTATTACCCGTGATGGCAGCCTGATCCGGCTGGATAACGCAGCCCTGCGGTTTGGCTATCGTCGCTCTGGCCTGCCAGAAGGCGCATTTGTTATTCGTGCGCGCTTGCGTGGCACGCCTGCAAACCCACAAGATGTTGCCAATCATATTACAGAAGTACGCGCTGCCCGTGAACTTTCTCAGCCTGTGCGCGCACGTACGGGCGGCTCCACCTTCCGTAACCCAGATGCAGAAACATCTTCCCGCAAAGCGTGGGAATTGATTGACGCAGCAGGGTGCCGTGGGCTGCGCCGTGGAGATGCGCAAGTGAGCGAAAAACACTGCAACTTCCTCATCAATCTGGGCAATGCCACAGCGGCAGATCTGGAAGGATTGGGGGAAGATGTGCGCACGCGTGTTGCCCAGAATTCTGGCGTTTCCCTGCACTGGGAAATCAAGCGACTAGGTAAAACGGAGGCATCTGTCCAATGAATGCACCAAAACGCGTTACCGTGCTGATGGGTGGCATGTCTTCCGAACGGGTGGTCAGCCTTTCATCCGGGCAAGGTGTGGCTGAGGCTCTGCGCAGCAAAGGGTATGAAGTTTGCACGCTGGATGCCCAAGCGGATTTGGCCACATTGGTTGAAACACTGAATGCACAAAAGCCGGATGTAGTGTTTAACGCCCTGCATGGCCGTTTTGGTGAAGATGGCAGCATTCAAGGTATTCTGGACTGGATGGGTATTCCCTATACCCATTCGGGCATTCGGGCCTCTGCCACTGCTATGGATAAAGCCGCTGCCCGCGCTATTTTTCAAACAGCCGGGCTACCTGTGGCAGAAGGCATGGTGGTAGATATTGCCACCCTTGCAGATACAGACCCCCTGCCCACCCCCTATGTGGTGAAACCGCTCAATGAAGGCTCATCCGTTGGGGTTTCCATTGTGCGTACGGGGTCCAACACGCGGGCAGATATTGTTAAAAACTGGACTTATGGCCCGCAGGCTCTTGTAGAAGCTTTTATTCCCGGCCGGGAAATTACCGTAGGCGTTATGGGCGATCGTGCCCTTACCATCACGGATATTACCCCTACCGGCACTGGCCATGATTTTTACGACTATGATTCCAAATATCAGGTCGGTGGCTCTGCCCATGTTCTGCCCGCGAAAATTGATACCGCCAGCGCCAAACTTGCGCTGGAAGTTGCTGTAAGAGCGCATCAGGCTTTGGGGTGTTCTGGTGCATCGCGCTCTGATTTCCGATTGGATGATACCAATCCAGATCAGCCGCACCTCATTCTGCTGGAGGTCAACACGCAGCCGGGTATGACGGCAACATCACTGCTGCCCGAACAGGCCGCCTATTGTGGTATCAGCTACCCAGAACTTTGCGCGTGGCTGGTTGAGCAGGCTACCTGCCGACAATGAGAGCCCCTCCATCTCCTGCTGACAGGCCTTCCCGCATCGGGCTTTTTCTTAGGCGGCAAAAACGCTTGCTACGGCCTATTGCCGGGCTGCTGTTTCTTGCCGGGCTGGGTGGCGCTGGATATGTCAGTCTGAAAATTCCTGCGGTGCAGGAACAACTGGCCCCCTTGCGGGATAAGCTGCTGGGCACCTCTACCCTACGCGTTACCAGTATTCATATTGATGGTGCACAGCTCACCAGTGAGCAAAGCATTCGTGATGCTTTGGGTGTAGAAGTTGGAGACCCCGTGCTAGACTTTAGTGTTTCCGATGCGCGGGAAAAACTGGATACCCTGCCGTTTGTTGATCACGTTACCATAGAACGCCATCTCTCTGGCGAAATTGACGTGCATATTACAGAACGCCTGCCTTATGCTGTGTGGCAGCATCAGGGGCATTTTGAACTAATAGACAAGCAAGGTAACCGTGTGCCAGACCAAGGCATGACAGGTAAGGATGCAGAAGCCTTTACCAAATTGCCATTGGTTGTAGGTGATGGGGCAAACACATCTGCTGCGAGCCTGATCGATGTTCTGGCACAAGAACCGGATGTTAAAGCCCACGTTACGGCTGCGGTACGTGTAAGTAACAGGCGCTGGAATCTGACATTACGTGATGGCGCAACTGTGCTCCTGCCTGAAGGTGAGGAAGCCCCGGCCATTCACAAGCTAGCAAAAATCAACGCCACAACACGGCTGTTGGATCGGCCCGTACTGCTGATAGATATGCGTCTGCCTGACCGGTTGACCATTAAGGAAAAACCACCTGCATCTCCCCCACCATCAGATGCAGGAAATAACACGCAAGATACGCCAGTCTCTGCTCCGCACAAGGCTGACACGCCCAAACCGGTCTCGCATCCTGTGCATCCTGCGCCTAAAGAAACAAAAAAAGATAACCCGGAGGAAAACCCAGATGAGTGACCCCACGCGTTCACCCGCTTCCTCTGGATTTAGTCTTTCTGACCGCCTGCATAAAAAGCGTACGACCGTAGCAACCGGATCTTCCTTGTTGATGAGCGGTGGGGAAAGCTCACTCCCCTTGCCTCCCAGTGAAAAAAACAAGCGGCCACATACGTGGCGCAACGGTTACACTGCTGTTCTGGACATTGGTTCCACAAAAATCACCTGCCTGATTGGCAAAGGTGAGCCCAACGGTAATTTGCGCGTGGTTGGCTACGGCTGGCGGCGTTCTGCTGGTGTACGTAATGGGGCCATTACAGAACTACAGGAAGCAGAAGCTGCTATTCGGGCCACCGTTGGGCAGGCCGAAACCATGGCAGAGCGCCCCATTGATAAGGTGGTGGTGAATCTTTCATGCGGGCATCCGGCTAGCCGTCTGTTTAACGTGCGCTGGCCTATTGGTGGCCGCGTTGTTACAGAAGCAGACATTCGGCGCGTAGTAACGGAAGGTCGTATTCAGGTCACCGTTCAGGGGCGCGAAGTTATTCACACCCTGCCCATAGATTTTACCGTGGATGACACAGAAGGTGTTTCAGACCCACGGGGGCATCTGTGCGAAACGCTAAAGGCACGCCTGCACATTATAGATGCAGCCACCACAGCGCTGATGAATCTGGAAACCGTACTCAGCCGTGCGGAACTCAAAATGGAAGCCCTGGTTTCCTCCCCCCTTGCTTCCGGCCTTTCCGTGCTGGATGCCGATGAGCGAGACCTCGGCACCACCGTAGTGGATATGGGCGGTGGCACCACATCTCTGGCCGTGTTTGGTGAAGGGCAAATCCTGCACACGGCGCAGATTGGTGTAGGTGGCCTGCATGTTACGCGTGATATTGCACGCGGGCTTAGTACCTCTTTAGAAAATGCCGAACGCCTGAAAACCTTTTATGGCAGTGCAGATCTGGCATCGGATGTAGAAGACGAAATTCTTACCGTTGAACTTCTAGGCAACGATGTACCACACTTTGAGCAGGTTTCTCGCGCACAGCTCGGCCATATCATCCGCCCGCGTGTAGAAGAAACACTGGAACTGGTGCGCGAAAAACTGGATGGAGCGGGCCTTGGCACTGCGGCCAGTGGGCGCATTGTGTTAACGGGTGGTGCATCCTTGTTAGATGGTATTCGCCCTATGGCAGAACGCATACTTGGCATGCCAGTAAGCTCCGGCCGCCCATCCGGGGCTGGTTTTACGCGCTCTGTGCGCCTCGGGCGGCCCAAACATATTGTTGGTTTGCCTGAAAATACTGCGGCGGCGGCGGGCTTTGCAACAGCCGCTGGGTTGCTGTGCTGGGCTGCCAGCGCAGAACGTCCTTTTGGGGACGTAGAATTTCGGGAAGCAGCCCCTACCGGCTTTTTACAAAAACTCGTCGCTTTTATTCGAGAGAGGGTTTGATTTAGCTTACAAATTCTTGGTAATCTGAACGTAATCTTATTTCTCTAAGCATATACCGGTAAGCTGCAGCCGTTCGGGAGACACACATGACACTCAACCTGACCGTTCCCCCCCAAACACATGCTGATTTTTCCCCAAAAATCACAGTCATTGGTGTTGGCGGTGGGGGAACGAACGCAGTTGACAACATGATTGCGTCTAACCTGCAGGGTGTTGATTTTGTTGTTGCCAACACAGATGCCCAGAGCCTGGAAAAAAGTCTGGCAGATAGCCGAATCCAGCTTGGCCCACATCTCTCCCATGGCTTGGGTGCCGGTGCAAAGCCAGAAGTAGGCCGTGCTGCAGCAGAAGAAGCCGCAGATGAAATTGCACGGTATCTGGATGGCGCTCACATGGTTTTTATCACCACAGGCATGGGTGGTGGTACGGGTACAGGGGCAGCCCCTGTTATTGCCCGCATGGCACGTGAGCGGAATATTCTGACCATTGGCGTTGTCAGTAAGCCTTTCGCTTATGAAGGCAAGCGCCGTGGCCGTGTTGCAGATGAAGGTATCAAGGAACTTCAGCAGTATGTTGATACGCTGATTGTTATCCCTAACCAGAACCTTTTCCGTATTGCCAACGAACGCACCACGCTGCGTGAAGCCTATCAACTGGCTGACCAAGTGCTCAACATGGGTGTGCGCGGCGTAACCGACCTGATGATGGATCGTGGTTACGTTAATCTGGATTTTGCCGATATTCGCAGCGTTATGGCTGAAATGGGCAAGGCCATGATGGGTACGGGTGAAGGTGAAGGTGAAAACCGTGCTGTAGAAGCAGCAGAAGCCGCTATTTCCAACCCACTTCTGGAAGACACCTGCATGTCCACCGCCAAGGGCCTGCTGGTAAACGTAACCGGTGGCGAAGACATGACCTTCTTTGAAGCCGAAGAAGCCTTTAACCGTGTCTGCCGTGAAGTGCCTGAAGATGCGAACATGATCTTCGGGACTGTTATTGATGAAAAGATGAGCGGTCGTATCCGGGTATCCGTGGTTGCCACGGGCATTGATATGCCTTCCGATTCGGCAGATCGCCCCCACCTCGTAGCTGTTGAAGGTGACGCTCAGACAGAACAGCCGCAGGCTGCTGTTGGTGGTGCCGCTGCTCCAGCACCTGCTGCTGCTGTTCCGCCCACAACCACGCAGGCTACTGCGGCACCGCAGCATGCTCAGGTTTTTCAGCCAGCAGGCGCCAATAATGTTTCTGCTCCGCCAGCGCATACGGTGCCGTTGCAGGCCGCGCCTGCTGCTGCAGCCCCTAACCAGCCCCAGCAACTGCGCCCGGCGGTATCTCCCCGCGCGGGTCTGTTTACAGAAACGCCGCGCCAGCCTTCAGCAGCTCCTCAGCAGCAGGAAGCCCCAGCACATCGCAGCCTTTTTGGCCGCGTAACTGGCGCATTCCGCCGCAACGCAGCTGATGCAGCCCGGCAGGAACCAAATGCTCAGCCTCGCCCCACCATCAGCCAAGCTGATCAGGGATCTGGCCTGCGTTCTGGTGAAGAGGATTCCGGTCTGGAAATTCCGACCTTCCTGCGCCGTTAATTTTTTATACTTTACTCTATAAATGCGTCGCCTTTTATAAGGCGGCGCATTTTTTATGTAATAGATGGCAATAATCGTTGACTGGCTTCTCCCAGAAACAGGCTTTAGCGTTGTCATAACTTTCTATCTACGCAAACATAGGATGCCCAGATAATGGACGGTCTGCTAAGGGAGCCACTCCTGTATTCCGATATTGTAGAAAGCCCAGCATCTTTTATGCGTTCTGTAAGGAAAACCCCGTCTGCTTTGCAGCATACGTTGCGCCATGCCATTTCGTGCACCGGCACCGGGCTGCATACAGGGCAATCCATTCGCATGAGCTTGCATCCTGCCTCTGCCGGACATGGCATTGTGTTTCAGCGCACAGATCTGCCCAATGCGGCCCCCATTGCTGCCCGGTACGACAATGTGTTGGAGACACGCCTGAGCACCGTTTTAGGTGAAGTCCAGCACCCGGAAAACCGCGTGGCTACAGTTGAGCATCTTATGGCAGCTTTAAATGGTTGCGGCGTAGATAACGCGCTTGTTCTGATTGATGGCCCAGAAACTCCGGTTTTTGATGGTTCTGCCGCAGATTTTGTATTTTTGCTGGATTGTGCAGGGCGTAAGGCACAGGATACGCCACGCCGTTTTATTGAAGTTTGTAAACCCATTCGAATTTGCCATAACGATTCATGGGCCGAACTTCACCCTACCGCAGGCCACCATCTCCACCTTTCCCTGAGTATTGATTTTCCGGCAAAGGCTATTGGCCAACAAAGCTATAGCGCAGAGCTTACACCGTGGTCTTTCCGCCATGAGCTAGCAAACAGCCGCACCTTCACCCTTAAAGCAGAAATTGAAGCCCTCCACCGTGCCGGACTGGCACGCGGTGGTTCGCTCGATAATGCCATTGTGGTGGATGATGACCATATTCTGAACCCCTCCGGCCTTCGTAAGCCAGATGAATTCATCCGGCATAAAGTTATGGATGCGGTGGGGGATCTCTACCTTGCCGGTGGCGTGTTGTTGGGTGAGTTTCGTGGCCACAGATCCGGTCATGCATTGAACAATCAGGTTTTGCGCGCTCTTTTTGCAGACCAGAATGCTTGGCGTGATATCACCACATCTCTGCCCGCAGCGTCTGCCGCCTGATGCCTTTTTGACGCAATAACGAATCAATAGCTGTTTCATTGCTTTTCTTGCGCAGTGGGCATGCTATAAGATGCCGTCTCTAAATGAAGAGCCGGTATGTCTGATATTTGCATTAAACCACAGTTGCTTCGCCACGTTCTGCCCCGCGTGCTTTCAGTTGCCCTGCTGACGAGCTTGGCTGGCTGTGGCTTGTTTAATGAAAACAAGAAGCTTCCGCCGGCTCCCAAAATTGCTGCGCCTGAAACACTGTACAATAACGGTATTGATGCCCTGCGTACTAGGCGCTACGCCCTTGCGGCTTCAGAGTTTGAAACGCTTCAGCAGAATTACCCTTACTCTGGTTACATCGCGAATGCCCAGCTTATGGAAGGCTACGCGTATTACCTGAAAGGGAAATACCCTGAAGCCGTGCAGCAGCTTAACCGCTTTATCAGCCTGCACCCCACCAGTTCAGATTCAGCTTACGCCTATTACCTGCGCGCATTGTGCTTTTATGAGCAAATTGCAGATGTACAGCGCGATCAGCAAGGCACGGCAGAATCCATGGATGCGTTGGAAGAAGTGGTCACACGCTTTCCGCAGTCCAAATACGCACGTGATGCGCAGCTGAAAATTGACCTTTGCCGAGATCATCTGGCCGGTAAAGAAATGCTGGTTGGCCGCTATTATCAGCGCGAAAAAAACTACGAAGGTGCTATCAACCGCTACCAACGCGTGGTGCAGGATTTCCAGACCACTAACCACGTGCCCGAAGCTTTGGAGCGCATGGTGGAGGTGTATCTGGATTTGGGTCTAACGGATCAGGCGCGTAAATCTGCCATTGTGCTGGGCTACAACTACCCCGGCAGCAAATGGTATCGTTACGCTTATGATAACCTGCACCAGTATCATTTGCTGACAGATAAGTTCCCTATTCCCGGTAAGCTTGTTTCCGCATCTGATATGCCAAAAGATGCAGAACCCGGAACAACTGGCGCCAAAAAAGGCGCAGCTATGGAACCAGATGCCCTAGCGACAGATACGCGGAATGAAAACACACAGCCGCAGGCCATGCCTATCAAGGCGGCACCTGTTACGCCTGTAAAAGCTGAACCTACTGCTCCTGCTGATTCTGCAAGCTCACCAGCAAAATAAAGAACACATAGAGAACATTTTTCTGGCGGCTCGTGCCTGAAATGAGTATTGTGCATTTGCCGCCCCTCGCGGGCGGGGCAAGCAGGAAGCTATTGGCTTTTGTGTTTTGCCGTCTTTCCTGTCATTTGGGCGCAAGCCCGGAAAACCGGATGCCATTATGCTAACAAGCCTTTCCATCAGGGACGTAGTTCTGATTGAAACGCTCGATCTCTCACTCCATGCAGGTTTTACTGCACTTACGGGGGAAACCGGAGCGGGCAAATCCATTCTGCTGGACAGTTTGGGCCTTGCCATGGGTGATCGCGCCAGTGCCGGACTGGTACGTGCTGGTGCCCCAGAGGCACGCGTAACCGCCAGTTTTGATGTTTCTGCTTCACACGAGGTATTCGGCATTCTGCAAGAACAAGACATTCCCGCAGAAGCGCAAGAGCCTTTGGTCCTCCGCCGCGTCATCTCCAAAGAAGGCCGCTCTCGCGCATGGATCAATGATCAGCCTGTTGGCATCACGCTTTTGCGGCGCGTGGCGGCAACCCTTATTGAAATTCAAGGCCAGCATGAGCAAATGGGGCTGGCTGATTCCAGCACACATCGTGGGCTGCTTGATGCATACGGTGTCAAACCCTCCCTCTTAAATGGTGTGGCCTGTGCATTTGATCGTTGGCAAACTCTGCGTTCAGAACTTGCCAATGCGCATCGCGCATTAGAGGAAGCTGCGCGGGAAGAAGAATGGCTGCGCCATACAGTTGATGAACTCACAGCCCTTGCCCCCCAGCCGGGTGAAGAGGATGAACTGGCTCAACAGCGCCATGCTTTGCAGCAAGCTGAACGACGGGGAGAAGCCGTAGCCGCAGCCCTTTCCGAACTCACACCCAAAGATAGACGCTCCCCCGGCCCGGCCGCTGCCTTGCGCGGGGCAACTCGTGCCCTGTTGCGCCTTGTACCAACAAATGCTTCCGCTGCTCCCTCAACATCGGCAGAAGCCGAACCTCTGGAAGCCCGCACAACAGAAGCCCTTACGGCACTGGAAAATGCCGAAAATGCCTTGGCAGAAGCGGAAAACCTACTCTCTCGCCTAGCGGCAGATACAGAAGCTAACCCTCGGCTGCTGGCAGATACAGAAGAGCGCCTGTTTGCCCTACGCACCGTGGCACGCAAACATTCCATTCCCGTAGATGATCTGGCAGATCTGCTTACCCGCCTTTCTGGCCGCTTAACAGCACTGGAAAACGGTACGGCAGCGCTGGAATCCCTTAAAGTGGCAACTGAAGAAGCGCGCGTAACGTATATTCAAAAAGCCGAAGCCCTGCACGAAGCCCGCACCAAAGCCGCCCGTAAGATGGAGCAGGCTGTTACAGCGGAATTAAAGCCTATTAAACTAGAAAAAGCGCGCTTTCTGGTGGATATCAAACAGCTTCCCGCTGAACAGTGGAGCCGGCAGGGTATGGAACAGGTCATCTTTCTGATCGCTGCCAACCCCGGCCAACCGGCAGGGCCTTTGGCAAAGGTTGCTTCTGGTGGTGAACTTTCCCGCCTTATGTTGGCGCTTAAACTGGTTCTGGCTGGTCAATCAGGCATTGGCACGCTGATTTTTGATGAAATTGATGCAGGCGTTGGTGGTGCCACAGCCGCTGCCATTGGTGAACGCCTGCATCGGCTTGCGCAAAATGTGCAGGTTCTGGCTGTTACCCATAGCCCTCAAGTGGCAGCTAGCGCAGATGCACACCTGCGTATTGGCAAACTTACCCGCAACGGCCAAACCGTAACACACGCCACCCCACTAACAGACACAGAGCGTAATGAGGAAATTGCGCGTATGCTGGCAGGTGATACAGTAACCGATGCCGCCCGCGCCGCCGCCGCCAGCCTGCTTGGACATGATAATAATGCCTGAAACTGCCCTTCTTCCCGCTACAATGACTCCGCAACAAGCACGGGAAGAACTGGAACGCCTTGCCGCCGAAATTGCCCACCATAATGCGGCTTACTATCGGAACGATGCCCCAGAAATCAGTGATGCAGAATATGATGCCCTGCGCCGGCGTTATGATGCCATTGTAGCCCAGCACCCAGAGGCCGAACCAGAAAACAGCGCAGCCCAAGACGTAGGGGCCGCACCCGATACCGCTTTTGGCAAGCACATCCACCTTGTGCCCATGCTCTCGCTGGATAACGTGTTTGACCGCGAAGATTTTGAAGGCTTTATCAGCCGCGCCACCCGCTTTTTAGGGATGGATCAAAAAGCAACAGAACAACTGATTTTTGTAGGGGAACCCAAGATTGATGGCCTTTCCATCAGCCTGACCTACGAAAAAGGCCGTTTTATGCGTGGCACTACCCGTGGAGATGGCACAGAAGGCGAAGATGTTACCGCCAATTTGCGCACGCTGAAGGATTTGCCGTTACGCCTTTCTGGCTCCTATCCCGATCTGATCGAAATTCGTGGTGAAGTTTTCCTTTCCAAAAAACACTTTCTGGAACTCAACGCCGCGCAGGAAGCTGCAAACAAGCGGCTATTTGCCAACCCACGCAATGCAGCAGCAGGCTCTTTGCGGCAACTGGACCCCAAAATTACGGCACAACGCCCGCTTTCTTTGTTTGCCTACGCTCTTGGTTTTTGCTCAGAAAAAATCAGCCGCAGCCATTGGGCGTATCTGGAACAACTGAAAGAATGGGGTTTTCCCGTTAACCCGCTCTCCCGCCAGATTAAGGGCGTGGAAGATGCCGAGGCTTTTTTTGCTGAAGTCAGCCAGAGTCGGGCTGAACTTGCTTACGATATTGATGGCGTTGTTTACAAAATTGATGATCTGGCCTTGCAGGAACGCTTGGGTTTTGCTGGCCGCGCGCCCCGCTGGGCCATTGCATGGAAATTTCCGGCAGAACAGGCAATCACGCGCCTAAAAGAGATAGAAATTCAGGTTGGCCGCACAGGAGCCCTTACCCCTGTTGCTCATCTGGAGCCGGTAAATGTTGGTGGCGTGCTGGTAATGCGCGCAACCTTGCATAATGAAGATGAAATTGCCCGCAAGGATGTCCGCCCCGGTGATACGGTTTTTATCCAGCGGGCTGGGGATGTTATTCCGCAAGTGCTAGGTGTTGCTCCTTCCACAGATGGCACGCCCCGGCTGGCACCATATCACTTCCCCGATCATTGCCCTGTCTGTGGAGCGGCTGCTGTTCGACCAGAGGGAGAAGCTGTGCGCCGTTGTACGGGCGGGCTCACCTGCCCTGCTCAGGTTGTAGAACGGCTTATCCACTTTGTTTCCCGCCAAGCGTTTGACATTGAAGGCTTGGGAGACCGTAGCATTCGTGAATTTCATGATATCGGCCTGATTTTAACACCCGGCGATATTTTCCGTCTGCATGAACACGCCGCAGACATAGAAAAGCGCGATGGATGGGGGGAGCAATCGGTTCAAAAGCTGTTGCAGGCCATAGAGAGCCGCCGCACCATTTCCCTTTCTCGGTTTATTTACGCACTGGGTATCCGCCGGATTGGCGCCAGCAATGCCCGCCTGCTGGCACGCCATTACGGCACGTATGAAAACTGGTTCAGCCAAATGCAGGCTGCCGCCATTATTGGATCTGATGCTCGGCTGGAACTGGGCTCCATTACCGGCATAGGCACGACCACGGCGGAAGATCTGGTAGCCTTTGTGGCAGAAGAACATAACCTGCAAACATTAGCAGATTTGCGCGCAAATCTGACCATAACGGAAGAAACCGCGGCATCCGAAGGTGCCTTGGCTGGCAAAACCATTGTGTTTACTGGCACCTTGCACACCATGACACGGCCAGAAGCCAAAGCAACGGCGGAACGTATGGGCGCTAAGGTTTCGGATTCAGTGTCCAAAAAAACAGATCTGGTTGTTCTGGGGGAAAAAGCTGGCTCAAAAGCCAAAAAGGCTGTGGAGCTCGGCCTTCAGACCATGGATGAAGCTGAATGGAACGCCTTTTGCTCCGAACAGGAATAGTGGGGCACGGCACACGTTTTTTTGTATTCTGATACAAAAGAGAGATTGCTCGCCCAGCAAAACTACGCCATGCTACCTTCCAACGAAGGGATGGATTACCAAAGTCGTCCAAAACCAAGAATAAAAATAGCACGCAGGCCAGCCTATCGCCCCGTTATCTCCTTTTCCTCCCCTCGGTCGGGGCTTTTGGCTTTACTGTATGCAGGAATGAAGTGAACGGCACATGACCAAGTGGATCTACAGTTTCGGCGCAGGCCAGAGCGAAGGCAACGCCGGGATGCGCAATCTCCTCGGCGGTAAGGGAGCCAATCTGGCAGAAATGGCCAATATCGGCCTGCCCGTCCCCCCCGGATTTACCATTACCACTGAAGTCTGCACGGCGTTCTACGAAAACGGACGGAAATACCCGGCTGAGCTGGAATCCCAGCTTGAAGAAGCCATGGGTCTGGTTGAAAAAGCCATGGGCCTGCGCTTTGGCGATGCCAATGTCCCCCTGCTTGTTTCTGTCCGTTCTGGCGCACGTGTTTCCATGCCCGGCATGATGGATACAGTTCTCAACCTGGGGCTGAATGACAGCACCGTTGAAGGGCTTGTAAAATCATCCGGTGATGCCCGGTTTGCATGGGATAGCTACCGCCGCTTCATTCAGATGTACGGCTCTGTTGTGCTGGGTGTTGCCCACCACCGCTTTGAAGATCTGCTTGAGCAGATCAAGCGTGCCATCGGCAAGGAAGACGATACGTCTCTGAGCGCTGAAGAATGGCAGGAAGTCGTTAAAGGCTACAAACAGATTGTTCTGCAGGAAACCGGCACCGCCTTTCCTGAAAGCCCGAAGGAACAGCTTTGGGGTGCCATTGGAGCCGTGTTTGGCTCATGGATGAACCCACGCGCCAACACTTACCGCAAGCTGCACGATATTCCGGCAAGCTGGGGCACGGCTGTTAACGTGCAATCCATGGTGTTCGGCAACATGGGTGATGATTGCGCCACTGGCGTCTGCTTCACACGAGATCCTTCTACCGGTGAAAACATTTTCTACGGTGAATACCTGATCAACGCGCAGGGTGAAGACGTTGTGGCCGGTATCCGCACGCCGCAGCCTATGGCGGCCTCCCGTGCGGCTGAAGGCCAAGTGCCTATGGAAAAGGCCCTGCCCAACGCGTATCAGGAACTGCTGAAAGTGCGCGATCTGCTAGAACGCCACTACCGCGATATGCAGGACATCGAGTTCACGGTACAAGCCAACAAGCTGTATCTGCTCCAGACACGTTCGGGCAAACGTACAGCCGCAGCTGCTCTGCGCATTGCCATTGATATGGCCAAAGAAAACCTGATCACGCAGGAAGAAGCGGTTAACCGCGTGCCTCCTGCATCCCTTGATCAGCTTCTGCACCCTGTGCTGGACCCCAAGGCCGAACGTCAGCTTCTTACACGTGGCCTTCCCGCTTCGCCAGGTGCGGCAACAGGCGTTATCGCGTTCTCTGCTGAAGATGTGGAAGATCGCGCTGCCAAGGGTGAAGATGTTATTCTGGTGCGTGTTGAAACCTCCCCAGAAGATGTACACGGCATGCACGCTGCACGTGGTGTACTGACAACACGCGGCGGTATGACATCCCACGCTGCTGTGGTTGCTCGTGGTATGGGCCGCGTGTGCGTGGCTGGTGCTGGTAGCATTGCTGTAGATTACAAAGCCCAGACCATGAAAGTGGACGGCCACACGCTCAAAGCGGGTGACTGGCTTACACTAGACGGTGGCACAGGTGCTGTTTACAAAGGCCGTGTTCCCACCATTCCGCCAACACTCTCTGGTGACTTCGCAACCCTTATGGGGTGGGCAGATTCCATCCGTCGCCTTGGTGTGCGTGCCAATGCTGAAACGCCAGAAGATGCGGCAACAGCCCGTCGCTTTGGGGCTGAAGGTATTGGCCTGTGCCGCACAGAGCACATGTTCTTCGGTCCGGATCGGATTGGCCATGTGCGCCAGATGATCATGGCGGATGACAAAGCCACACGTGCCAAAGCCATTAACGCACTTCTGCCCTTCCAGCGAAGTGACTTTACAGAATTGTTCCGCATTATGGCGGGGCTGCCTGTTACCATTCGTCTGCTTGATCCGCCTCTGCATGAATTCCTGCCGCATGGTGAAGCAGAGCTGGAAGAAGTCGCCAAAGCGCTTGGGCAGGATGTTGAAACCCTGCGTGCCCGCCGCTCTGCACTATCCGAAGCCAACCCAATGCTGGGCCACCGTGGTTGCCGTCTGGGTATTACATACCCAGAAATATACGCCATGCAGGTGCGTGCCATTGCAGAAGCGGCTCTTGATATTGCCAAGGAAACAGGCAAGCCTGTTGCCCCAGAAATCATGATCCCGCTGATTGGCACAAAAGCAGAGCTGGATCTGGTGCGTAAAACCTGTGAAACTGCCATTGCTGATGTTCTTTCTGAACGCAAAGCAGAGCTGTCTTACAAAATTGGCACCATGATTGAGCTGCCGCGTGCAGCTATTACGGCAGACCAGATTGCACAGAGTGCTGACTTCTTCTCCTTCGGCACAAACGATCTCACGCAAACCACCCTTGGTCTTTCCCGTGATGATGCTGGCTCCTTCCTGCCAGAATACGTGGAAAAAGGGCTGCTTCCGCAGGATCCGTTTGTTTCGATCGACCGCGAAGGCGTTGGCGCACTGGTGCGTATGGGTGTTGAAAAAGGCCGTGCTACCAAGCCTGACATCAAGCTGGGTATCTGTGGTGAACACGGGGGCGATCCGCTTTCCATCTCCTTCTTTGAAGAAGTTGGGCTGGATTATGTGTCCTGCTCCCCTTTCCGGGTGCCCGTTGCCAGATTGGCCGCAGCACAGGCCGCACTGGCTGCTAAAAACAACAAGGCCGTAAAAGCCTGAACAAAAAGGTGGCCGCCTCTCACCGAGGCGGCCATTTTTGAATCTAGATCATGCAAAAAAAAATCACGCTCCACCTTGTCTCCGAAGCAACGGGCCAGACACTGGATTCTGTTGCCCGCGCCTGTATTGCGCAGTTTCCTAATACAGAGGTGCATCTGCGCCACTGGAACCTTATTCGCACGCAGCTCCAGCTCCGCCGGGTTTTACGGCATATCGCGCTGGACCGTGGGCCAGTTATGTCTTCACTGACAGACCCAACCTTGCAGGCTGATATGGAAGCAGGCTGTGCAAGCCTACAGGTGCGGCTGTTGGATGTGCTGGATAACGCCCTGCACTTTTTAACGGAAGAAACAGGAGAAGAAGCTACGCTGCATCCAGGTGGCCAGTACATCATGGATGAAAACTATTATCAGCGCATTGAGGCCATGCACTATGTGCTAGCGCATGATGATGGTCAGGAAACTAAGGGCCTGAACGAAGCTGATGTTATTCTAGTGGGTGTTTCACGCGTTTCTAAAACGCCCACTTGCTTTTATCTGGCAAACAGGGGCCTAAAGGCTGCCAATGTTCCCTTGGTTATGGGCATTGAACCACCGCAGGATCTGTTCACAACCAATAAACCCGTTATTGGACTGACAATAGACCCAGAACGCCTGATTGAAATTCGCCGTAACCGTCTATCCCAGATGGTGCCATCTAAGGCCAAGATCGATCCGATAGCAGATTACGCCTATATTGATCTGGAAAAGGTGCAGGAAGAACTGCACTGGGCGCGCCGCTTGTGCCGCCGCCATAACTGGCCGGTTATTGATGTGACTCGCCGGTCTATTGAGGAAACATCCGCCGCTATTCTGGATCTGATTTCCGCCGGATAAAAAACACCTTCTTCTCCCTGAATGTATACAGGAAGAAGAAGGAAGTCTGTTCTAGTCAGCCATTTCTTCCGGGGTCAGGTGCTGGATGCGTATCGCCTGCCCTTGTGCATTATAATAAATAATGCTGCTTCCACGCCGCTGTGCGTAACCATCTGGCTTGCCATCTTGGGTCCAGAATAACAGTCGGTTTGCATCTGGCTGTTCCTGCACTTTATCGCCCTCTGGCTTGTAGCGATATTTGCTGAAATCCTTATGGGCACGTGGCAATGGCGGTTTGGTTGCCAACTTGTGCATATCTGCTGGGCGATGCGTGTCTGCATCATCATCATCGCCCAGCCCTTCTTCTGCCATAGCAGAAGGCATATTCAAAACAGGCAGAGCAACTGCGCAAACACCTGCCAGAACCAACCACTTCTTACGCAACACAGGCATCATGCTGCTGCTTTCCTTTTTCTGCTCCACTGCTTGCAGATACATGATCTGACAGCAGCGAAATGCCATTGTTCCCATATATTGGAACAAAACGATCCTACACCCAACAGAGCAAGCCTGTTTTTCACCATCCTGTCATGCCATTTTACCAAAGAAATATCCTTAATAAGGCCACAACAGCGATATTCTGCGTATATATCCACCAGAATACCTGTTTGCGGGGCTTTAGGCAGGCTGTATCATTAAGCGCATGACCGAAACGCTTCTCAGCCCCTTTACTCTGGAACGGGATATTAAAAAAAGCCGCTTTCTCGCCAGTGCTACACCTATAAACAGCATAGAAGAGGCCGAAGCTTTTATCAGCCGTATTGCCGCGGCAGGGCCAGATGCCACGCACCATTGCTGGGCATGGCAATTTGGCCCGCACTGCCGCTGCCATGATGCCGGAGAACCATCGGGCACTGCTGGGCGGCCAATTTTACAGGTTGTTGTTGCACAAAAGCTTGATCGGGTTGCCATTGTGGTGTCGCGCTGGTTTGGCGGCATCAAGCTTGGGGCCGGAGGCCTCGTGCGCGCTTATGCAGGCACTGCGGCAGAGTGTTTGCGGGAAGCCCCCAAAGAACCGCTGATAGACCGTATTAAGCTGAGCTTTCATTGCCCGTTTTCACTTATCGGGCTGCTACAGTCTCGCCTGCCTGAATGGGGAGTAGAGGCTGACACGCCAGAATTTGATGCTCTGGGCGCTCAGTTCGTTCTTACGCTGCCCGCTGAATGGCAGGAAGACATCACTCAACGCATCACAGACCTGACAAATGGTCAGGCCCAGATACGCTTGGTGGAAGAAAATTAGCGCGGGATAACCCACCCGTTGCCGGTAGAATCCCCAACCTGCCCGGAACCAAACGGGCTACTGCTCTGATAAGCAGAACCGTATTTGGAAATATCAGAACCGGTTACCGAGTCACGGTGCACCTTGGCCAGATGATCTGGATCTGCGCCATGCTGAAAATCCATGGACGGGGCATCCTGATACCCCGGCGGCAAATTACGATGCCCATGCACGGTCTTCTTTTCAGAAGACTGGCTCTGCTGGCCATTGGAATCGAGGCTGCCAGAACCTTCAGCGAAGGAAACATTATCATCAGGCATCAGGGCCGGATCTGCATAAGCCGCAGAAATACCAGCCATAAGGCCAAACCCAACACATATGCCCGAAAGCACCGTTACAAACGGTTTACGCAGCTGCGCCATTGCGCGTTACCCCGCGGAAAAATGAAAATTTACCCTGCCCGAAAAACCGTTCCAGCCGGGCTGTGCTAGTGCTATATTGCACCAACGTGGCAAAATGCCAAACCAAACGGCCATATGTCCGCCATACATTAACGGCAGGCGCGCGCGTTTGGCATAAAGATGGAATTTGCCTATTGCCGCTGTTTTAGACATAAAGGCTTCCCCTTGGCAGCCGTACGCGGATGCAAGGCGCTTTATGTATCTTTATTCAACCTCTGACCTGACCACCCTTAAACTGACAGGAACCGCGTTATGAGTGCAACGCTCACCCAGCCCAACCCGACGTCTGCGACCTGGATGCCGGATAGCTGGCGTTCGTTTCCCGTAAAGCAGATTCCCAGTTATCCGGACCAGGCTGCGCTTAAAACGGTTGAAGATCGGCTGAGTTCCTATCCGCCACTGGTGTTTGCTGGGGAAGTGCGCACCCTGCGCAACCATCTGGCACAGGCTGCTACCGGGCAGGCCTTTGTTCTTCAGGGCGGCGCATGTGCCGAAAGCTTTGGTGAATTCAAAGCCAATATCGTGCGTGATACCTTCCGCGTGCTGTTGCAAATGGCCGTGGTGCTGACATTTGGCGCCAAGGTGCCAGTTGTTAAAATTGGCCGTATGGCTGGCCAGTTCGCCAAACCGCGCTCTTCCGATACAGAAACTGTAAATGGCGTTACCCTGCCATCTTACCGGGGTGACATTATTAACGGTTCGGACTTCACGCCGGAATCCCGCATCCCTGATCCTGTGCGTATGGAAACCGGCTACTTCCAATCCACCGGTATCCAGAACCTTTTGCGTGCATTCTCACACGGTGGGTATGCCAATCTGCATCAGGTGCACCACTGGAATCTGGGCTTTATTGAGCGTTCTCCGCTTTCCAACCGTTACCGCGTTATGGCGGAACGTATTGGGGAAACACTGGCATTCATGCAGGCTTGTGGGCTGAACGCCGCATCTGCCCCGCAGATTGATGAAACAGAGTTTTATACCTCTCATGAAGCGCTGCTGCTGCCTTACGAACAGGCTCTGACACGTATCGACTCGACATCTGGTGAATGGTACGACTGCTCCGCCCACTTTGTGTGGATTGGTGACCGCACCCGCCAGCCCGATGGCGCGCATGTTGAGTTCCTGCGTGGTGTGCGTAACCCTATCGGCATTAAGGTTGGCCCTACCACCAGCGTGGAAGACATCAAAAAGCTGACAGAAATCCTGAACCCAAAAAACGAAGCCGGGCGTATTACGCTTATCTCTCGTATGGGTGCGGATAAGATTACAGAAAAACTGCCCCCGCTTATGCGGGCCGTAAAAGCTACAGGGCAGACTGTAACGTGGCTGACAGACCCCATGCACGGCAACACCACATCCACGCAGCAGAAGATTAAAACCCGTTCCTTCGATTCCATCGTGAAGGAAGTAAAAGGCTTCTTTGCTGTTTGTGCGGCAGAAAACGTGCCTGCCGGTGGCGTGCATCTGGAAATGACAGGCCAGAACGTAACGGAATGCGTAGGTGGTGCGCATTGCCTGACAGAAGAAGATCTGGGTAACCGTTACGAAACCTTCTGTGACCCGCGCCTGAATGCTGAACAATCCTTGGAACTGGCATTCCTGATTGCAGAAGAACTCAAAAGCGAACGCTAAGGCAAACACGCTTTTATGAACTCAGCCTGAACATTCAGGCTGATCACAGAACCGGGGGGTGGGGTTTACCTTGTCCCCCGTTGTTCCCATCATCCCTGCAGCCCCAATGGCAGAAAGAGCAGATCAGGATGACGCATTCCTTCTCCAAACCTTCAGCAGGCGTCTGTTCGGCCCGCACAGCAGCACCGCTTTCCGATGCGGAAATTCGCGCGCGCACAGATTCCTACTTTAATCGTACCCGCCAGATTGTAAGCCGGTTTGGAGATTGCGAGGTTACATACGCCTTCTTTATCCGTCGTCCGGTTATTTCTGCTCCGGGGCTGATGCTGGAATGGCTTAAAAACGTTATGGCCCAGCGCCAAGCGCCCTACACCGTAGATGTGGTGCACCCGGAAGGTGAATGGGTGGGCGCTGGTGAGCCGCTGGTTTACGTAACAGGGTCCTTTACCCATCTGGCGGATTTAGAAACGCTGCTGCTGCAAAAACTCGGCAGCCCATGTGTTGCGGCCCATCGCGCTTACCAGATGGCTCTTTCCCTACCCCATACTCGCTTCTTGGCCATGGATGCCCGCCATTGCGCTGGGTATGAAATGCAAGAGCTTATGGCTTACGCGGCCTCTGTGGGTGGGCGTGAGGCGCAGGAAAACGGGGCTATCGGGTTTGTAGGAACAGCCAATGATGCCGTAGCACCCTTTTTTGGGAGCACACATGGCGCAGGCACCATGCCACATGCCTTAATTGGCTATGCAGGCTCTACCGTGCGTGCGGCTGAAATGTTTCATGCGGAATTCCCGCATACCGATCTTGTGGTTCTGGTAGATTACTTCGGGCAGGAAATTACGGATGCACTGGCCGTTTGCTCTCGCTTTCCCCAACTGGCGGCAGAAGGCAAGCTAGCTGTTAGGTTGGATACACATGGTGGCCGCTTTATGCAGGGGCTGAATCCGCAGGAATCCTATGCGGTCGTCAACCGTCATGCGCCTGAAGCACTGCGCCGTTACCGTTCCGATAAAGAACTGCGTTACCTGATTGGCACAGGTGTTTCTGCCGCAGCCATTTGGAAGATGCGTGAAGAGCTGGACCACGCAGGCTTCCCACACGTTAAAATTATTGCGTCTTCTGGCTTTGGCGTTACCAAGTGCGCCTGTATGGCGGATGCACATGCCCCCATTGATGTTGTGGGCACTGGCTCCTTTATTCCTGAACTGTGGAACGAAACCTACGCCACAGCCGATATTGTCTCCTATAACGGCGTTGAACGGGTAAAAATTGGACGGGAATTCCTTCTTCCTTCCTTCCGCAAAACCACCAAAGGCGAACAGACATGACCGAAAAAACCGATACTGAAGAAAAAACATGGAAAGTTCGCATTCTGGATCTTTCTGGCGGTGCGGAAGATAACATTGTGGAAGATGTTGGCGTTTTTCATGATCTGGCCCACGCCAACGCATTTGCCCGCGCCTATGTGCGCGACAGTGTAGAACGCTGCCGCACCCCCGGTGCCAGCGCCAAAGATGTGCTAACAACATGGTTCAGCTTTGGTGAAGATGCCATTGTGCTGGATGCAGGTGAAGATGGCTGGCATTCTGCCAATGAGCTGGATGATTTTACAGCCCACCGCGCGACACCAATGGAACGAGACTGGCGTGCGCTGGACCCGCGCCGGCTGGTTGAAGATAATGAAGACCTGACAGACCTTTACGGCACGCCAGACGATGCAGATAATAGCGGCCACCAGCACTAACACAGCATAACGCTGTGGCTGGCCTTTCCTGTTCATTCGCGCCATAAGCTTCTGTCATGAAACTCCGTTTTGCTCCCAGCCCTACCGGCCTCCTGCATGTTGGCAATGCCCGTCAGGCACTTGCCAATGCCCTTTACGCCCGCCGCCATGGTGGCCAATTCCAACTTCGTATTGATGATACGGACATCGGCCGCTCCCGCGAGGAGCTGGTGGAAGCTATCCAGAAAGATCTGCACTGGATGGGCATTCAGTGGGATGAAACCTTCCGACAGACAGAACGGCTAGACCGCTACGCTACGGCTATTGAGAAGCTAAAGGCTTCTGGCCACCTTTACCCCTGCTTTGAAAGTGAGCAGGAACTGGCCGCCAAGCGCGAAACACAGATTCGCCAGCGCCGCGCCCCGGTTTATGACCGTGCCATGTTGAAAATGACACCCCAGCAGCGCGCGCAGGCAGAAGCAAATGGTAAAGTGCCTTACTGGCGCTTCAAGCTATCCAACACCACCGTGCGCTGGCGCGATATGGTAATGGGTGATTGCCAGGTTAAGCTTCCTTCTGTTTCAGACCCCGTTCTGGTGCGCACAGATGGTACGGTGCTGTACACGCTAGCATCCGTTGTGGATGACCTGGAAACAGGCATTACCCACATTATCCGTGGGGAAGACCACGTTACCAACACCGGTGTGCAGATTGATATTGCTCAAGCGCTTGGTGCACATCCTGACCATTTCCGTTTTGCACATCTGCCACTGCTGCTTGATGAAAACGGTGGCAAACTTTCCAAGCGGTTTGATGCGTGTTCGCTGCGCACATTCCGGCAGGATGGCATAGAAGCAACAGCCCTTATCTCCTACCTCGCCCGCCTTGGCTCTTCGGATGATCCGGTGCTGCTGCCGTTTGATGAGCAGGCCAAGATATACGATATCTCCCATATCTCCCGTTCTGCTGCACGGTTTGATACGCGCCAGCTTTTGGCTATGAACCATAAGCTGCTAGCCCAGACACTCTATGCAGATGTGGCAGACAGATTGCCTAAAGGTGCAACCGAAGCATTCTGGCTGGCTATTCGTGGAAATATCGAACTGCTTTCAGAAGCTCGCCTGTGGCATAATGTAACGGATGGAGACATCATTCCCCCCGTGCAGGAAGGTGAAGATGACTTCCTGAAAGAAGCTGCCAGCCTGTTACCGCCTGAACCATGGGATGAAACCACATGGAAGGCATGGACCACTGCTGTGCGTGAAAAAACGGGCCGTTCTGGCAAAGCCCTGTTCCACCCCCTTCGTCTGGCTCTAACTGGGGAAGAACAAGGGCCGGAACTGCGTGACCTTCTGCCGTTAATTGGCCGCAGCCGCGCCTTGGCCCGGCTGCTTCCTTCTGCATAAAGAGTAACACTCATGCCACCGCAATCAGCGCCTTTCCCTCCTGCCTTTATACCAGGCAAAACGGATGCGTTGATTGTGGTGGACGTGCAGAACGATTTTCTACCAGATGGCGCCCTGCCTGTGCCCAAAGGCCATACCATTGTGCCTGTTATCAACAGATTGGCACATTTACCTTTTGGGTTGATCGTGACCTCGCAAGACTGGCACCCATCCGATCATATTTCTTTCAAAACCAATCATCAGAACGGTCTGTGGCCTCCGCATTGTGTAGCCGATACATGCGGAGCGGACTTTCCCAAAAATTTACACCTGCCTGAACATGCCCTGCACTTGTTTAAAGGCACACAATCCGATCAGGACAGTTACTCTGCTTTTGGGACCCAAACAAAGGCAGGCCTGTTACTAGATGCTGTTTTAAAACAGCATGGCATTACGCGTGTTTTTGTGTGTGGCTTAGCATTGGAATACTGCGTGCAAGCCACAGCAATGGATGCACAAAAAGCCGGATATACAACCGTGCTTCTTACAGATGCCACCCAAGGGTTAGAGGCTAACCCTAGCCCCGCTTTAACTGCCTGTCAGGCAAAAGGCATTTTGCTGTATTCTGGTTTACAATTACACACATCTTGCCCAACACGCTGATTCATACCCTACGCAAACCAGCCAGAGGTTTTTATGCGTACCAGTCTTTCTCGCCGTCGTTTTGGTCTTTGCTGTGCCAGTATGGGCATTTCTGCTCTGGCAGGGCTACCCATTGTTGCACGTGCAACATCCATTCCCGAACTGATGGAACGCGAACCACCTATGCTGGAAACCCTTAAATGGGCACCGCATGTGCATAAGGCCATTCAAGACGTTATCAACGCCAACGGGCAATATTCTTCCAGCTATAACCCGCAGCGTCGGCCCTACGTGGTGGTGGATTGGAACAACACAACTATTGTAGGCAATGTGCAGGAAACGCTGTTTCTTTACATGCTGGAACACTTCAGCTTTTTAATGCGTGCAGATGAGTTCCGGCACCTCATCCACGTGCATGCATTTGCGCAACCCTTGCCTGCCCCATTTTTCAATATGGCCGGGCAACCTGTTTCCTTTCCGGTGCTGGTAGATGATCTGATAGAGGATTACCGTGCGCTGGCGGCCCGTTACGGGCATATGCCGCACCCGCTCCCACGGGATGTGCTGGCAAAAGATGTCACTCTGCAAGCTTTTCGGGCCAGAATGGCCTTTTGCCAACAAGCTGTTGCCGCACTGCATGGGCCAGAAGCTGCACAACGTTGGATGATACGGCTGGTAGCAGGGCAGACGGCAGCAGATGTTATAGCCCTTAGCCGTGCAGCAAATGAGTGGTGCCTAGGCGCTTCCATAACTACACAAACATGGGAATGCCCAGCCGAGCGCCCCGGCAAGGCTGGCCCTGTATCTGCCAAAGTTATGCAGGCTCTGCGGCTTACGCCGGAAATGGCCAACTTGTTCCAGATTTTACAAGAACACGGGATAGACCCTGTTATCTGCACCTCCGGTATGGAGGATATTACTGCGCTGTTCGCCACATCGGCAGAATATGGATACAATCTGCCGCGAGAGCATGTTTTTGGCGCACGTTTGGCCGAGCGTAAAAAAATCCTGCTTTCTACCGAGGCCGCCCATTATCCCTTCCCGGCAGAGGCTGGCAAAACAGCTATTATTCACAAATATTTTGTCGCAAAACGGCAAATGCCCCCGTTAATGATTTTTGCGGGGGAAGACTGCTCCGCCCATATGCTGGAAGCTTTTCCTGATACCAAGCTGAACTGCCTGATTAACCGCAAACAATCCGCCCCTATGCAAAAATTTCTGCAAAAGGCTGCGCAATCTATATCAGACACCACGCCCCGCCAGTTTTACCTGCAAGGGCGTGATGAAAACACAGGGGAATGGCTGCCAGAAGAAGGCAGTATTCTATTGGGAGAAACCAATCCTTCCCTCCCCACCTGATATCATCAGGATTTGGGTTTCCACCGGTTCAGCAATAGGGAATTGCTAACAACAGACACAGAACTCATTGCCATGGCGGCTCCGGCCAGAACTGGGTCCAGTTTACCAAGGGCTGCTAAAGGCAAACCAAGAATATTGTAAATAAAAGCAAAAAACAGGTTCTGCCATATTTTGGAAACAGTCGCGCGTGAAAGGGAAAGCGCATCCACCAAGGCCATCAGGTTGCTGCGCATCAGCACAACATCCGCCGTTTCCAAGGCAATATCTGCCCCAGCACCTATGGCAAACCCAACATCAGCAGAGGCAAGAGCTGGGGCATCATTAATGCCATCACCCACCATGCCAACGCATTTGCCCTGCTCTTTCAGTTTACGAATTTCAGCCGCTTTGCCATCTGGCAGCACACCAGCAATAACTGTTTTTATACCCACTTGCTGGGCTACGGCCTGCGCAACACGGGCATTATCCCCTGTAAGCATCACCACATCCAAGCCCTGCTGCTGCAAGGCGGCTACTGCTTCTTGCGCTTCTGGGCGGATCTGATCTGCCAGCGCAAACCACGCCAGAACCATTTGCCCCTGCGCCACGCCCACAACGGTACGCCCGTGCTGCTGCCAGCTTTGGGTGAGGCCATAATCTATCGTACAACCAAGGGTGGCCAAATATGCGGGAGAGCCCAACGCAATAGGATGGCCCTGATATTCCGCCTTAACACCCTGCCCGGGCACGGCCTGAAAGCCAGATATTGCTGCCGCAGTTACATCCTGCGCACGTGCATAGTTCACAACAGCCCGCGCTAACGGATGCTCGGATTGGCTTTCCAGCGCATACGCCAATGCCAGCGCATCTTGCACAGAAACATGCTCTGCTCCCTGAGCATCCACAACTGCGGGCTGCCCTTGTGTCAAGGTACCTGTTTTATCCACCACAAGCGTTGTGAGCTTACGTGTTTGTTCCAGCGCATCTGCATTACGGAACAAGATGCCCGCCCGTGCACCCAGCCCTGTGCCCACCATAATAGCGGTGGGTGTGGCTAGCCCCAGAGAGCACGGGCAGGCAATGACCAATACGGAAATAGCGTTAACAAGGCTTTGGTCCCACACACCTGTTAGCAACCAGCCTGCGGCAAATGTCAGCACAGCCAATGCCAGCACCACCGGTACAAAAACAGACGCCACTTTATCTGCAAGCCGTTGCACACTGGCTTTGCTACCTTGTGCTTGTTCTACCATATGCACAATACCTGCCAGAACTGTCTGGCTGCCAATGCCGGTCACTTTGGCACGCAGGGCACCTGTCTGGTTTAATGTGCCAGCAAATACGTTGGCTCCGGCCTGCTTGGTAACAGGCACGCTCTCACCCGTCAGCATGGCCTCGTTCACATCCGATGCGCCAGAAAGCACCACGCCATCTACCGGAATATTCTCACCGGGGCGCACCAGAAACACATTGCCTACTTGCAATTGCTCTACGGGTTCATCCGTTATCTGCCCGGCTCGTTCAACATGTGCTGTTCTGGGTTGGAGCCGCAGCAGACTTTCCATACCGGCACCTGCGCGTGCCTTGGCGCGTGCCTCCAGTAAACGCCCCAATAATACCAGCGTAATAACCAGTGCGCTGGCCTCAAAATATACAGGCTGATCTAGCCCAAACAATACCACAACCGCACTGAAGCCATAGGCAATGCTGGTGCCCAAAATCACCAACACATCCATAGTGGCTGCACCGCTACGCAATGCGTGCCATGCACCCGCATAAAAGGAACGGCCACACCAAAACTGCACCACAGTGGCCAAAACAAGCTGAACCCATAACGGCAACATAACCGCATGGTGTGCGCCCACCACCATGCCCACCATTTCCATCAGAAATGGCAAACTTAAAACAGCAGCCAGCACAAAACCCATAAGCGCTGCACGCCATTCCTTCTGCCGCTGATGTTTGGCTTCTTCCACTGTTTTCTGTTGGAAAACACTTGCGCCATATCCGGCTTTTTCTACCGCCGCTATCAGCGCCTGTGCGGTTACAATGCCGGGAACAAAGGTAACGTGCGCACGCTCGGTAGCCAGATTAACGTTTGCATGCACGGATGGCAGGGCGTTGAGCACCTTTTCCACCCGTCCGGCACAACCCGCACAAGAAAGCCCTGTAAGGGCCAGATCCACACTGGATGCTTGTGCCCCAAATCCGGCTTTGGTAATGGCATCCAATACATCCGTGACGTTGCTTGCACCGCCCCCCAGATCAATCTGTGCCTTGCCTGTTGCAAAGTTAACAGAGGCTTGCACACCCTCCAGCCTGTTCAGCACTTTTTCCAGTCGGGCAGCGCATGCGGCGCAGGACATCCCTTCTACCGGGAAACTGATTGTCTGGCTCATTCACCCTACTCCGCCTATAGCTGCCACGCCTGCATATCGCACCAAAAACCAACTATGATACGACTTCCTGCTTTGCAGGACATTTTCTTGCTCTCATATACACATTGCAGATATGGTGGCGAGATGATGGATCGCATCCTGCCTTTCAGAAAAATTCTGAGCGGCCTGCTTTTTGTAGCAGTGCTGGTAGGGTTGTATGCGCTTTTGCCAGGCAAGGTGTTTGCATCTGCCCATGCCATGACAAACTGGCACACAGGCGTACAATCTGCGGAATGCCATTCTCATGGTTCCATGAACATGCCGATGGCACACCCTGCGGCACCCGCACATACAGCACATTGTGCAGTGCAAGATCATGCGCACCATCATCAACAGCATTGTTGCCAGCCCGACTGCTTTGCATCTGGGCTTTCTGCGCTTCTGCCTTATACACCTGCGCATGAAGCTGCATGGCAAATGCCTGCGCACCAGTTGCGCAGGAATGCTCTATTCCTGCCAGAATACACAGTGGCTCCCCTGCTAAGGCCACCCAAACTGCATAACGTCTGATTTTTCATACGTTTTAATCAGTCGGTCTGCGCGTTTTTATATGCGTGCAGCATGATGCAGAATGGACAATACCCATGCGTATTCCCCCTGTTTTGAAAGGGAGAAATGTGCCTCGTCGGCAGTTTATAACTGGCGGCAGCGCATTGGCAGCCCTGTATGCTTTTAAGCCACCCAAACAAGTTTTTGCTTCTGCCCACACATCTGGAGTTGTACCCCAGAACACCAGCAACACTTTTGATCTGACCATCGGCTGGGCGGACGTCAATATTCTGGACAAACCACAGCGCGTACCCACCATGAATGGTGGCGTACCCGGCCCTATCCTGCGTTGGCGTGAGGGCGATGATTTACGCCTGAACATCCATAACACACTGGATGAAACAACCTCCATCCACTGGCATGGCCTCCGCTGCCCCGCAAATATGGATGGTGTGCCAGGGCTAAGCTTTGCGGGAATTGAACCCGGCGCACGCTTTACCTATCGCTTTCCCGTAAAACAGAGCGGCACATACTGGTATCATAGCCACTCCAACATGCAGGAAGCCATGGGGCTGTATGGGGCCATTGTGATTGACCCCAAGGAGCCAGACCCCAACAGTTATGATCGGGATTATGTGATCCTGCTTTCAGATTGGTCTGATGTGGCGCCCCACACCATTATCAACAAGCTGAAGTTTCAGGATGACTACTATAATTTCCGGCAACGCACGGCTGTTTCGTTCTTTCATGATGCTAAGAAATCTGGGGTTTGGCCGACGCTAAAAGACCGCATGCAGTGGGCTGGCATGAACATGTCCGCTACAGATATTTCAGACGTAAGTGGTATTATCTACACCTACCTGATGAACGGCTGCGCCCCCGCTGCCAACTGGACCGGTATTTTCAAACCCGGTGAACGTATCAGGCTGCGGTTTATCAACGCTTCCGCCATGACCTTTTACGATATCCGCATTCCCGGCTTACAGATGGATATCATTCAGGCCGATGGAAATAATGTTGAGCCCGTGCGGGTAGATGAATTCCGCATTGGCGTGGCTGAAACGTATGATTGCATTGTGCAGCCCCAAGGCAACCAAGCCTACACCATTTTTGCCCAAAGCGAGGACAGAACCGGCTATGCCCGCGGCACGCTCGCCCCTCATTTCGGCATGAGCGCTCCTGTTCCGCCTATGGATGAACGCCCTGTACGCACCATGGTGGATATGGGCATGGCCATGCATGGAAAGCACGATATGGGCGGCATGAACATGCACGACATGCCGATGCACCAAACTGCAAAAACACATGCCCCCCCTTTGAATGTAGAAAACCAGAACCGTGCCGCCATGCCGATCAACCGGCTGGCAGACCCTGGTGATGGCTTACAAAACAACGGCCGACGGGTTCTGACATATGCAGACCTGCGCGCCACTCACCCAGTCACAGATCAACGCCCACCATCGCGCGAGATCACGTTGCACCTTACCGGCAACATGGAGCGTTATATCTGGGGATTTGATGGCAAAAAATTCTCGGAAGCCGAACCTATTCCGCTGCGTTTGGGTGAACGCGTACGCTTTACCCTGATAAATGACACCATGATGGAACACCCCATCCATCTGCATGGTTTATGGAGCGAACTAGAAAACGGGAACGGTCTGTATAACCCCGTAAAACACACCATTATTGTGCAACCGGGTGGGCGGCTCAGCTATCTGGTTTCTGCCGATACACCGGGTTTATGGGCTTTTCACTGCCATCTGCTTTACCATATGGATTTAGGCATGTTCCGCACTGTGGTGGTGTCATGAAAACATATTTAAACCGCCAATATATTTCCCATTTTTTGCTTTGGGGCATATCGGCTGTGTTTATGGCATCTGCGGTTATTACCCAGGCCAAAGCTGCTTCCATGAACCATGCAGATATGGAAGGCATGGATGATATGGATATGCGCGACATGGACATGCCTGCCCAAAAACCTAAGCCCCAGCAAAGCTCAACACCGGCACAGCATTTTGGGCACAGCATCGCGCCCAACAAAAGCACCAAGACGGGCGCTTCTGCCTACCCACCCATAACGCCCAGTGCCCAGTGGCCTGCAACGCCGCCACCTGTGCCTAAAGTGCATTATGTGCAGCACATCCATCCGGTTATGGACCACAACACATATTTCCATGCCTTATTGGAACAGTTTGAAGGCCGATACACGCCGGGCAACAGCTTGTTCCGGTATTCTGGCCAAGCGTGGTTTGGCACAGATTACAACAAGTTCTGGGTAAAGTCTGAAGGCATACTAGATGGCCACCGTCGTTTTTCAGATGGTGATCATGAGTTCTTTTATGACCGAGCCATTTCCACCTATTTTGATGTGCAGGCTGGCATTCGGCTAGATGTGGATAGCGGCCCTACCCGCGCATGGGGTGCCGTAGGTGTACAAGGGCTGGCACTTTACTTTTTTGATGTGTCTGCCACGGCGTATTTCAACAACACAGGTGTAGCTGGCAAACTGGAAGGCTCTTACGACTTCCTGATCACCAATCGCCTGATTTTACAACCACAGGCCGAACTGAACTTCTATTCTCATGCAGACCCGGAACGCGGTGTCAGCCGGGGTTTTTCTGACATAGATGCAGGTTTGCGCCTACGCTATGAGTTCAAACGCCAGATTGCCCCTTATATTGCTGTTACTTATGCCGGGCATTATGGCAGCACTGCCAGCGTAGCCAGAAACAACACCCGCATGGCAGAAAATGGGCCAGAGGATTTACGTTTTACCTTTGGCATTCGCTCATGGTTTTAACCTTACGATAACCCCCAAATAGAAAAAGCCCTGCCACATATTTGGTGGCAGGGCTTTTTGCTACGGCTAACGCCAGAACTGGATTAGTTCTTGGTTTTGTCAACCAGACGGGATTTTGCAATCCACGGCATCATGCCACGCAGTTTTTCACCAACGGCTTCAATCTGGTGGGCATCGTTACGTGCACGTGTGGCTTTGAAGAACACGTTGCCGGACTGGTTTTCCAGCACAAAGTTACGCACGAACGTACCGTTCTGGATGTCCGTCAGGATACCTTTCATAGCTTTTTTGGTTTCCGGCGTAATCACGCGCGGGCCAGACACGTATTCACCATACTCAGCTGTGTTGGAGATGGAGTAGTTCATGTTGGCAATGCCGCCTTCGTAGATCAGATCCACGATCAGCTTCATTTCGTGCAGGCACTCAAAGTATGCCATTTCCGGTGCGTAACCACCTTCAACTAGCGTTTCAAAGCCAGCGCGGATCAGTTCAACCAGACCACCGCACAGAACTGCCTGTTCACCAAACAGATCGGTTTCAACTTCTTCCTTGAAGGACGTTTCGATCGTGCCAGCGCGGCCACCACCAATGGCGGAAGCATAGGACAGAGCAATGTCCAGAGCCTTGCCAGACTTATCCTGCGCAATAGCAACCAGGCAGGGCACGCCGCCGCCACGCTGATATTCGGAACGCACGGTATGGCCAGGGCCTTTTGGTGCAATCAGGAACACGTCCAGATCAGGGCGTGCTTCAATCAGACGGAAGTGGATGGACAGACCATGAGCAAATGCCAGAGCCACACCCTGCTTCAGGTTCTTTTCCAGAGATTCTTTGTACAGAGCGCCCTGGCCTTCATCCGGCGTCAGCACCATAACAACGTCTGCCCATGCAGCAGCTTTGTCTGGGGTCATGACGGTGAAGCCAGCAGCCTTGGCTTTTTCAACTGCTGAGGAGCTTTCGCGCAGGCCGATCACGACCTCTTTCACGCCGCTGTCCTTCAGGTTGTTAGCGTGGGCATGGCCCTGGCTACCATAACCAATAATGGCAACCTTTTTGGATTTAATCAGATTCACATCGGCGTCACGGTCGTAATACACGCGCATTGCCATGATTTTTGCTCCTTTTAGCAAGCCGGAATAGCTTTTCCGGCTTTTCTCATACTTCAGATGCTCTGAATTGTCTGCGGCCCGCGGCAAATGGAGGCCACGCCTGTGCGCGAAACCTCAGCCAGCCCAAGCGGACGCATCAGCTCGATAAAACTGTCCAGCTTTTCTGTAGAGCCAGTCAGTTCAAACACAAAAGAACTTGCCGTGGTGTCCACCGCCCGTGCACGAAATGCCTGCGCAATCCGCAAGGCCTCTGTGCGTGGTTCGCCAGAGGAAACCACTTTCACCAACGCCATTTCCCGCGCCACATATGGGCCTTCTGCCGTAAGGTCCACCACGCGGGATACAGGCACTACACGCGCTATCTGGGCACGTATCTGGCGGATGGCGGAGGGGGTACCGGTTGTCACCACATTTACGCGGGATGTGGTCTGGTTTTCATCAACCGGGGCAACTGTGAGGCTTTGGATGTTGTATCCTCGGCCAGAAAACAGTTCAACAATACGGGCCAGTGCGCCGCTTTCGTTGTCTACCAGAAGAGAGATAACGGCAGAACCGGAAATTTCCTGCTGCATTGTCAGTGTATCCTGAAATCAGACTGGAAGAAGAAAGAAACCTCTTGGGGAAAACCCCAACCAGTCTCAGACCAGCATCTGCCCTTCTTTGGTGATCTTGGCTCCGCTTTCTTCCTGATCTGGCCCCAAAATCATTTCATTATGGGCTGCGCCAGAGGGAATCATGGGGAAGCAGTTTTCACCTTCCGCCACGCAGATATCCACTATCACCGGCCCATCATGCGTCAGTGCCTGCCGGATGGTATCATCCAACTGGCTTAACTGTGTGACGCGCAGGCCCGTGCCATGGAAGCTTTCTGCCAGCTTTACAAAGTCTGGCAGCGCATCGCTGTAGCTTTCAGAATAGCGAGAACCATGCAGCAGTTCCTGCCACTGACGCACCATGCCCATATAGTGGTTGTTAATGATGAAAATTTTTACCGGCAGACGGTACTGCGCAATGGTGCCCAGTTCCTGAATATTCATCAGGGTAGAAGCCTCACCGGCAATATCCATTACCAATGCATCTGAATGTGCAATCTGCGCGCCAACGGCTGCTGGCAAGCCATAACCCATGGTGCCAAGGCCACCAGATGTTAGCCAACGGTTGGGATGATCAAACTGAAAGAACTGCGCAGCCCACATCTGATGCTGCCCAACTTCGGTTGAAACATAGGTATCCCGCCCGGTTTCACGCGCCAGTTCATAAATACGGCGAATAGCCTGCTGGGGCTTAATAACCGCATCTGGTGCCTGATCCTGCGTAAAGCGCAGGCAATCCAGCGCACGCCACGCATCAATCCGGCTCCACCATTCAGCAAGGTCTGCCTGATGTGTGTAGGCGGGTTCTTTTTCCCATTCCTCAATCATCATGGCGATGGTTTCACCCACATCACCAATAATGGCTTCATCTACGTGGATGATCTTGTTGATCTGGACCGGATCAATATCCGCATGAATTTTGAAGGATGTAGGAGAAAACGCATCCACACGCCCGGTCACACGGTCATCAAACCGGCTGCCTAACGCAATCAGCACATCGCAATCATGCGTGGCCAGATTGGCTTCGTAAGTGCCGTGCATCCCCAGCATCCCCAAAAACTGGGAATCGGTGCCCGGATAAGCTCCAAGGCCCATTAGCGTAGAGGTGATGGGAAAGCCCGTCATCTTCACCAGCTTGCGCAGGGCCTCACTGGCCTGCGGGCCGGAATTGATAATACCACCACCCGTGTAAAACAGCGGGCGTTTGGCGTTTTTCATGGCCTTTACGGCGCGGGCCACAGCGTTCTTATCCGGCTTGGCCTGCGTTCTTTCCGTACGTGGTGCAATTTCCTGAGCATCCATGTACGGCGCATCACCCACAGTGATGTTTTTAGGCAGATCAATCAGCACCGGGCCGGGACGACCAGAGCGTGCAATGGCAAAAGCCTCATGCACTGTTGGCGCCAGATCTTCGGGCTTGCGCACCAGATAATTGTATTTGGTAACAGGCCGCGTAATGCCGGTGGTATCTGCTTCCTGAAAAGCATCATTGCCGATCAGGCTTGTAGGCACCTGCCCAGACAGACACACCAGCGGGATGGAATCCATCATGGCGTCCAGCAAGCCAGTTACGGCGTTTGTGGCACCCGGACCGCTGGTGACCAGCACAACCCCTACCTTGCCGGTAGAACGCGCATAAGCCTCTGCAGCATGAACAGCCGCCTGCTCGTGCCTTACCAATACGTGGCGAATCTGGTTTTGCTTAAACAGGGCATCATAAATAGGCAGGACCGCCCCGCCCGGGTATCCGAAAATAACTTCCACACCCTGCTCAGCCAGCGCGCGCATAAGGACTTCCGCACCAGAGAGAGCTGGTGTGTTCCGTGCGTCTGATGGTGCCGAAGCAGTTTTGAGTGTCATGTCATCCTCTCTTCCCGGAAATGGGACAGGCGGCATCTTTAGGCCTCGAATCAGGCAGCGTCAATCCCGGAGAGCACAAAAGATACAATTTCTTCGTATTTCCTTTCCGAAAATTGCGCAAAATCAGAAAAAGATGCATCAACTGTGCATTCCACGCCCTTTTTTGCCAAACTGTGGTGCGCAAACCACGTTGCTTGCCGCTTTGTATACCGCCCTGTGGCCTGCACTGCCCGTTGCGTAGCTTCTTGCTCCGTTATTTCTCCGCGCAGCATGGCAGAAAGCTCTGGCACACCATGCGCACGCATGGCTGGCAGGCTGGTATCCAGCTTTCGGGCTAGTAATGTCTCCACCTCCGCCACGGCACCATTGCGCAGCATGTTCTCAAACCTTGCCGCAATACGCGCCCATAGCTCCGCACGTTCAGGATTCAGGCGCACGGCCACAAAACGGCAGGCAGCGGGCGGTAAGCCGGGCTGTTTATGCCACCATGTCAGCCCATGCCCAGTGCCACGCCAGACCTCCCACGCGCGTGAAATGCGTTGGGAATCTAGGGGCTTTAGGCGGCTGGCTGTTTCTGGGTCTACTTCCATCAGGCGTGCATGCAAGGCTGGCGCACCATACTGCGCCACACTCTGGCGAGCTTCCTGCCGTGCCTCATCCCCTGTATCTGGAATAATGGCCAAGCCATTTGTGAGGGCGTGTAAGTACATGCCTGTGCCGCCACATAAAATAGGCAAACGGTTTTGCGCCCACGCTTGTTGCATGGCGGCCAAAGCCTGCTCTCGCCACCATGCAACACTGCCTTTTTCTTCCGCTGGCAGCACACCATAAAGCCGGTGTGGCACAAACTGTTCATCCGCCGCACTGGGGCGAGCCGTTAAAATATGGAGGTCCTTATAAACCTGCATGGAATCGGCATTGATAATCTCGCCGTTCAATCTGTGGGCCAATGCCAGCGCCAGAGCGGATTTGCCAGAACAGGTTGGCCCGGCCACAATAAGTGCTGCGGGCAGGTTAGCGGAGGTCTCCGCAAGTCTGCCCATATGGTGTTCTGCTTGCCTCATGCCTGCATTCCTGCCACACACCCCTTTGCCATGACGAGCCTTGTTCTGACCCTTGTTGCCCAGCGTGAGGCAACCACCCTTGATACCGCCACCATTGCACTGGTGCGCGACATTCTTGCCACCAATGCAGAAGCCACTGTGCTTTCAGCAGGGGAAGCGGTTGATATCCCTTGCCCACAAAGCGCAGCAAGCAAATTGCCCGCCGTGCGGGAAGCACTGAATACCCTGCCTGTGGATACGGTGCTGACCCCTACAGCCACGCGCCGCAAAAAGCTGCTAGTTTCTGATATGGACAGCACCATTGTTGCCAATGAAACATTGGATGACGTGGCAACCCATGCTGGTATTGGTGAAAAAATAGCCGCCATTACCGCACGCTCCATGAATGGTGAGCTGGATTTTGCGACATCCCTACGTGAACGCGTGGCCCTGTTGAAGGGGCTCCCCGCTTCCTTGCTGGAAAAAGCATGGAAAGATGTCAAACTTAACCCCGGCGCGCGTGAACTGGTGCAAACCATGCATGCACATGGCGCTTGCACAGCACTGGTTTCTGGTGGTTTTACCTTTTTCACTTCCAAAGTGGCTGCGCTGTGCGGGTTTGATGAAAACCACGCCAATACGCTGCTTTTTGATGCAGAAGATTGTCTAACAGGCACAACCGGCCAACCTATTCTGGGGCCAGATGCAAAACTGAGCCTGCTGGAAAAGCTGACAGTTACACACAACCTGCCCCCAGAAGCCACGCTGGCTATTGGTGATGGTGCGAATGATCTGCCCATGCTGCGTAAGGCCGGGTTAGGCATGGCTTTTTATGCTAAGCCAGTTGTGCGCAAGGAAATTACAGCCCAGATCAATCATACATCCCTGCGCACGGTTCTGTTTGCGCAAGGGTATCCTGCTTCTGCATTTATCAGGGACTAAACATTACATTTGGCATGACGGCATAAGGAAAAGATTATGCAGTTTGATCCGCGTGATATTTCAAGTTATCCCATCGTCCGTACAATCTGCGTGATTGTTGGGTGTGGGCTGATGGCCTACTGCTTTGTCTTTTACCTAAATTTGCCACCAGATACGCCAGAACACGTTATGCGCCATGTTGCCGCACTTATTGTGGGCACACTAATCCTGCTGGGATCTATCTGGATTTAGAATGCATCACACAAATGGTTTGGTTAAAAACCAAGCCGTTTGTGCAGTTCCCTAATAATATAGGGTGTATCATCCAATGGTAGCGCCAGCCAGGGAGCCGGAAGGCGCGTTTCTGCCTCTTCCAACACATGCACCCGCCCGACAAGTTCCAGCTCTTCTATAAAATCGCTAATCCGGCGTGAACGGCCCGGCAGTGGATAAATTGTAACCGGTGCGCACCCAGCAACAGCTTCTGATATCATCGATACACTGTCGATCGTGACAATCAGATTATCCGCACAGGCAATGAGCCCTTCATAGGGGTTTTCTCCTTCCCCATTCCAGATATGGCCGCCAGCCCCTTCTACAATAGCGGTCAGCACTTTCATGGCTGCCGGGCTTGTACGCCGAGAAGGTGTAACAACTAAGCTGCCCCCCTCCGCCTTAAGCGTTTCCACCAGAACTTGACCAAGGCGATGGGCTTCTGCCTCTCCAAAATGGAAGCGGCCATTTGAGCCTCCAACCAATGCAGCAATAAGAGGCCGCGGCAGTTCTGCAAATTGTGGCTGCCATTTTTCACGCGCCTGCTCCAACGCTTCTGGCGTAAGCCCGTGCAATGCTGTGCGCCCCAGCAAAACATTGGGGCCAGCAATATCATCGTGCCGGCAAGCAACAATCAGATCAAACCGTGACAGATTTTTACGAGGATTCTGGATTTGCACCACAGGCCGGTGTGAGCCGCGCAACCCAGCCCCCACTTCTCCACCTTTGCCACCAACACTCACTACAACAGAGGATTGTGCAAAAGCCGGATTTTCTTGCAGCTCTGCCCCATCGCTCCCGCGTAAAAAGGGCTTACCAATCCAGCGCGGCCCACGCAGCATAACACGGGCGAGTTTACTGGGGCATATCGGATGGAAAGTGCCATTCCACCCCGCACGTGCCACAAGCCCTAAAGCCTGCGATCGCATGCCAGCAAAATCTTCCCCCACCACAAAGGCAGCAACGCCCGCCTGCATTCCGCAAGACGACATATTTGAACCCTCTGGGGTTCCGGCGTAATCTGCACGCGCCATGATGCGTTCTTCCTCTGTTGCGCAAGGGAGAGTGCTGAAAAGCGCTCCCGTATCTTTCTCTCCTTGCCGCTGGAACGGAAAGCGTGCAAGGCGTGTTTGCGCATTCCAGATAAGGAGAAAGGCAACACGATGTCCGGCAGTTTCCATGATCTGGGCCTAGATCCAGCATTATGCGCATATGCGCAGCAGGCGGGCATGGCTGCCCCTACTCCAGTGCAACAGGCAGCTATTCCTGCTATTTTGGATGGCAGAGATGTCTTGGTGCGCGCCCCCACGGGCACAGGCAAAACGGCTGCCTATGCTTTACCGCTTAGCCAGAAGCTGCTGAAATCTCGCAAGCCACGCTTTGTGCTAGTGCTTGTACCCACGCGTGAACTGGTTTTGCAGGTAGAAAAGGTTTTTCGCACCTGTTTGGGCGAAAGTAAAAAAGGCCAGAAGCAAACCCCAGTTACCCTCGTGCCGCTTTTTGGTGGATCTGACCGCGCAGAGCAGGAACATTTTCTTGCGCAAGCAACAGGCCGGCGCATTCTGATTGCAACACCCGGGCGCTTGCTGGATTTTGTTTCCAACCGGATTTGCGATCTTTCAGAGTGCGGATACCTGGTTCTGGATGAAGGAGACCGTCTGTTTTCTCCCGAATTTCAGGAAGATACAGAAACCCTGCTCTCCTATCTGCCTTCCATGCGGCAAACGCTGGTGCTTTCCGCTACCCAGCCCGAAAGTCTTAAAAGCACGCTCTTGAACCTGCTGCATAAGCCGGTTGAAATCTGCATTGAACAAGCCCCTCAAAAGCGAGGGCCTATCCGCCAGGCTACGTTGTTTTTAGATCCTACCCAGAAGCCGGGCTTTATTAAGGAATTTTTCAGCCGTGCGCCTAAAATGCGCAGCATTGTGTTTGTGCGCACAAAAGCAGAAGCAGATCAGTTAGCCGCTATCCTTAAAAAAGCTCGGCTTGCTGCCGCCCCTTTGCATGGCGATATTGCGCAGGACAAACGCACCAGCACCGTTGCCAGCTTTGAATCTGGGCGGCTTTTTATTCTTGTTGCTACAGATGTTGCTGCACGTGGGCTGGATGTGCCTTCTGTAAAGCAGGTCATCAACTACGATGTGCCGGACCAGCCAGAAACCTATTTACATCGTATCGGGCGCACAGGCCGTGGTGGAGAAAAAGGTTCTGCTTTGACGCTATGCACAATGGATGACCGCAAAAGCCTGAGGCAAATTGAAGTTGGCGCTCAGGTAAAATTACGGATTATCAGCGCCGAGCAAGCTCTTCCCGCGGCTAAGCTGCCTCAAACTGCTTCACGCCGTTCAAAATCTGTTCGGCCATAATCTGCCACGCCTGCTCTGCCTCCCGCTTGCCTTGTGTATTCGGTGTGGCAGCAGGTTTACTGTTTACAAATTCTGCAAGCGTTGCCGCAATGCTTTGGGCTTCTGGTTTACAGAACAACACATTGGGTTGCCCGGTAAACTGTTCTGCCAGACCGCTGACATCGGTTGAAATCACCCAACGCCCGGCAGCAAGGGCTGCTGCCCCTACACCACTTTGCGTTGCCTCTCTGTAAGGCAGCACCAGTGCATCTGCCCATGCCAGAAGCTTGCTAACTTTTGTTTCCGGCACCCATCTGTTTTCAATCTGCACATTTGGTAAGGCTGCAAGCTGTTCCAGCTCTGCACTATGTGGGCCTTTACCTGCAACACGGCAGATATAATGGGTATGATCATCCATGGCTGTAAGAGCTTGGGCCAGCAGATCCAACCCTTTGTAAGACAGCAATCTGCCAAAAAAGAGCAGCCGAACAGGGCCTTTATGCGCAAAAGGCACACTTGGCGGCCCCTCTGGCGCAACAAATGCAAAAGGTGGATGAAAAGCCACCAGCGCACGCCGCCCACGCATACACCATTGCTTTTCAAGCTGGGCCGCCACATGCCGACTTAATGTAACCGGAATATCAGCGGACCAGATAAGTAGGCGCTGCAAAAACATCTGCCCAACAAAACCATCGCCAGGGTGGGCTGCCGCATCATGCACCAGCACCACAACAGGCACGCCCGCTTTACGCAAAGCCGCAACCATAATCAGATCAAGCGGTCCCGGCATGGCGCATATGGCAATATCTGGCCGAACAGTGCGTAACATACGGCCTAATGCATGCAACATATGCGGGGCTTGCAACAAACGCATAAAAAAGCTGGAAAGGCTTGTATATGTGCGCACCGGCACATCGTTATGGAGATCAGGCTCGGCCTGCAGCACCTCTGCCTCAGAAGAGAGGGAAAGAACAGCCGATGTATTTGGTAACGTGTTCAGGGCTTTGGCAAGTTCCGCAGCAATGCGCGGCCCGGCCCCTTTGCGCCCCCACTGCCAGACAAATACCCGTGTGCCACTCAAACCACTTTTCCTAACCTACTTCTGCAACGCAGCTACGGCGTTCAGTAAAGGGGCTGGCCCAAAGGCCCGCAATGCTGCCTTACCAGCAGCCTGCCCAAGCTGGCGGCGCTTGTTGGCATCATCTGCAAGAGTTTGCAATGCTTCTACTGCGCACCCAATATCTGCCTCTGCCCACACAGCTTGAGGCACCTGATACACGCCCCGCGTATCTGTGGCTGTTACAAGTTTGTAAGAAATTGGCCAACCACAGTCTGATGTTAGAAATTCTGATGTAGCAGACCAGTCTGTGGCGATAACAGGGCGTTCCAACAACATAGCTTCTGCTGGCACCAACCCAAACCCTTCGCTCCGGTGTAGGGAAAGCACAATATCAGCCTGTTGTGTCATGGCGTACACATCTGGCATTGGCAGCATACGGTTTTCAAAGCGAATGTTCTGTGCGCCACCTGCGGCATCCTTCAGGCGCTGCATATCTGCCGCATAATGGTCCGAGCCAGATATTTTCATCACCAACAGGCGGTCTTTTCTATCTCCAAACGCCTGCCGAAATGCCGCTATAGCGGCCAAGGGGTTCTTGCGCTCAAAACTGGATGCAAGACTAAAGGAAACCAGCACCACCACAGCGTTCCCAGGCCACCCAAAAGCCTGACGATCCAATTTGGAGGGCTGCGGAGGCACACACGCCAACGGATAAGGCACAACCTTGACCCGGCCAGGCATGAGAGGTTCCAGCGCGCGTGCGCTAAAGTGCGAAGGTGTCCAGATTTCATGCACGCATGGCACGCTAGCATGCCACTCTGGCGAGATAACCGGTAGCTCCCACACCCAATAGCCCACAATACGCCGCCCGAGCACATGCTTGCGACCCAGGCGCAAAAGAGCTGCTGGCGTTTGTGGTGCATTTACATGCAGAACCAAAGCCGCTTTTGGATCTGCAAATACAGAATCCAGCCCCTCTTTCCCCTGAGATTGTAGGAGGCCAGCCTCTACCCCTTCTGTACTTACGCCCTGAGAAAGCAGACCTCGCAAAAGCAATCTGGCCCCTTCACCCAAGCCAGAACCCCGGCCGAGTTCTCCTCCAATAATCACGTTTGCATCAGCTATAGGCGTAGGGCTGGCCGCTTTGGGAGCGAGCAAAGCAGTGGCCTTGGCCAATAAACGCCGCCTTTGAGCTACGGGAAACAGACGCCACAAGTGATGTAGAGGATGAAGGGAAGATGTCACTCGTACTGTCCGTCACCTGAAAATAAGAAGAAAGTTGAGACAAAGCAGGGATTGCAGCCCCGCACAACCCACCGCATACTTTTGCCCATGCGGTGCTGTTCCTTCTTTCATTCCCCCATACACGCCGAAATACCTTCTTCCACTGGGTATCTGGAGAGAGGGTTATGAGTTGTGCTTCCAAGCGGCATGTACGTTCTGAAAGCGCATTTCGTTTTCGGGCTGTTTCTGCTTTACTGCCACCTTCTCCCCCAGCCTTGCCTGCTGTGCGTATTGAATACCCACCACCAGATATAAGCCCATGGATTGCCGGAAATTGCGGCATTCAAGGCGTGCATCATTTTGAAAGTCGCCGCCCCGGCCCCCATGTGGCTGTTACAGCCCTTATGCATGGCAACGAATACGCCGGGGCCTATGCTCTGCAACAGCTTCTTATGCAGCCATTACGCCCATTACATGGAAGGTTAAGCCTGATTTTTCTCAATCTGGCCGCTTATAAAAACTTTAACCCCGCACGCCCCACATTATCCCGCTTTGTAGAAGAAGACATGAACCGGTTGTGGCAGCCGGAATTAATTGCTTCGGCACACACATCCGTTGAAATGCAACGCGTACGCGAAGTGCTACCAGTGCTGGAAACAGTAGATATTCTTTTGGATATCCACACCATGCTTTGGCCCGCGCAACCTCTTTTCCTGTGCAGTATGGCGGAAAACAGCCGAGATCTGGCCTATTGTGTATCTGGCGCACAAACTAACCCTCCTGCTGTTGTTCAGGATAGCGGGCACGAGGATGGATTAAGGCTTATTGATTATACGCGCTTTAATACACCACATTCATATATGCGCGCCTGCTTGCTGGAAGCTGGGCAACACTGGCAAAAAAATGCCGCACAGCAAGCCTTGCTCAGCACACGCCTATTTCTGGCACAAACCGGCACCCTACCTTCCGCTCCAACATCTACTGCACCTTCAGAACCTGTAAGGCAAGCTGTTGTGACAGACTGCGTGCAAGCGCTGACATCTCGTTTTGTTTTTGTGCAGCCGTTTACAAGTGGCAGTATTATCCGCAAGGCGGGCACTGTTATTGCTTTTGATGGGCAAGATGAAATTCGCACACCCTACAATAACTGTATCTTGGTGATGCCCAATTTGCGCCCCCGCCGGGGCCATACAGCCGTAAGGCTTGCAAAGCGCCTTAACAACAAAACAGGCACGTAAGCCTAAGCCTACATGCCTGTTCTGAGCGCCTAAAAGGCTTAAATATTATGCGCGGCTATAGATAGGGAACTTAGCGCACAGAGCCTTAACGCGTTCATGCACAGCGTTTTCAACTTCGCTGTTACCCTCGCCACCAGAAGCGGCCAGAGCTGTCAGAACTTCGTCAATCATTTCACCAATCTGGCGGAATTCTTCTTCACGGAAACCGCGAGCCGTTGCTGCCGGGCTACCCAGACGCACACCGGAAGTGATGGCAGGCTTTTCCGGATCAAACGGAATGGCATTTTTGTTGGCTGTAATACCAGCGCGTTCCAAAGCCTGTTCTGCTGCTTTGCCTGTCACCTTTTTGGGGCGCAGATCAACCAGAAGCAGGTGTGAATCCGTACCGCCTGTTACAATATCGAACCCGCGTTCCACCAGAACTTCGGCCAGAACGGCTGCGTTTTTCTGCACAGCTTTCTGGTATTCCTTAAATTCCGGACGGAGGGCTTCACCAAACGCCACAGCCTTACCGGCAATAACGTGCATCAGCGGGCCACCCTGCAAACCAGGGAACACAGCGGAGTTGATCTTTTTGGCCAATGCTTCGTCATTGGTCAGGATCAGGCCACCACGTGGGCCACGCAGGGTTTTATGCGTGGTAGAGGTAACAATATGCGCGTGTTCCAGCGGGTTCGGATACAGGCCAGCAGCCACCAAACCAGCAAAATGCGCCATATCCACCATCAGGAAGGCACCAACTTCATCCGCAATGCGGCGGAAGCGGGCAAAATCAATGATACGCGGATAAGCAGAGCCACCAGCCACAATGATGGAAGGTTTATGCTCGCGCGCCAGCCGTTCCATTTCCTCATAGTCCAGCATGCCGTCTTGCTGACGCACACCGTACTGCACGGAATTAAACCATTTGCCGGAATAATTAGGGGCTGCACCGTGGGTAAGGTGGCCACCAGCAGCAAGGCTCATGCCCAGCACCGTGTCACCGGGCTTGCCCATAGCCATAAAGGCGGCCTGGTTGGCGTTGGCGCCAGAATGCGGCTGCACGTTGGCAAATGCGGCACCAAACAAGGTTTTTACGCGGTCGATGGCAAGGTTTTCAACCTTATCCACTTCCACACAGCCACCGTAATAGCGGCGGCCGGGATAACCTTCGGCGTATTTGTTGGTTAGCACGCTGCCCTGAGCCTGAAGCACGGCTTCAGACGCCATGTTCTCACTGGCTATCAGTTCAATGCCTTCCTGCTGACGCTTCAGCTCGCCTTCAATGGCGGCTGCAACATCCGGATCAGTCTGGGCTAGAGACGCATGGAAAAAGCGATCCAGATCCGTGTGGCTCATTCAGGTGTTCCCTCAAAATCAGACAATATGTTCACCAGCATATTTGCCGGGCGGCAGGCGGTGTCGTTTGTTACGTTAGAAACACATCTTGCCAGGATGTGCTGCTGGCCTGTTTATAGAAAAAAGACCGTTGGAGGCTTCTTACCGCTTTCCGTGCGGCCCGGACAGGAGAAAAATATATGGAGCAGAAGTCTGCCCCCTCTATGACATCGGCATTTACGCGATGTTTGCCGCTGGACAAGCTACAGGCAGCGCCTGGGCTAAAGCGAGTTCTAGGGCCGGGAAGCCTTGTAGCGTTGGGTGTTGGTGCCACAATTGGGGCGGGTCTGTTTTCTCTTACCGGCATTGCAGCTTCTGAAAATGCCGGTCCTGCTGTAGTTCTTTCCTTTTTTATTGCAGCCATTGCCTGTGGCTTTGCCGGGCTCTGCTACAGTGAGCTGGCCAGCATGATCCCCATTGCGGGCAGCGCCTATACTTATGCGTATGTCACGCTAGGGGAAATGATGGCATGGATTATTGGCTGGGATCTGGTGTTAGAATACGCCGTGGGTGCGGCCACTGTTGCGGTCAGTTGGTCTCGGTATGTGGTGTCGTTATTGGATTCGTGGGGAATAGTACTGCCCCCGCGGCTTACTGCTTCTCCCTTTGAAACTGTGCAGATGCCAGATGGCAGCATGGTATCTGGGCTGATGAACCTGCCCGCAGTTTTTATTACCTGTCTGGTTTCATGGATTCTTATTCGCGGAATTTCGCAATCCGCTATGGTGAACGCCGTTGTAGTGGTTATCAAACTGCTGGTAATTACCGCATTTATTGGCTTTGGCATTCACTACATTAACCCAGCCAATTACCACCCCTTTATCCCACAAAATACGGGCACCTTCGGGCAGTATGGCTGGTCTGGCATTATGCGCGCAGCGGGCACCATCTTTTTTGCCTATGTGGGGTTTGATGCCGTTTCCACCACAGCGCAGGAAACCAAAAACCCGGCGCGTGATATGCCTATTGGCATTTTGGGCAGCCTGCTGATTTGTGCTCTGGCTTATGTTTGCTTCTCTTTTGTCATGACCGGTCTGGTTAATTACAAAGACATGCTGGGGGATGCCGCCCCAGTGGCCACAGCCATTAACCGCACGCCCTATACATGGCTGCAATTGGCCATTAAAATTGGCATTATCTGTGGGTTTACGTCGGTTCTTATGGGCATGCTTTTGGGCCAGAGCCGCGTGTTTTTTGCCATGTCCCGCGATGGCCTGCTGCCTCCAATGTTCAGCGCCACACATCCAAAATATCAGACACCTTGGATGTCCAACGTCTTTTTTATGGTCATTATCTGTGTGCTCAGCGCGTTTTTGCCCATTTCTGAGCTGGGACACATGACATCCATCGGCACGCTTCTAGCCTTTATTCTGGTATGCATTGGCGTGATAATCCTGCGCCGGAAGGCTCCTGATCATCCACGCGCTTTTCGGGTTCCCGGCGGAGACATTATTCCCATTCTGGGTGTTCTCTCTTGCGGTACGGTCATGGTCTCACTTGATGGGCTGACATGGATCCGGCTGATTGTGTGGCTGGCTATAGGAATGGTGATTTACCTCACCTATGGCCGTTACCACAGCGCATTAGCGCGACCCAGCATTCCGCCAGACAGGGTTGCATAAAGCGCACAGGCGCGCATACTTCCGGGCAGCATTCACCCGTCTGTCCCGCCCGCCGTGGTTGGGGTTCTTTAAAAGCACCCCACTACGCCCGCAGGCAGCAGCAAGGAGATCCTGCCCATGATGGCTGGCCGTTTTCCTCTGGCTCGCCCCCGGCGCAACCGGATTGATGATTTCACGCGCCGCTTGGTTGCTGAAAATACGTTGGGCATCAACAATCTGATCTGGCCCATCTTTTTTATGGAAGGCACCAACACAGTTACCGAAGTGTCCTCCATGCCCGACGTACACCGCGTTACGCTGGATAAACTGGCTGCACATGTTGAACCCGCAGCAAAGCTAGGCATTCCGGCTTTGGCGCTATTCCCCATCACACTCACAGAAGCGCGGGATGAAAAAGGCACGGAAGCCACCAACCCGGATAATCTGATGTGCCGGGCCGCCCGCCTACTTAAAAAGGAATTTCCAGAAGTCGGGCTGATTGGTGATGTGGCGCTAGACCCCTACACCAGCCACGGCCACGATGGCCTGATTGAAAATGGCTACGTGGTGAATGATCCATCCGTAACCATTCTTTCCCAGCAGGCCGTTAATCAAGCCGCTGCAGGTGTGGACATTATTGCCCCATCAGACATGATGGATGGCCGTATTGAGGCTATTCGGCGTGATCTGGACGGCAACGGACTCATTAACACCCGTATCATGTCCTACGCTGCTAAATATGCCAGTGCCTTTTATGGCCCGTTCCGTGATGCTCTGGGTTCTGGCGGTATGCTGAAGGGTGATAAAAAAACCTATCAGATGGACCCTGCCAACAGCGATGAAGCCCTGCGCGAAGTGGAAATGGACATTGCCGAGGGTGCAGACATGGTTATGGTCAAGCCCGGCCTGCCGTATCTGGATATCATCCGCCGCGTGAAAGATGAATTCCACGTTCCCACCTTTGCCTATCAGGTATCTGGTGAATATGCGATGCTGATGGCTGCTATCCGCAATGGCTGGCTAGACCATGAACGCGCCGTTATGGAAAGCCTTCTGGCCTTCCGCCGTGCTGGTGCCAATGGCATTTTAACTTATTTTGCTATTGAAGCCGCCGAACGTATCCGGGCATCTTTTGGCAAATAAGTTTCCGGTCAATATCACGGCATATGGGCCAGAGTTTTCTGGCCCATAATTTTGTTGCGGGATAATTTCTCCCCATGACGTCATCGCAAGACAGGCCGCATTTTTTCTACACCGCTCCGCCCGGTGCCTGTCCGTATCTGCCCCATCGTATTGAACGTAAAATACTGGTGGATTTGGCAACTCCGGATGCCAATTTCCTACACAGCCGCCTTTCCCATGCGGGTTTCAGGCGCAGCCATACCTTAGCTTATGCGCCTATTTGCGATGGGTGCTCTGCCTGTATTCCCATTCGCCTGCCTGTCAGCCGCCTAACACCTAATCGCACACAAAAACGCGCCATCCGGCGTAATGCTGATCTTATTCGCAGCCTCCTGCCCCCCACCGCGACAGACGAACAATACACGCTCTTCCGCAGGTATCTGGATAGCCGACACTCAGACGGTGAAATGGCGGGCATGTCTGTGCATGATTACCGGATTATGGTGGAAGAAACGCCGGTAGATACGCGGCTTGTCGAATTTCGTGCACCAGACACCACCTTAATGGCAGCTAGGGCCTGTTAGCACTTGATCCAGTCTGCGGCGGCAGCGATGTGGATGACCGCGAGGAACGAGGTTGCTGTTTTTTCGTATCTGGTTGCGACAGCGCGCCATTCCTTGAGACGAGCCCAGAGGTTCTCCACAAGATGTCGGCATCGATAGGCCCATTTGGGACAGGCGACCGGCGCATCGCGTCGTTTCGCGGGAATGGCCGGTCGGGCTCCCATGTCCCATATCCGTTCACGAAAGGCGTCTGACGCGTAGCCTTTGTCCGCCACGACCCACAGGGGAACAGAGGGGAGATCGTCGAGCATGGCTGGCGCCAGTGGCAGTTCATGGGCCTGTCCGGGTGCCAGAGCGAAACCAATGGCTTTTCCGTGTCCGTCCGCGATCACGCACACTTTTGTGCCATAGCCGCCGCGAGAGCGGCCAAGTGCTTCACGATGGTCTCGCTCTTCGAAAGAGGCCCCTTTTTTTGGGCTCCCGCCGCCTTGTGGTGAGCCCTGATGTTCGTGCCATCCAGAAAAGTCATGCCCAGCGCCACTCCGTGGTGGTCCTGAACCAGTTCGAGCAGGCGTTCCCACACCCCCAGTTTCGCCCAGCGGATGAAAAGCTGCGCCGCCCGCCACCACGGACCCAGCTCAGCGGGGATACTTCGCCATTTCGCACCATTCTCATGACGCCAGAAGATCGCTGCTATCGTACGCCGCAGATCATGGGGCGGTGTCTTGCCCCTTGGCCGAACCGCCTCAATCAGCGGTTCCCAGATCGCCCATGTCTCATCAGTGAAAGTGCCTGTTCCGTCTCCTTCTTCAATCCATACAATATAGGAAGTATTTTAAGATCTAACAGGCCCTAGCCTGATTGATGTTCTGGAAGATGGAATTTCTGCTGTTTACAGTTTTTATGAGCCTGACTGCCCCCAACGTTCGCTCGGCAGTTTTGCCATTCTTTCCTTGGCAGAATTAGCCATGCAAATGGAGTTACCATACCTGTATCTGGGATATTGGGTGCCGGGCAGCCCTAAAATGGCTTATAAAGAACGCTTCCAGCCCGCAGAAATTTTGCGCAATGGCACATGGCTGACGTTAGACGTAAGCCATCCCCTCCAAACAGAAAGGGCCCATCCGTTTCCGGAAGACCCTCTGTTCTAAACACCAGCACTTAGCCTTTTTTAGCAGCCCAAGGTGGCGCAACCTTGCCAACGGCTGCACGACGGCTGACCCAATCTTGCAGATCAGCAAACTGGCGTATGCGTGCAGTACCCGGCCAGTGCAGCCCATCTGCTGCGGTAAACACTACGGCTTGGCGCAAACCACCATCCGAGTATTTTTGCAGGGCCACACCAAGACCCCGCGCCATAACAGGCAACTGTTCCAGTGGGAAAATCAGGAATCGCCGATTATCCCCTACAACAGCAACGTGGTCCCCTTCTGCAGGCACACATACGCGGGCAAACTCGCCTTCCTTCAGGTTCAGTACCTGTCGGCCAGAGCGTTTTTCCGCAACCAAGGCGTCTTCTTCCACCAGCATACCGCGCCCAGCGCTTGAAGCCACCAAACGACGTTTTCCATCTTCTATTGGGAAAACAGCCAGAAGGTCTTCATCGTTGGAAAGATCAATCAACAGACGAATAGGTTGCCCATCTCCACGGCCTCGCGGCAGATCTGTTCCTTTTACGGTATAGGCCCGTCCATCCGTTGCAAAGAAGCATAGCCTATCTGTTGTCTGGCAAGGAATAGCCAGCTTAAGGGCATCTCCTTCCTTGAATTTCTGGTTTTCCAGATCAACATTGTGGCCCTTAACCGCACGCACCCATCCTTTTTGAGAAAGGATCATGGTCAGTGGTTCGCGCTCCACTTCTTCCACCACAGAAATATCGACTAGCTTGGGTGCAGAAAGAATGGTGCTTCTACGCTCGCCCAAGCGGCCTTTCCCGAAGGCCTTGATCATACCAGTGAGTTCGCGCTCGATCGTTTTCCAGCGCTGTTTTTCGCTATCAAGCAACGCCATCAATGCTGCTTTCTCGGCGGAAAGTGCATCATGTTCCTTGCGGATTTCCATTTCCTCAAGCCGACGCAAACTCCGCAGCCGCATGTTGAGCACGGATTCTGCCTGCAAATCTGTCAGCTTGAACGTGGCTATAAGGCTGGCCTTGGCATCATCATCTTCACGAATAATGCGGATAACCTCATCCAGATTAAGGTAAACAGCCAGAAAACCCGAAAGAATTTCCAGCCGCCGTTCCACCGCTGTCAGCCTATGGCGGCTGCGGCGTTCCAGCACCTCATGCCGATGGTTCAACCATGCCTGAATAACCTGTTTAAGCCCCATGACACCGGGGGAGCGATCCGCCCCCAGCACATTCATGTTCAGGCCAAAGCGACTTTCCAGCGGTGTGGCACGGAACAGCGTTTCCATCAGCACTTCTGGTTCTATGCCACGTGTTTTGGGCTCCAGAACCAAGCGGATTTCATCCGTACTTTCATCGCGGATATCCCCCAGCAGAGGCAGTTTTTTCTGATTCAGCAAATCAGCAATCTGCTCAATCAGGCGGGATTTTTGCACCTGATACGGGATTTGCGTGACAACAATATGCCACGTGCCAAAACGGCCCTGTTCGACCTCCCACCGCGCACGCATCCTAAAGCTACCGCGCCCGGTTTCGTAGGCCTGCAAAATGGCATCCGAATCTTCAACAATCAGACCACCAGTGGGAAAATCCGGCCCCGGCATAAGCTCTAGCAGTTCCTGCGTGGTGGCAGAGGGTTTACGTACCAACAGGGCAGCAGCGGCACATACCTCTGCGGCATTATGGGGCGGAATGCTGGTTGCCATACCCACAGCAATACCCGCCGCACCATTGGCAAGAAGATTGGGGAAAGCCGATGGCAGAACAACAGGTTCCTGCTCCTCACCATCATAGGTCGGGCGGAAATCTACGGCATCATCTTCAATGCCATCCAACAAGGCTACAGCAACTTCTGTCAGACGAGCTTCCGTGTACCGCATGGCGGCTGGGTTATCACCATCAACGGAACCAAAGTTCCCCTGCCCTTCTACCAGCGGATAACGCGCGGCAAAATCCTGCGCCAACCGCACCAGTGCCTCATAAACCGAAGCATCACCATGTGGGTGGAACTTACCAATAACATCACCCACCACACGGGCGCATTTTTTAAAGCCGGAAGCCGGATCTAACCGGAGTTGGTGCATGGCATAAACCAAGCGCCTATGCACCGGCTTAAGCCCGTCCCGCACATCCGGCAAAGAGCGAGACATGATGGTGGAAAGCGCATAGGCCAGATAACGCTCACTCAGCGCCTCTGCCAGTTTTGTTTCCTCAATATGTCCTGCGGTTTCGCTCATCTGCCATCCCTGGAAAGCTGTGCATGATCCATTAGAAACAAGACATACAGCCCTCGTATCGGTTGTGCCAGTCTTGCGCTACTCGGTTATAGGTGTTTGGTCTGCCAGAACACGCATTTCCAGCCGATCATACATCCGTTGGCGGGCTGCGGGTAACGGTAAATGGCGCTGGCCAAAAGCATCCCGTGCCAGAAAATGGCCTGTCAGGCGTAAACCTTCCAACCAATCTGCGGCATTACCGGTTTGTTCTGTATCTCGTAAAAAAGATGGAAGTGGCAAAAGCCGATCTTTCCACTCTCCCGCACCTTCTTCGCTAACTGCTCGACCTGTGCGTGGTGAAACATAATGCAAATTTTCTGCACTGCCAGTAACGGCACAAGCTGATAAATCCAGCCCAAAACCCAATGTTGCCAGCAATGCCATTTCCCACCGCACGACGTGAGGCATACCTTCACGCTCTGCAACAATAGGATCATACCCCAAAAAAGTGAGCAAGCGCACTGTTTCTGCAAAAAGGAATGGGCAAGGATCAGCTTCTGGCAGAGTCACATCTGCCAACACACAAACAGATTGCACCATACCTAACGCTAACGGAGCATCCAGCAACCGTGCGGCACAGGCGTAAAGGAGCTCGCCTGAAATTTGTAATGGTGCAGCGGCACTGCGTTTATGGAAGTTTGTTTTAACAACATTGCCTGGCTGCCAAAGGGCCCGGCCTGTTTTACTAGCCCCGCCATAGGCTATACCCCTTAGAGGGCCATAATCTTCTGTTAGAATATGCACGCGTGCGCTGGTTTCACCCTGCACACCTGCAAAAAGCACAAGGGCGGGAGCCTCCTGTTGATAGGAAGTCCCGCCCTTGTCCGTCATTCGGAAAACCCGACCTTAGGCGCCAGCAACTTTGGCGACTTCAGCAGCAAAGTCATCTTCTTCCTTTTCGATGCCTTCACCCAGCTGGAAGCGGTCAAAGCCAACCAGCTTAACGCCAGCTTTCTTCAGCACATCTTTCACGCGGTTTTCGCCATCATGCACCCATACCTGTTCCAGAAGCACAACTTCTTCGTAGAACTTACGGATACGACCTTCGACCATCTTTTCGATGATAGCTTCTGGCTTGCCGGAAGCACGGGACTGTTCAACCAGCACTGCGCGTTCACGTTCAACTTCTGCCGGGTCAAGGCTGGAAACATCCAGAGCAGAAGGACGTGTGGCGGCAACATGCATGCCAACCTGACGGCCAAGCTGTTCGATAGCTTCATCAGCTGTCGGAGCTTCAACAGCAGCCAAAACGCCAATCTTACCCAGACCGGGGCGCAAAGCACCGTGAACATAGGTAGCAACAACGCCAGAAGGCACAGTGAAGACACGAGCCCGACGCAGGGTCATGTTTTCACCAATGGTTGCAACCAGATGTGTCAGTTCGTCAGCAACGGTGCGACCGGTTTCAAGCGTGGCAGCCTTAATGGCTTCCAGATCTTCACCAACCTTGAGCGCAACCTTGGCAACGGATTCCACAAAGTTCTGGAAGGATTCGTTACGGGCTACAAAGTCGGTTTCAGCGTTCACTTCAACCATGGCAGCCACTTTATCTGCAGAGGCAACGCCTACCAGACCTTCAGCAGCAACACGGCCAGATTTTTTTGCCGCAGCAGCAAGACCCTTGGTGCGCAGCCAATCAATAGCGGCTTCGATATCACCGTTGGCTTCGTTCAGTGCTTTTTTGCAGTCCATCATGCCTGCGCCGGTTTTTTCGCGCAGATCCTTGACCAATGCAGCCGTAATTGCCGCCATAATTTTATACTCCTTGAAAAACCCGAACGCGCCCTCTTAGGGGCGCGAACCGGAATATTCCATGGCCTGCTAATGCAGGCATTCATGCAGGAAAAAACAGCCCGGCATGATAACCGGGCTGTTTGTGTATTCCGTTAGCTTGCAGCCGGTGCTGGAGCTTCTGCTGCAGGGGCAGCAGCTGCCGGAGCAGCTTCGAGAGCAGGCTCAACAGGCAGTTCTTCAGCAGCGCCGATATCTTCACCGGAAGCGCCCAGTTCTGCGGAAATACCATCCAGAACAGCGGAAGAAACCAGATCACAATACAGGCCGATGGCGCGGATGGCATCATCGTTACCTGGGATCGGGAATGTTACGCCACGCGGATCGGAGTTACTATCCAGAATAGCTACAACCGGGATACCCAGCTTGTTGGCTTCTTCAATAGCCAGCTTTTCCTTGTTGGTGTCGATCACGAACAGGATGTCTGGCAGACCACCCATTTCCTTGATCCCGCCCAAGGAACGTTCCAGCTTGTCGCGCTGGCGGGTCATGTCCAGAATTTCTTTCTTGGTCAGACCGGCTGTTGCACCGTCCAGCGTTTCTTCAATACCACGCAGGCGCTTGATGGAACCCTGAATGGTCTTCCAGTTTGTCAGCATACCGCCAAGCCAGCGGTGGTTGACGTAGTACTGACCGCAGCGACGCGCAGCTTCTGCAATCGGATCCTGTGCAGCACGCTTGGTGCCAACAAACAGAACGCGGCCACCACCTGCAACAGTGTTGCGGATAGCCTGCAGAGCGCGATCAAGCAGGCCAACGGTCTGCTGCAGATCAATGATATGAACCTGGTTGCGCACACCGAACAGGTACGGCGCCATGCGCGGGTTCCAGCGACGGGTGTGGTGACCAAAGTGAACACCAGCTTCCAGAAGCTGACGAAGGGTAAACTCAGGCATCGCCATAAGCGTATTCCTACCTTTCTGGTTATTCCTCCGCGAGGGGTTACCCTGCCAGACAGACAGAGCACCAGATGGTGTTTTCCTCGCGTGTGTTATGCTCCCGGCCTTGACCGAGCGCGGCTCTTATGGCCGTTTTTTTGCGCCCGGACAAGATAAAAAACGCTTTTTTCAGGCTGCGTCTTCGGACTTGGAGGCTGTTTCCACCGGATGTGCGTATTTGTTGGGCACACCACTCCGCGCCAGCAGAGCACGAAGTGACTTTACAACAGGGAACACTTCAACGTTGTGATCTCCGCCCAGTTCACGCCATGCGTTCTGTTCCATTTCCACAATTTCGCGGTCTTCTTCAAAGATGCGGTGTGTGAAAATACCCAGTGCAGGCCATGCCAGATTAAGCAGGAAGTTCCATTTGGGCTTTTTAACAGAAAGCAGACCAAATGCCTGTGTAACCTGCTGCGTTTCACCCAGCGGCACATAGGATGTCCACAAATCCATAATCAGATCACCATCCTTATCGTGGATCTGCAGAGTCTGATACGGATAGGTGGTGCGGATGGACACAACTTCCTCAACCGGCTGTTCCCGGTCTTCGTAGTCATGGTGCTTGCCAAAAATCAGGGCTTCAGCCAGCGGCTGATTGCCACCTTTACGGGCAAAGCTGTAGCGTGCTTCTAGGAAATCATCACCTTTATCCTGCCCCAGAAAACGGGCTGTGATGGAACCCATCTGCCGCCGGTGCAGGAACTGATGGTTCATGTCCATCAGGTTTTCATGCATGAAGGTATAGTGGCATTTCAGGCGCGGGCTGAACATGCGGGTTTTGTATTCTGGGTTCCCTACCTGCGCCACATCTGGCACGGGCACTTTATCTGCCAAAGCCGGATCACCGGGGAAGATAAAGATCAGCCCGCTTTTTTCACGGCAGGGGTAAGACTTAACCGGGCGGCCCACCCCTTCTTTGTTCAGGTAAGGCACGGTCACGCACTTGCCCGCCCGATCAAATGCCCAACCATGGTAGCAGCATTTTACGCAGCCTTTATCATCCACAACGCCCTTGCTCAGAGGCACCTGCCGGTGTGCGCAACGGTCTTCCAACGCATAGACGGACCCATATTCGGGGCGAATAAGTGCAATGGGGTGCCCGGCGTAACGCGCGGCAAATGTTTTGCCGGGGCGCACCTTGTGCGACCACGCCACAGGGTACCAGAAATTAGGATCGCAATCGATCTGCCGAAGATCGTAATGCGGCGTATTAGAACCGTCCGCCTGTTTGCCCTTGGCCTCTTCCACCAGCATGACGTCACCCTTTCAGAATCCAACAAGGCCGATGCAGCAGGAACAACATCACCTTAAAAACATGCCTATGCCCATGCGCCCCACAGATCCGCATAACGGAACCGCCAGGGCAAGCATGGGCGGGGATGACGCCTTCAAGATATTGAAGCTGCTTTTTGCTCAGCCCTGCCGCGCCATCACATGGATGGGAAGGCTAGCCGATTTTACACGCTACGCCCAGATGCAAACAGCCAACCAAGCTGTGCGCTAGCCGCAACGGTCCTATCCTGCCAAGCCACATGCTTAACAGGATAACCACTCTTCATTGCATTATTGTGGGGCGTGATTTTCCAGAAGATGCGTAGAAGACGGCTGGTTGTCGCCAGGGGTTGTTTCACTTGGGCTTTCCATAACCCCAGACTTCTTGCCATGCTGATTATGGTGAGGATGATATTCCTTAACCGGATGCGCCGGATGCTTGTCATCATTAGAAGGGGGTTGGGTGCCGGGCTGTTCATCTACCGTGCGTGGATTGCTCCATAGTTTTTTGGATGGATCAACATGTTCGCCATTCGGCCCCTCTGCTGCTTTTGAGGGAGGCTGCCCCTGCTGGGCCGCCGCTCCTGCCGCTGTAGGGGGTGTGCCGCTATTATCCTGCGCCATGACTAATGCTGGCACCACGCTTAAAGACGCACCAAGCAGCATAGAAGTTAAAATTTTCTGCATGGGACATTCCTTTGTCATAAAATGAAGTATCCCGTTTTCCAACGCCAGCACTTTGGAAGGGTTGCAAATTTTTATTTTTCCAGAATTTCCCTTATTTTCCCATAAGATTCCGGATGATGTGCGATCGGTTTTCCATCTAAATGCGTGACAGTGCGCAAAGAAAGACTGTTTGTTAAATATACACCCTGTGCTCTTATAATATCTTCGTAAGAAACAGATCTCTCTTGCACCACTCCTGCATCTAGTAGCAACCTGCGGGCAATACCCGGCAAAGCACCTTCTGCAACAGGAGGCGTTATTAATCCCTCCTCTGTTTGCACAACAATATTGCTAATGGTGCTTTCCGCTACGCGCCCTTGCATATTCAGCAAAAGAGCATCGTCGCAACCTTTTCGATCTGCTTCCTGCCTTGCCACAATGCCGGACAAGTAACTAAGCGATTTAATACGCGAAAGTGGGGAAAGCTCATCCCGCCGGATCAGCTCACTGATGCACACACAAATAGCCTGCTCCCTAAAAGCACCCGCCGCACCTGTTATAAAAACCGTTGGCTTGCAATGTTCTGGCGGCAGCAAACTGCGTGGCGCTACCCCGCGCATTACAGTTAACCGGGCAGAGCCATTCTCAAAACCCGCATGCGCCAAAAACTCCCAGATCGCCTGCAAAGTGTGTTCTTGCTCTGGAACAGGCATAGCCAGAACTTGCGCACCATCACAAAGACGCTGATAATGCCTTGGAAAATGTAGAACTGCGCTGTTTTTTATACGCAGAGTTTCAAACAATCCGTCTCCCAATGTTACACCACGATCCAAAGGGCTGATAGAGGCATGTTCTGCTGGGTATATTTTTCCGTTTAACCAGATCACACTCATGCCTGCCCCCAGAACTTCTGAAACGGCGCAAACTTCAGGCACATTTCTTCGTACTCTTTTTCTGGGTCAGATAGAATGGTCACACCACCGCCAACGCCAATACTCAGGTAATTTTTGGAACGCTCCAGACTGCGGATAATGACTGAGCTGTCCATACTGCTATCGGCCCCAATCCGGAACACGGTGCCACAATACGCACCCCTGGCCGAGGCTTCCAGTTCATCTATAATCTGCATGGCCCGATATTTGGGTGCTCCAGTTACAGACCCCGGGGGCAACGTGACTTTCAAAAGATCAAAAACATCTTTATCAGGCAACAATTTTCCACAGACTTCTGAAACCAGATGATGCACATGCGGAAACTGCTCCACCACCAATAGGTCTGGCACACACACGCTACCTATTTGCGCCATGCGCCCAATATCATGACGCATCAGATCAACTATCATCAGGTTTTCGGCACGTTCTTTTTCATCATGTAGAAGTGTTTTATGCCAAAAAGCATCTTCTTCTGGCGTTTGCCCACGTGGTGCCGTGCCCTTGATAGGCCGTGATGAGACACAACCATTGGCATCCACTTTTAAAAACCTTTCCGGGGAAGAAGACAACAGCGCAAAATCTGGCCCGCATGACAAATATGCGCCAAACGGCGCTGGTATTTGCTGCCGCAACGCACGATAAACCTCTGCGCTCAGCACACTTGCATCCACTTCTGCTGTGTGCCGACATGTTATATTCGCCTGAAAAATATCTCCTGCAGCAATATAGTCCCGCGTTTGTGTAACGTTTTGACAATAAGCCTGACGGCTTTGCTCTGCCACAAACTGCGTGCTTGTATGTATCTTATATGGTGGAACATGCTCAGGAAGCATATTCCACGCCCTTACCGACTGCGCTACATTTACATTGTCTGCAAAGAATTTTGAAATTCCTGCAAGAAACACACGCTTTTCAAAGCGGTCCCAAATAAAGGCATGATCATACACACCCGCTGTCAGTATGGGCGTATGCTGATCTTTATGCCGAGATAAAACGCCTTCCAGCATCATTCCCATTTGATAACTGGCAAACCCAACAAGACCACCCCAGAATGGAATGTCTTGCAGGCGCGTACCATCTGTCTCTTCTTTTAATTCATTATAAAAAATACGTAGAGTTTCAAAAACATCGCAAACCGAAATTATCGGTTTATTTATGCCATCAACCTCTATTCCATGAGGCCAAGCCACCACTGTATGGCATGGTTTATGGCAAAAAATCTGCCACCGGCTCCGATTGTCTATCTTGCCGCCACTATCCAGAAAAGCACACCACGGCTGCTGGCCCCATACTGATAAAACAGCATCAGGGTCCTTCCATGATAATTCCTTTATCTGAACCAATGTCAGACCTGTTCCACCCGTGAAACGCCAGAAAGCGTGCGCAGCCTTTGCCCCAATACAGGCGTAACTTTATAGCGCCCACGCAGCCGCACCTCTACATCACAACTATCAGCCACACCCGGCAACAGAACAATCCGCCCTGCCCCACCCTTTTGTGGTTCCAGAATAGCTTGCAAATCAGGCAAGGCATCTGGCTTTTCCAGCCACACCCGCATTTCGCTTTGCCCCTGCGCCGCAGCCGCTTCCAAATCCACAATATCTGTAGCGGTAAGCCGCAGAGCCTCCCCTTCCAGCTTTAAATCGGCTGTTACAAGTATAGCTGTGCCTGCCACCAGAATATCGCGCACTCGCGTCAACACTTCCGAAAAAACGGTTACCTCGCAGCCGCCAGAAGCATCGGAAAGGCGTACCCATGCCATTTTATTACCTGTGCGTGTGGGGCGCTCTTTTTTATCCACCACACAGCCTGCAATTTTAACACGGCCACCACCCAGTTCCGCCGCTGTTAGCAACTGAGATGTGCGTGTAACACCCAGACGCCGCAGCACAGAACCATAAGCATCCAGCGGGTGGGCTGTCATATGGAAACCAATAGCTTCGGCCTCCATCGCCAGACGTTCAAATTCTGGCCAATCATGGCCTTCCACCAACCGTAGGGGTTCGACTTCACCCGGCCCGCCAAACAATCCAATCTGGCCAGAAGCAGCCTCCTGCGCCTGGCTATGGGCCCGCCGCAAGATCACATCCGCAGACCTGAAAACACGCGCCCGGTTTTTATCAATACATTCAAATGCACCGGCTTTTGCCAGATTTTCCAACTGCATCCGGTTAATGTGCTTAGGGTCAATACGGATTGCAAAATCCACCAAATTTTTAAAGGGTTTTTCGCCCCTTGCCTCTACCAGAGCTTCCATTGCGCCATAGCCAACCTTTTTAATGGCAGCCAGCGCATAACGGATTGCATATGTTCCATCCGGCTGTTGTTCCACCGAGAAATCAGCTTCTGATTTATTGATATTTGGCGGCAGAACAGCAATGTGCATGCGCTCTGCTTCCTGACGCAAAGCGGCAAGCTTTTCCGTACGTTCCCGCGCCAGAGACATACAGGCAGCCAGAAAGGCCACCGGGTGGTTGGCCTTCATCCATGCTGTTTGGTAAGACACAAAAGCATAAGCCGCCGCATGGGATTTATTAAAACCATAGTCTGCAAACTTGGCCATGAGGTCAAACACCTCAACGGCTTTATCACGGTCAATCCCGCGTTTGGTTGCACCTTCTGTAAAGATTTCGCGCTGATGATCCATTTCCGAACGGATCTTTTTACCCATGGCACGGCGTAGCAAATCTGCGCCGCCTAGGCTGTAGCCAGCCATTTTCTGGGCAATCTGCATAACCTGTTCCTGATAGACCATGATGCCATAGGTCTCTTCAAGAATATCGCGAATTTCCTCGTGCGGGGGTTCCCATGCTTCACCGTGTTTTCTGCGGCAATAATCGGGAATGTTGGCCATTGGGCCGGGGCGATATAGCGCCACAGCCGCAATCAGATCTTCTATTCGGGTTGGGCGCATCTGTTTGAGAACATCGCGCATGCCTGCGCCTTCAAACTGAAACACGCCAGCGGTATCACCACGCCCCAGCATTTCATACGTTTTGGGGTCATCCAGCGGAATGTGGCTCAGATCTACATCTTTGCCCATTCGGCGGATGAAATCGACACCCCTTTTGAGAATCGTAAGTGTTGTTAAGCCAAGAAAGTCGAACTTAACAAGGCCCGCCTGCTCAACAAACTTCATGTTATACTGGGTAACCAGCGTATCACTTTTAGGGTCTCGGTACAGCGGCACAAGCTGCACAAGTGGCCTATCCCCAATAACCACACCCGCCGCATGTGTACTGGCATGACGGAAAAGCCCTTCTAGCTGCTGGGCAATTTCCAGCAACCTACGCAGGGCCTCATCATTATCTCGCATGTCCTGCAGCTTAGGCTCACCCGCGATAGCTTCCTTCAGCGTAACCGGCTTGGCAGGGTTATTGGGAATAAGCTCTGCCACACGGTTAACCATACCGTAGGGCAGCCCCAGCACACGCCCAACATCGCGTACAGCGGCACGAGCTTGCAGCTTACCGAAGGTAATAATCTGCGCAACGCGATCTGCCCCATATTCACGCCGCACATAAGCAATCACTTCGTCTCGCCGGTCCTGACAGAAATCGATATCAAAGTCAGGCATGGAAACACGTTCTGGGTTTAGAAAACGTTCGAACAGCAGATTAAACGGAATAGGGTCAATATCCGTAATGGTGAGCGCCCATGCCGCCAAGGAGCCCGCACCAGAACCACGGCCCGGCCCAACCGGTATGCCATGCGCCTTAGCCCACTGGATAAAGTCTGCCACGATCATAAAGTAACCGGGGAACCCCATCTTGGAGATAATATCCAGCTCGAAACGTAAACGTTCCTTGTATTTTTCTACCGTTTCTGCATCCAGATCCATGCCGGACATGCGGTGTTCCAACCCTTCCCACGCCATGGCGCGCAGGGTTTCATCTTCTGTCGCGCCTTCTCTTACTTTGGGGCAGACAGGCAATAGCGGCTTGCGGGTTTCTACCTTAATGGCGCAGCGGCGTGCAATTTCCAGCGTGTTGTCACACGCATCTGGTAGATCGGCAAAAAGTGCGCGCATCATTTCCGGCGGCTTAAACCAATGCTCCGGCGTAACGCGAAAGCGATCTTTTTCCGCCATGGTGCGCCCTTGGGCAATGCACAACAGAGCATCCTGTGCTTCGTGCATTTCTGGCGTAGGAAAAAAGCACTCATTGGTGGCTACCAATGGCAAGCCGAACCGATCTGCCAATGTGAGCACGCCCGGTTCCACGGCTTTTTCAATAGCCAGGCCATGACGGTGCAGTTCTACAATAAGTCTGTCACCAAATGCCTCGTGCACACGGGCCAGCCATTTTTCGGCATCTTCCGTTTGCCCTTCTGCCAGCATCTGGAACAGTGGCCCGCGTGAGCCCCCTGTCAGCAGCAGCAGACCCTCTGCTTTTTCACATAGTAGGTCTAAAGAAACAAAAGGATCTGCCGGATCTGAGGTCTGGAATCCGGCGGAAGAAAGAAACTGGAGATTGGCCAACCCCGCTTCGTTCTGTGCCAGAAGCACGACTGGTTCGGCCGGGGAACCGGGTTTATCATTACGCGCCGGCAGGCCGATCTGGCTGCCAATAATAGGCTGAATCCCGCTTTTTGTACAATACTGAGAAAATTCCAACGCCCCGAACAGATTACCAGAATCTGCAATACCTACGGCAGGCATATGCATTTCCTTCGCCAACCCCACAATATCGGGCACACGAATGGCCCCCTGGCTAAGCGAATAGGCAGAATGAACACGAAGATGGACAAAATCAGCGTAAGACATGCGCCTTTATAGCACAGACTTAGGTCTTTTCACTCTGCCTAAAATTCTGTTTTAGCTTATCTCGGTATGCGCAAAAATCTACCAACCCAAAGCACTTCGCGCCGCTTCTGGCAGTGTAACAGATTCAGCGATACATTGTTGTTCTATAAAGCATGGAACATCTATTCCGGCTGACTAAATGACTGGCGTTCAGGATTCATCATGCAGATTATAAAAACCAAGGCAGAACTGGCAGCATTAAGCTCCAGTTGGCAGAAAGAAGGCCAGACTATTGGCTTTGTGCCCACTATGGGCGCACTTCATGCAGGCCATCTCTCACTGATAAATGCGCTAGACGGCAAAGCTTCTCGTCGGATTGTGTCCATTTTTGTAAATCCCATCCAGTTCAACAACACCAGTGATTTCCAGCATTACCCGCGCGGGCTGGAAGATGATGCCACCCTGTTGCACAATACCGGCAAAGTGGACGTGCTTTACGCGCCAGATGAAAGCCAGATGTATACGCCCGGATTTGCAACCCGCATAAGTGTTTCCGGTCTGGACAGCATGTTGTGCGGAGAGGACAGGCCCGGCCATTTTGATGGCGTTGCCACGGTGGTAACCAAGCTGTTTTTACAAACGCGCGCCAATATCGCAGCTTTTGGTGAAAAAGATTACCAGCAGCTCTGCCTTATCAAACGCATGGTGCAGGATCTGGATTTATCAGTAAATATTCTGCCCGTGCCGACCTTGCGGGAAGCAGACGGGCTTGCTCTTTCATCCCGCAACCGCAGGCTTACGCCTGAACAACGCCAACAAGCCGCACTTCTACCCCAAGCCCTAAAAGCATGCCTTGCAGCCATACAAAACGGCACAAGCGTAGAAAGCAGCTTGGTGACATGCCGTGAAGCATTGAAGAAAGCGGGCTTTCACGTTCATTATCTGGAACTCCGCCATGCGGAAAACCTGGCACCTGCACCTATTGCTGGCAAAGATACACGTTTGTTTGTGGCTGCCAGCCTAGGGGATATCCGGCTTATTGATAATATGCCGTTTGCCTAACTCTTGCTTTCCAGAAAACGCTATTCACAACAGCAAAGAACCTAAAATCATGAGCATCAAACGCCTTGCACCCGAAGAACGCTTAACAGGTGCCGTTATTCATAACGGCCTTGTTTATCTGGCTGGCCAGATTGCCGATGATTCCTCATTGGATGCAGAAGGCCAGATGGCTGATATTCTACAGCAAGTAGATGCCTTATTGGCTGAAGCAGGCACAGATAAAAGCCGCCTGATTTCCGTTCAGATCTTTTTGGCTGACATGAATGATATGGCCGGCATGAACCGTGCATGGGATGCGTGGCTAGATAGAAACAACAAACCTGCCCGCGCAACGGTAGAAGCAAAACTGGCCGACCCCACATGGAAGGTGGAATTAACCGGCATTGCCGCGCTGCCCCAGCCATAACGGCATTTTGGTGGGCGGCTGCTTTGCCAGCCGCTCCCTACAAAAGCATAAGCCAAAACAAATGCTTTAAAGCACTTCTGTATTTTACAAATTTTAAAGGGGAAATAAGGGTGGCTCCCGAAGTAGGACTCGAACCTACGACCCAGCGATTAACAGTCGCTTGCTCTACCAACTGAGCTATTCGGGACCAGCGAGGGAGCATATAGCTAACCTAAATCGCGCCGTAAACCCCCTTTTTTATTTTTTTTCATATTTCCTCCATCACTGATAAAGCGACAGACAGAGCAAGGCATAGTAAACCTACAAAAATGAACGCCCAAGGTCCTTCCCCAACACGTCGTAACCTCCTGCTCGCTAGTATTGGCGGTATTGCTGCTATTGGTGGAGGAACCTTTCTGGCAACACGCGGCAGACACCACCCGCACAAACAGCCCGATGGTGCCTATCGGCAGATCAAGATAGGCTGGCCAAATTCTGGCTCAGCTCCTGTATTGGCTGTTGCAGCACAAAAAGATTTTTTTGCGCATTATAGCTTGGATGTAGATCTGCCCTTCGCCACCATAAATGGGGAGGACACAATTAATGCATTGGCTAGAGGTGATATTCCCTACGCTGTGGCCCCGGCCCTCACGTGGTTGAGGCACCTTTACGCGGGGCTAAATGCGCAATTACTTATTGGGGTGCAGCCGGGCAATTTCCGCCTGCTAGTGCGCCGTAGCAGCCGTATTACACGGCTAGATCAACTTATGGGCCGCTCTGTAGCTGTTATGGATCAGAACGCAGCAGATAAGCTGTTTTTTGCCATCATGATGCGCCGCAAAGGGTTGGATGCCATGAACCGCATCAACTGGCTGGATCTTCCCCTCCCACAAATTGATGATGCCGCACGTAGCCAAAGAATCGATGCTGTTGTCGCGCATGATTATCAGGCTTGGTGGCTGCTCCAATCATTCCCTGATCTGTTTATTGAGCTGGCAGGCAGCAACACCGGCCATTATGCCGAGCGCACAAGCATGGTGCTTGGTGCCTCCAGCTCTGTACTACAAGATGACCCAGACGCTGCCATTGCTCTTGTGCTGGCCCTGCGTGATGCTGCCCGCTGGACAGATACCCACCGCGATGATGCCGCAACCCTGATTGCGCCGGATATTTCGGATCTTTCCGCAGCCAGCATACGCGCAATGCTGCACAGTGAACCTGCTATCCGGCCCGTTATTGGTAAATCATTGCGCGAACAATTGGCGCAGTATTGCGATGAGCTGCAACTGGTTGGCCTGCTGCCCGAAACGGAAGACAGCGCCGCACTCGCGCGCCGTTTTGCGCGTAATGTTTTGAAAGAATAAAAAGTGCCGACACATTTTTGATGCACCTGCACTTTAACTAGAAAGCCTTATTGCAAACCTTCTACAAACTGAGCAATACGCTGGCAGGCCTCTTGCAGCGTTTCATCTGCCGTTGCGCAGGACAGACGCAAATAAGGTGAATGCCCAAAGGCGCTTCCTGGCACAGTGGCTACAAAAGCCTCCTCCAGCAAAGCCAATGCAAAGTCATGGTCTGTTTCCAGCCGCTTACCCGCAGCGGTGGTCCGGCCAAGACATCCGGCAACACCCGGATACGCGTAAAATGCACCGTCTGGCATAGCGCAGGTAAACCCCGGAATAGCCCGCAATGCCTCCACCACCTTCCGGCGGCGGCGGCCATATGTTGCCACCATTTCCTGCACCAGATCTGCCGGGCCATCCAGCGCAGCCGCAGCCGCAGCCTGCGCTATGGAACACACACCCGACGTAGCATTGCCCTGAACACCCCGCATGGTGGCAATAATATCTGCCGGACCACCTGCAAAACCTACACGCCAACCTGTCATGGCATACGCTTTGGAAACGCCGTTGAGAGTAATAGTGCGATCTTTCAGGTCAGGCGCTACCGCTGCAATAGATGCTGATTTTGCACCATCAAACACCAGATGTTCATAAATTTCATCTGAAAGTATCCAGATATCTGGATACTGCCGCAGCACTTCTGCAATAGCGCGCAGATCATCCGCTGAACACACACCACCAGTTGGGTTGTTGGGGAAGTTCAACACCACCCAACGTGTGCGAGGTGTGAGCACTTTTACCAGCTCATCTGCCTTCAGGCGGAAACCGTCTTCTTCCCGGCAGGAAACATAAACGGGGGTTGCGCCAAACATACGGGCAATAAGCGGATAGCTGACCCAATAAGGTGTGGGCACCACCACTTCATCCCCCGCATTAAGCGTGGCCATGAAAGCGTTAAAAATAACCTGCTTGCCACCGTTGGAGACCATAATCTCCTCCGGCTTGTAATCCAGCCCGTTTTCACGCGTAAATTTGCGAGCAATGGCTGCCTTAAGTGCAGGCGTGCCATCTACGGGTGGGTATTTGGTCTGCCCGGCCAAGGCTGCCTGATGGGCTGCCTCCACCACGGCAGGCGGTGTGGCAAAATCCGGTTCCCCCAAAGCAAGGGAGATAACAGGCCTGCCTTCCGCCTTAAGTGCGCGTGCACGGCGTGCCATTTCAATAGTAGCTGGTGCAGGCAAACCTTTTAGCCTGTTCGCAAAAAACCGCGCCATATTTTACAGCAGCCCTTTGCAAAAGCGCTGAATACGCGTGCAGGCTTCGCGCAGGCTATCTGTATCCGTTGCATAGGAAATGCGGATATGGCCGGGGAACATGAAGGCCGAACCATGCACGGCAGCAACGCCTTCTTCTTCCAGCAGGGCTGTTACAAAATCCTCATCCGTTTCCAGCTTTTTGCCGCCGGGGGACGTTTTGCCCAAACATTTTTCCACCGTTGGGAACACATAGAATGCACCCTGCGGCATGTCGCATTCCATCCCTTCGGCTTCATTCAGCATGGAAACAACCATGTCGCGCCGCCCCTGATAGGTGGCAACCATTTCCTGAATGAAGTCCTGCGGGCCTGTTAGCGCTTCCACCGCAGCAGCCTGCGCGATGGAACAGGTGTTGGAGGTGGACTGCCCCTGCAGTTTGTTCATGGCTTTTGTCAGTTCTACCGGAGCACCGGAAAAACCAATACGCCAGCCTGTCATGGCATACGCCTTGGAAACACCGTTCATGGTAACGGTGCGGCTACGCAGCAGCGGTTCAACTTCCACAAAAGTAGCCGGACGGAAACCATCGTAAACCAGCTTGGCGTAGATATCGTCCGTAAAGATCCACACATGCGGGTGGCGCAGCAGAACATCACACAGCGGGCGCAAATCTTCGGCTGAATAAGCCACGCCTGTTGGGTTACAGGGTGAATTCAGGAAAAACCATTTTGTACGTGGTGTAATGGCGGCTTCCAGCTGTTCTGCCGTAATGCGAAAACCATTTTCACGTTTGCAGGGCACAATAACAGGTGTACCTTCTGCCAGCGTGACAATATCGGGGTAAGAAACCCAGCAAGGTGCCGGAATAATAGCCTCGTCACCCGGATTAAGGGTGGACATCATGGCATTGTAAATAATCTGCTTGCCACCAGTGGAAACAATAACTTCCTCTGGCGTGTAATCCAAGCCACTATCAAGCTTAAAGCGCTCTGCCACAGCCTTACGCAGTTCTGGCGTGCCAGCAACATCGGTATAACGGGTCTGGCCGTTTTCAATCGCCTTGGCTGCTGCGCGGGAGATGTTTTCGGGCGTGCGAAAATCTGGCTCACCGGCAGAAAGGCTGATGATGTTCCGGCCTTCGGCTTTAAGTGCACGGGCCCGTGTCGAAATGACAATCGTCTGGCTCGGGCTGATCCTATTCATGCGGTCAGCAACAATGCTCATGGTTCTCTTACTTTCCGACACTATGTTTTTCATGCCAATAACCAGGACATCACCCATGCCCCAGAAACAGACATTTGGTTCTGGGGCGGCACAGTAATCCTGTTCGGCCTCCGGCGGAACCGGAGATTTCTCATACGCCGCATTTTTGTACGCAATTCAGCGTTTATCTCTCAAAAATATGAGGGAAACCTGCTTTGCAACGCACATCTTCAGCCGAAAGGCCTGCTTCACGCATAGCGCGCACGGCCAATGCCCCATCCCGCTTGGCCAACCTGCGCCCTTCTGCGTTACACAATAAGGGGTGAAAACTGTATTCCGGCACGCTCCACCCCATAAGTGTTTGCAATACCCGGTGCAGGTCTGTTGCAGGCCGCAAATCTTCCCCACGCGTTACCAGCGTAACACCTTGGGCGGCATCATCATGCGTAACGCAGAGATGGTAAGATGCGGGAATATCTTTACGCGCAAGAACCACATCGCCAAACAATTCAGGGTGGCACACAACTGTCCCGTGCTCTTGATCCTGATACGTTAACGGCACGCCATATGTATATTGATGCACCCATTGTAAGGCTTTACCCATATCCAGCCGTAGCACGTGGGGATGTCCTTGGCTGATACGCTCCCGCCTTTCCTGATCTGAGAGATGGCGGCACGTTCCGGGGTAACACAAACTGCCATCTGGAGCTGTATGTGGTGCCGAAAATATAGCAGCACTTTCTCGCATAATATCAGACCGCGTGCAAAAACAAGGATACAGCATCCCCATTGCATCCAATGTTGCCAACGTAGCCTCATATGCTGGCATATTGGCTGATTGCCTTAAAACAGGTCGCGCAGGCTGTAACCCCAACCATTCCAGATCTTCCAGAATAGCGGGTATAAATTCCGGCTTGCAGCGCTGGATATCAATATCCTCCAGCCGCACAAACCATTCTCCATCCGGCTGCGCTTTTTGCCATCCATACACAGCCGAGGCCACATGCCCCAGATGCAAAAAGCCCGTGGGGCTAGGTGCAAAGCGTGTTACCCATCCTGCATGGTTTATTTGACTATTATGTAATAAATTGTTCATGTTTTTCGTGAAACTACGGCGTGTCGTCAGTTAAGCCCTGAGAGTGGCACGTGAGGGTTGTACTTTGTGTCTGCGTGTGCTGACTGTTTTCCCGTTTTTTTGGGGAGACAGACAGATGCGGCGCTATAGTTTACGCGATGACCAGTGGGAGCGGATAAAGGATCTTCTTCCTGGTCGAGAAGGCTATGTCGGCGGCACTGCGGTGAACAACCGTCTGTTCGTGGAGGCGGTGCTGTATCGCTATCGCGCGGGTATTCCATGGCGCGACCTTCCTGCCCGTTTCGGTGACTGGAAAAACGTGCACCGGCGTCTGCGCCGCTGGTGTGAAAGCGGCGTCATCGAACGGATATTTCGTTATCTGGCCGCTGATTACGACAACGAATACATGATGATCGACAGCACAATTGTCCGAGCGCATCAGCATAGTGCCGGAGCTCTCAAAAAAGGGGCACGGATCAGGCCATCGGACGATCACGAGGCGGGCTAACTACAAAGATCCATGCCATCTGCGACGCTCTGGGCAATCCAGTGGAACTCGGCATCACACCGGGACAGGATGCCGATATCACCCAGGCAGAACCACTTCTGGAAAACATCGAACCGGATGCTTTCCTTGCTGACAAGGCGTATGACGCGGACAGGTTGATCGATCGGCTGATACAGCGCGGGATTACCCCGGTCATCCCGCCAAAACGCAACAGAACGACACGACGGAAAACCGATTTTTCTCTCTACCGCGAACGGAACCTTGTTGAGAAGTTCTTCAATAAACTCAAGCAGTTTCGCGCTATCGCAACCCGCTACGATAAACTGAAATCGACCTTCCTCGCAGCCGTGCAGTTCGCCTCAATCATCATCCTGCTTAACTGACGACACGCCGTATTACTAAACTCTCAAAAGACGCATCAAACAGACAGCCGTTTTGTTGCCTCCTTCTAGAACCTCTGCAATACTACATGCAGTAATTACCTCGACGACGCACCTTTTGCAGGCAATCGGCTCCGAGTTTTACGATCGCAGAAAGATGCGCCCTCGAAGATAAGCCGAGGAGACAAGTCTTGCCTGACGGAAGTACCCTCAACTTTCCTGCATTGGTTCTAAATGCAGATTTCCGGCCACTCTCCTACTATCCTCTTTCCTTATGGGCTTGGCAGGATGCCATCAAGGCTGTTTGGCTGGATCGTGTTTCTGTGCTGAGTGAGTATGAAACAGAAGTACACTCTCCGCACCATACCATCCGTCTGCCCAGTGTAATCGCCTTAAAGGACTACATTCCTGCAGCCCGCAAACCTGCTTTTACCCGTTTTAATGTTTTCCTGCGGGATAACTTTTCCTGCCAGTATTGTGGTGAACGCCACCCCACGCAGGAACTCACGTTTGATCACGTTATCCCGCGCTGCAAAGGCGGCAAAACAAGTTGGGAAAATATTGTAACTGCGTGCGGATGCTGCAATCTGCGCAAAGGCTCTCACCTTCCGCACGTTATTGGCATGCTGCCACGGCATCGGCCAGAACGCCCCTCATCCTGGCAGTTGCAGGAAAACGGGCGTGCCTTTCCGCCTAACTATCTGCATGAGAGCTGGCGCGATTATCTGTATTGGGACACTGAACTGGAAAACTGATCAGGTAGGCGTTTTTAGCGCGTATAGCTATAACCGTATTCATCTGCCTGTTTCTGAAGATCCGGCGCATCTTTCAGGTTCAGCGGAATCGGTTTTGCGTTTTTCTCACCAAACATAAAGCCATGGTTGGTCATACGCTGGCATGTGTTGGCGGCAAGCGGAAAGCTAAGATACATCGGCCCGGCCATTTGCTTGCGCAGGCAGGTAATATCCGTATCAACTAATGGCAGACGCCCAACCTCGGAAGAGCAGCCACCCAGCAGGGCCAGGCCTACCACTACAAACCCAAGGCGTAATGTATTTTTCATCTGCATAACGGATCAGCCACCTTGCTTCAGCATATCTTGCAGCGGCTGCGGGCCGCGCTGACGTGTCATTCATAAACAGCCATACTGTCAGTTTCTGCCCCTTTCAGCTAGACAGGGAACATCACGCCCCCTGTCTGCTAGCCGCATGGCAGAACTGGCTTAAAATAAAGATGCCGCTTTTAGCTTACTTCGTAACCTGCTCCTCGGATTGCATTCTGCAGAGAAGAAACGCCAGCCCGTGTTGGATCATACGTTACTTTCACTTCACGCGTTGCCAGATTAACATCTGTGGCTTCCACACCATCAATAGCAGCAAGGGCGCGCTTAATAGCAGATACACAGCCATCGCATGACATACCATCCACCATAAAGCTTGCTGTAGTTTGGGTCATTTATCTGTACCTTTCTCAAATAACATATTTACGCCGCATCATACGTTGCGCGCCTTATAGCGCAGCTCTGGCCCAGACGGAATAAGCAGATGGGCGGTCTGCCATCCTGCATTCTCATGCTATAGCTATGCGCATGAGCAGCCTTTCCATGCCTTCTGGCCCAAGCAAAATGCACAACACCATATCTGAGTGGCAGAATACCCCGCTCCACCGCCTCATGCTGGCAACTCTTATAGAAAAACTGGAAAACAAGCTGCTTGCCAACCCCAGCGCCACACGCGTGCTGGAACAGTGGATACATACTTACAATCTGGCGCCAGACAGCAATCTGCACGCCCATCGCCAAACGGAAAGCTCTGCGCCCTGCCCGCCATTCTTGCTGCAAACGCTATTTGGTACCTCTGATACGCAAACAGAGGATGTGCATTACCGGAAGGTGCAACTTACCGCGCATGGGAAGGTTTTTTCAGAAGCCGAAAACTGGTACATTCCGACAAGATTATCCCCGGAAATGACCACACAACTCAATACCACAGATAAACCCTTTGGGCTTGTTGTGGCTGCCCTTAACTTCTCGCGCCAACTTATCAAACGAGAGAGTTTATGGTTCCCTCTTCCAGAACACTGGGAACAAGAAGGGATACCGGCTGGTTCTACCCAGCCTATTAGCCTACCACCTTACCTATTCCGGCATATGGCGGTGTTGCGTGCGCAAACAGGGCAAGCTTTTTGTGTGGTGATTGAAACCTACACTACAGAAGCATTGGGGTTTCCGCCGCCAGCCATGCCAGCATAAACGAAAACCCCTTTACTTTGGCCTTAGGCTTCAGCGTCAGCCTCTGCGCATTCACCCATACGGGTTGTATCTACAAATTTTTCAGTATCATCATCCAGCGCACGTGTTTTACGCCCACCGGGACCATGCACGTACAGGTCTTTCTTGTTCAGCTTGGTCACAGCGTCAGGCTGCACAGGCATCAGATACCGTGCAGGGCGTTGGTGATCTGCCAGCTGAAGTTTGGGGTTAAAGACCGAATTAAACTTCCAGAGCATTTTTACAAAGTTGGTCTGGCCATTGCGTAGCAGACGTGCCGCAATACCTGCGGTGTCTTTTAATGCTTCCCAACCCATATGCTTGGTGTTGAGCACCTGCTGGGTTTTCACCAGTTCTTCGTAAAATTCAGGCAGAGGCAACGTGGTAGGCAGCACTGCATGCTGAATATCGAACAGACGATAATCCCGCGTGGTCAGGCGGCGTGCTTCCTTGTGCCAAATTTCTGTACCCGGATACGGCGTGGTGACAGAAATATTCACGATATCCGGGATTTCCAGACACCACTGACGCACCGTTTCAAAGCGCTTCCGATCCCATGAAGGATCAGCAATGATGTTAATGGCAACAATCAGCCCCAGAGAACGCGCGTATTCCAGTGCTTCAAAGTTTTTATCAAGAGAAACACGCTTACGGAACTGCTTCAGGCCTTCTTCATCCACGGCTTCCATACCGATGAAGATGTAGGAGAGCCCTATTTCACTCCAGACCTTGAACACTTCCTTATTGCGCAGCAGCACGTCTGCGCGCGTTTCAAGGTAGTATTCTTTTTTAATGCCGCGCTTCTTAATTTCGTTGGCAATGGCCATGCCATGCTCTTCATGCACGAAGGCCACGTCATCCACGATAAAGATGCCCGGCTCCTTAATTTCCTCCAGCTCATCCGCAATCACCTGCGGGCTGGCTGTACGGTAGGAACGACCATAGAATGTCCATGCAGAACAGAACGTACAATCCCACGGGCAGCCACGCGCAAATTCGATAGAGGCTGCCGGATCCAGCGTGCCAATAAAGTATTTATTGCGGTGCCGCAGAAGATCACGCGCCGGGCGCACCTCATCCAGAGATTCTACAAAGATAGGCGGCGGGCCTTCACCATCCTTGGTGATAACGCCGGGCACTTCCAGAATATCCTTACCATTCTGCACGGCATCCAGCAGCAGCCCAACCGTGGCGTCACCTTCACCTTTAAGAATGCAGTTAATGGTACCTTCAGAAAGCTCCAGCACATCCTTTGCAATAAAGGATACAGAGTGGCCGCCTACAAACTGGAAGATATTGGGGTTGCGGTAGCGGGTTTCTCGGCACAGATCCAGAATTTCTGGCACGTTTGCCAGATAGTTGCCGGAGTAACACACCACATCGGGCTGAAACTCATCCAGCATTTTCCAGTAATCTTCATGCGTTTCAGCCTGAAGATCTAAGATCTGCACATCATGGCCGGCACTACGAGCTGCACCAGCAACCAGTTCCATGCCAAGAGGCTCCAGACGGAGAAAGACCCGCGTGTACATCAGGGCGCTGGGGTGAACCGCCAGAACTTTCATGTCATTCCTTTTCGCTCGCCAAGCCAACAGCGCGCGGAGGTTTCCTCAACACGCAGCCGGAAAATTCTTTGGATGCTTACATATTAGAGGAATGCTTATAGAGCAAATGTTAGGCATGACCTCATCTTTGCAGCCACACCTCCCATGCAAAAGGTGATTACCTCTTGTATACTGCGCCCAATAAAAGGCCACAGCAATATATTTATATAGCTCTGGCTGGCAGCAAATGCACCAGCCAGAGTAAATCCGAAAAAACGGATCAGGGCAGGATTTCGGTTTCCGCAAAGAAGAAGCGGATTTCGTTCGCTGCGTTTTCTGCACTATCAGAACCGTGCACGGAGTTTGCTTCAATGCTTTCAGCAAACTGAGCGCGGATGGTGTTGGGTTCTGCCTTTTTGGGGTCTGTTGCGCCCATCACTTCGCGGTTCTTGGCAACTGCGTTGTCACCTTCCAGAACCTGCACCACAACCGGGCCGGAGATCATGAAGGACACCAGATCGTTATAGAACGGGCGTTCTTTGTGCACTTCATAGAATGCGCCAGCCTGAGCCGGAGACAGCTGGATGCGCTTCTGGGCAACAATGCTCAGGCCTGCATCTTCAAACACGGCATTGATCTTGCCGGTCAGGTTGCGACGGGTTGCGTCCGGCTTGATAATGGATAGCGTACGTTCTTTAGCCATTGGGTTTCTCCTTTTTTCTGGCATACCAGCACCATAAGGGTGGCAGCCGTAGCGCTCCATCTAGAGCATATCGGCGCGGGCTGGTAGGTACCATGCCGGATGTAATGCACGATTCATAAAGAAACGAGAGTTGCGTTGAGCCTTCTTGTCATATCCGATCTTACCCTGCGTATGGCAGGCCGCACCCTTCTGGACCAGGCAAACCTGTCTATAGAGCCAGGCCGCAAGGTGGGCCTTATCGGGCGCAACGGGGCCGGAAAATCTACCCTATTGGCTGCTATTGCGGGCGACATTTCCCCAGATGGCGGTGAAATTCGCCTATCTGCCCGCGCCCGTATGGCACGCGTAAAGCAGGAAGCCCCAGCAGATGGTGCATCGCTTCTTGATACCGTGCTGGCCGGTGATACCGAACGCAGCGCCCTTCTGGCAGAGGCCGAAACAGCGACGGACCCCGTACGCATTACAGAAATACATGAACGTCTGCGCGCGATACGTGCAGATAGCGCTCCAGCGCGCGCGGCCTCTGTTCTGGCCGGGTTGGGGTTTAATGCTGCCGCACAGGCCCGCCCTGTTTCAGACTTTTCCGGCGGCTGGCGTATGCGTGTTTCCCTCGCAACGGCCCTGTTTCTTGAGCCAGATTTGCTGCTGCTGGATGAACCAACCAACCATTTGGATCTGGAAGCTACCCTTTGGCTGGAAGATTGGCTCCGCCGATTCGCAGGGGCTGCGCTAATTGTCAGCCATGATAGAGGGCTGTTAGATTCCTGCGTGGATGCCATTGCGCATCTGGACCACGGCAAGCTCAGCCTAACACCAGGTGGATACGAAAATTTTGTGCGTATTCGCACGGAGCAGGCCTTACAGCAGGCTCGGCAGGTTGAAAAAATTGCGGCTCAGCGGGCGCATATGCAGTCCTTTGTTGATCGCTTTCGGGCCAAGGCCACCAAAGCCAAGCAGGCACAAGCCCGCCTGAAGGCTTTGGAAAAACTGCCCGTTATCGAATCCGTGGCGGAAGAAACACCCGCTCACTTTTCATTCCCAGAACCCGAGCAGCTTCCCCCTCCCATTCTGAGTATGAGCCGTGCCAGCGTAGGGTATGATGGCAAGCCTGTGCTCAGCAATCTTTCCCTCCGGTTGGATATGGATGATCGCATTGCCCTGCTTGGCGCCAACGGCAATGGTAAATCCACCTTTGCCAAGCTTCTTGCTGGCAGGCTGGAACCACTATCTGGCATGGTAGAGCGTAATCCTCGGCTTAAAATTGGGTATTTTGCCCAACACCAGGCAGAAGAACTGCGCCTGAACGAAACACCTATCGATCACATGACACGTGCCCTACCAAAAGCCACACCTCCGGTTGTGCGTGCCCAGCTTGCGCGCTTTGGGCTGGATGCAGAACGGGCTGAAACAGCGGTTAAAGACCTTTCGGGCGGAGAAAAAGCACGCTTGCTGCTGGCTTTGGCAACGCGTGATGCCCCGCAACTTCTGCTGTTGGATGAACCCACCAACCATCTGGATCTGGATGCCCGCGATGCGCTTATTCGTGCATTGGCAGACTATGAAGGCGCAGTGGTTCTGATCAGCCATGATCCTCATTTGGTTGAACTGGTAGCGGATCGCCTGTGGCTGGTGGGTGATGGCAAGATCACCCCATTTGAAGGCGATATGGCAGAATATCGTGCATGGTTGATCGAGCATAACCGCGCGGCAAACCGCCCCAAACAAGAGGGGGCAGCCCAGCCCAGCCGCAAGGATGACCGGCGTGAGCGTGCAGAAGCCCGCAAAGCCTTGGCACCATTGCGCAAGATTATAAAAGACGCCGAAGCACGCCTTGCCAAACTGGCGCTGGAGCAAAAGAAAATTGAAGCCAGTTTGGCTGACCCTGCGCTGTATAGTGAAGGAAAAACACAAGATCTTACGCGCCTGAACACACGCCTTGCTGCCCTTAAAAAAGAGCAGGAAGAAGTAGAAGAACGCTGGCTGGCGGCCGAAGCTGAAATAGAAGAAGCGGCTAACGAAGCATGATTCCAAAGCTAGCGTGAGGCATTTTTGCCAATGCGCTAGCTTTTCGTGTCTGACTTTTCAGAATTTTCTTCTCAGATCGTGAGACACATGGATAAGAATACACCTCAAACACAATAGCACGCCCTTCGCGCCTACCCCTTCCAAACATTCCAGTTTTCAAGCAGCATTTCGAAAGACACTTGCGCATGCCTTCAGATACCCCTTCTTCTCCTGCCGCTCCTCTTTCTGGCGGGCCGTATGAAGGCAAGCCGCACTCTGCGGATTGGTTGCAATCTATCTCCAGAATTCTGCGTATGACCTTCAGCGGCGCTATTATTGCGCTGGTGGTGTGGTTAATGGGCGATGTGCTGATGGTGGTGTTTGCAGCAGTGCTTTGCGCTGTGGTGCTGCATGGGCTGTCTAAAATTCTGGTGCGTCATCTTCGGCTGCCATATGGGTGGGCACTGAGTGCAGTTATCTGCGGATTAATTGGAAGCGCTGTCTTTTTGGTCTGGAACAGCGGGCCAGCCATGATCAGCGAAGCCCTGCGCCTGCAAGATGCCTTGCGCCAGCAGGAAACCGCACTGCGTAGCACCTTGCAAAGTACACCCACAGGACAGATGATTCTGAATTATCTTCCGGCTTCTCTGGGTGGTCATCAGGCAGGTGGTGGAGATACCAGCAGCCTTGCTTCTCTTGGCTCACGCATTGCCGGATCCATGACTGGTATTCTGGGGTCTGCTTTTGGGACTATTGGCACATTGCTGGTTGTGCTGATTGCCGGGTTGTATTTTGCCATGTCCCCCGCAGTTTACGCCAATGGCTTCCTGCGGTTGGTGCCTGTTTCTAAACGCCCCAAAGTGCGTGATCTTCTACTACGGGCTGGGCAGACACTTTGGGCGTGGGTTGCCGGGCAATCCTTAGACATGCTGGTGGTTGGCACGCTTTCTGGCCTTGGCCTGTGGTTTATTGGCGTACCTTTGGCGCTTGCACTGGGTGTGCTTGCCGGGCTGTGTAACTTTATCCCGTATATTGGCGCCATTATGGGGGCCGTTCCTGCGTTGTTGCTGGCACTTTCTCTTGGCACACGGGAAACCATTATGGTGGCTGTACTTTATAGCGTGATCCAGTTTCTAGAAGGTAATGTGCTGACCCCGGTTATTCAGCGCCATGCCGTGCAAATGCCCCCTGCTCTTACAGTTTTGTCACAGACCCTGTTTGGCGCCATCTTGGGTTTTCCGGGCCTAATTTTTGCCTCTCCGCTTACGGCTGTGTTGATGGCAACATTGGATGGCCTTACCCCCAAGCTGGATGAAAAAGACCAGATTTGAACGCGGACCGTGACATGAATGTATATTTATCGTAAGGTTTTGGTAATACGCTCTGGATAATGTAAGGTCTGGATCATGCGCGTTCTTCTTGTTGAAGACGATCAAACAGTTCGCAATTTTGTAGCCAAAGGCCTGGCAGAAGCTGGGCATTTGGTTGAGCAGGCTGAAGATGGCAAAACCGGGTTATCTCTCGCTGCCAGCGAAAAGTTTGATGTCATCATTCTAGATCGCATGTTGCCAGGCGGTGTAGAGGGCCTTCATATCCTACAAACATTGCGAAATCAAAATAACCTAACCCCCGTACTGCTGCTTTCCGCCTTAGCCGATGTGGATGAAAAAGTGGCCGGACTAAAAGCGGGTGGGGATGATTACGTTACAAAGCCCTTCTCGTTTTCCGAGCTTCAAGCGCGTCTGGAAGCATTGGTGCGCCGTAACAGAAATGAGGCTCAACCCCAGACGCGCCTGGCCATTGGAGATCTGGAAATAGATCTGCTCTCACGCAATGTACGGCGCGCAGGCCAGAAGGTTGAATTGCAACCGCGTGAATTCCGCCTATTGGAATTTTTAATGCGCCATGCCGGTCAGGTTGTTACGCGCACCATGCTGCTTGAAGGCGTGTGGGATTATCATTTTGACCCCCAGACAAACGTAATTGACGTGCATATTTCCCGCCTGCGCCAGAAAATAGACAAGCCGTTCCAGCACGCGCTGGTTCATACCATCCGTAATGCGGGGTATATGCTACAAGAATAAACAGAATTGCAGCCAGAGGGCCGGATAAGAACCTCTTTGGCGCGGTTTAAATTGTTTAGCCTTAGCTGGAATGAGCAGCGCAATGTTTCAACGTATTATTCGTCTCATTCACAAAACCACTGCAGCTATCACTCAAGGCGATCTTTCCCAACGTATCCCACTCTCTAGCAACAAAGATGAAGAAGATAATGTTGCCTCCGCCATAAATACCATGTTGGATAGCGCCAGCCAGCAGATGGAGGATGTGAGGCAAACTTCCAACGCCATTGCGCATGATCTGCGTGCCCCTATCGCACGCGCACGCTCTCAACTGGAAGATGCTGCCCTACATGCACGCACTGAGGCTGAACTTCGGGCAGCCATTGAGCGTGCGGTTGAGCATCTGGATGCTGTTACCAGCATTGGTGACGCACTGTTACGTATTGCGCAGATAGAAGCCGGTACCCGCCGCTCTGCTTTTACCCAGTTTGATATAGTGCCTGCCCTACAGGATATTTTAGAGCTTTACGCCGCCGTTGCAGAAGATCGCGGGGTAGCAATCCAAGCTACTTTGTCCGAAGAACTTCCTTTTTATGGTGATCGCGCCATGTTCCAGCAGGCTATTGCCAATGTGCTGGATAATGCCATTAAATTTTCTCCGTCAGGAGGCAGCATTACCTGCTCTGCCCAGCTTATTCCGCCCTCACTTCATTCAGAAAATGACGGCACTATAGAACTCACCATAGCTGACAACGGCATGGGCATGACACCAGAAGACATGCTGCATGCCACAAAACGTTTCTTTCGGGCTGAACAGACACGCCATATTTCCGGCTCAGGCCTTGGGCTTTCTGTTGTGCAGGCTATTGTGCAGCTTCATGGGGGGCAACTGCACCTCGCCAACAACAATCCCGGCTTGATTGTGCGTATTGAAGCCCCGTTGCCCAGCAAGACAATCAGTAAGATTGCGGAAATTAACGGTTAATCTAACGTTTTAGAGACAACCCTACCTTTGCAGCAGATACATTGCCTTTCTGCCTTGAACTTGCCCCACTGATAGATTGTTATCGTAGTAGCAAGCATTCACCTGTTGTAGACAGCCTGAGAAAAAAGCGCTGCTCTTTGCCAATAGGGAAACATCTGGTCTCATTCATTTTCTGATATCAAAAGGAAACACACCCTGATGCGTTTTTATTCTCGTTCCATGTTGTTCCTCCTTTCCGCAAGTTCCTGCGCATTCATGACAATGCTCCCCACAGCTCATGCGGAAGACACAAATACTTTCACCAAACTTGAGCTTTCTGCTTCTGGCACCACAGATGCCACGCCAGACCAGCTTACCGCCATATTCCGGGCAGAAGCACGCAACAAAAATGCAGCAACCGCCCAGCAGGCTGTAAATGCACTGGTGCAGAAAGTTACCGAACAGATAGGCAAAAATGATGCCGTGCAGTTAGCGGTAACAGGATACGATGTTTCTGAAACACGCCCAGACAAAGACCCTGCTTTCTGGACAGCCACCCAGAGATTGAGCCTAAAGGCCCAAAATGGCAACGCGCTCCTGCCTTTAGCCGGACAGTTACAGGCGAATGGCCTTATTCTGGAAAGTCTAGATTGGTCTATTTCTGATGATAAGCGCGAAGCTCTGTTTTTAGATGCTGAAAAGAACGCCATTGCCGAGCTTAAAAAACAAGCAGATACGGTGGCGGCATCTCTGGGCTTACATGTTGTGCGTTTTTCAAACGTAATCATGTCTGAAAACCAAATCATGCGCCCCATGCCTATGATGATGTCCATGGCTCGCAGCGCAAATGCCCCGGCAGCACCATCCAGCACAGCGCAAACCCAGCACGTTCGCGCAAATGCACACGCAACTATCTTACTCGCACCATAAAACAGAAACCCCCTGCCTCCTTAATAAGGAGGCAGGGGGTTGTACTGGAAATCAGACTAAAAACACGGTTTAGCGCGGGGCCAGAACCATGATCATCTGGCGGTTTTCAAGGCGCGGCATCTGCTCCACCTTGGCAACCTCATCCATTTCGCCACGAATGCGTTCCAGAACCTTAATACCCAGTTCCTGATGCGCCATTTCACGACCACGGAAGCGCAGCGTAACCTTTACTTTGTCACCTTCACCAATAAAGGTTTTCACAGCACGCATTTTAACCTGGTAGTCATTTTCGTCGATATTCGGACGAACCTTGACTTCCTTGATTTCAATGACCTTCTGCTTCTTCTTGGCTTCGTTGCGCTTTTTCTGCTGTTCGTACTTGAACTTGCCGTAATCAAGAATCTTCGCAACAGGCGGTTCGGCATTCGGGCTTATTTCAAGAAGATCCAGCCCAACACTATACGCTTTTGCCAAAGCATCACGCACAGTCATAATGCCTGCCATTTCGCCATTTTCATCAATAAGGCGAACCTGTGGCACACGGATTTCTTCATTCACTCGCGGCCCTTCTCGGCTGGGCGGCGCGGGATACGGTGATCTGGCTATGGTCGGCTCCTGTAGTACATTTCAATAATTTGCAGAGGCCCCTTTCGGAGCTTCTACCTGTGGTTAGTATGTGCGCAATTATCTGCGCTTTATCAAGCAGGGCAAGCACAAAAACATCTTCATTGCTGCCCTGCTGTGGCAATAAAACTCCGGTTCACCCTTTTTTGCGCAAATCTGGCGGTGTTGCTTCGTTTTTCAGGCGGGCAACAGCATCATCCAAGCTCAGAGTCTCTTGTGCCTGGGTGCCAAGGCGGCGCATGGCAACAGTGCGTTCTTCTGCCTCACGCCGGCCAACAACCAGAATAACCGGAACACGGGCCACGCTGTGCTCGCGCACTTTGGCGTTGATCTTGTCATTCCGCACATCGGCTTCCACAGCCAGCCCGGCTTCACGCAGAGCAGCAGCTACTTCCTCTGCATAAGGTGCGGCATCGCTTACGATGGAGGCCACAACCACCTGCACAGGTGCCAACCAGAGTGGGAAACGCCCTGCGTGCTGTTCGATCAGAATACCAAGGAAGCGTTCGAAAGAACCCAGAATGGCACGATGCAGCATAACGGGGCGATGCCGCCCGGAGTCTTCACCAATATAGCTGGCATCGAGTCGTTCTGGCAGAACCAGATCAACCTGCAAGGTGCCGCACTGCCAATCACGCCCAATGGCATCACGCAGCACAAACTCCAGTTTGGGGCCGTAGAATGCGCCTTCACCGGGGTTATGTTCGTATTCCACCCCAGCCACGGTGCAAGCTTCTTTCAGAGCGTTTTCAGCCTTGTCCCACACTTCATCGCTGCCAGCACGCTGCTCTGGGCGGTCAGCAAACTTTACGCGCACATGCTCAAAGCCCAGATCCTGATACACATCATGCAGCATCTTTACGAAGCGCACAGTTTCATCTGCAATCTGATCTTCGGTGCAGAAAATATGCGCATCATCCTGCGTAAAGCCACGCACACGCATCAGGCCATGCAATGCGCCTGAAGGTTCATACCGATGGCATGCACCAAATTCTGCCATACGCAGCGGCAGTTCCCGATAAGAGCGCAAGCCATGCCGGAAAATCTGCACATGGCAGGGGCAGTTCATGGGCTTGAGCGCAAGAGTTTTGTTCTCGTCCTCAACCGTCGCAATGAACATGTGGTGGCGGTATTTATCCCAGTGGCCAGAAGCCTCCCACAAGGCACGGTCAACAAGCTGCGGTGTGCGCACTTCCTGATAACCGTGACGTGTTTGGGCGCGGCGCATGTAATCCTGCAGCGCCGTATAAAGCCGCCAGCCTTTAGCGTGCCAAAACACCTGCCCCACGGCTTCTTCCTGAAAATGGAACAGGCCCATTTCCTTACCGATCCGGCGATGATCGCGCTTTTCTGCTTCTTCCAACTGGTGCAGGTGAGCATCCAGCTCCTTCTGATCACGCCACGCCGTGCCGTACACACGGGTCAGCATGGGGTTACGATGGTCCCCACGCCAATAAGCGCCAGCCACCTTCATCAGTTTGAAAGCATTGCCTACATCCTTGGTGGTACGCAAATGTGGGCCACGGCATAGATCCAGCCATTCACCCTGCCGATAGATGGAAATTTCTTCATCTTCCGGCAGATCACGAATCAGTTCGGCTTTGAACTTTTCACCGCGCTCTTCAAAAAAACGGATCGCATCATCGCGCTTCCAGACTTCACGCACAAAAGGCTCAGCCTTAGCGACAATTTCACGCATCTTGGCTTCAATGGCCGCAAAGTCTTCCGGGGAGAACGGTTCAGAACGATAGAAATCGTAATAGAAGCCGTTTTCGATGGACGGGCCAATCGTCACCTGAGTGCCGGGGGATAGCGCCTGCACGGCTTCTGCCAGCACATGGGCAGCATCATGCCGGATAAGTTCCAGAGATTCCGGGTCCTTGCGGGTAATAAACCGCAGGGCGGCATCTTTGTTGATGGTCTGGCGGATATCGCACAGTTTTCCATCCACTTCCATGGCCAGGGCGGCTTTGGCAAGACCGGGACCGATAGCTTCCGCCACCGTCGTGCCTGTCACCGGCCCGTCAAAACTACGAACAGAACCGTCAGGCAAGGTAATGGCGGGCATGGTCAAAGGCTCCAGAAAAGAAAATCAGAAACTGATAGAAGATGCTTAATGACGCCACCAGAGCGCGGCTGCAACCCTTTGCACACAAAGCAATGCAAGATCTCGCACACGTAGCACGCGCACCTGCCCTGCCTGCCACCCTAACGGGGCTGTAAGTGCAGGGTTACTATCAGCAGAAAACAGCACAACGCAGCGGCAACCCATAACGGCAGCCAAATGCATGGGGCCTGTATCATTCCCCACAGCACATTGGGCCCGTGCTGCCAGCCCGGAAAGCTCTGGCAGAGTGGTTTTGCCCATTAGATTTAGGGCTTGTGGGCAATAATCCAGAATATCCTGCGCCAAAGGCTGCTCGGCTTCATGCCCCACCATTACGGGAAGCAAACCACGACGGGCAATTTCTGCTGCCAGTTCACCATACCGTCTGGCAGGCCAGCGCTTGGCTGGCCGATGCACGGCTGCCCCGGGCACAATCAGCACATAGGGTTCATCTAGTTTTGGCCCTTTATCACGCAACCATGAAACATCTGGTTGCGGCACATCCTCAATACCAGCCACACGTAGCTGATCACGCTGGCGAGCACGGGTGTGCATTTCATCCCGCCATGGGTTTAAATGGGCCAGATTACCTTTTCCCACATGCCCACACCATGATGCAGGCCGACCAGCCAGCACAAAATATCGCGCTGTGCGAGCAGATGTCTGCAAATCATAAACCCAATCATACCTGCGCAACATCTTACGCAGGGCGCGTATTTGGGGTACATCTGTCCAACGCGGGCGTGTATCCGTAAGCACTTCATCAAACCAAGGTGAAAGCCGGGCCAGCTCAACAAACGGCGCAGTTGTTAGCAAGGTGATATGTGCAGCAGGATATGCCTGCCGAATGGCCTGAAACGGGCCAAAACTTTGCACGAAATCTCCCAACGCACCCAAACGGATAACAAGAACCCGTTGCGGTGTGTGCCCTTGGTTTTTTTCAGAATGAACTAAATTGCTCATGGTGTATCCGGATCTGCGGCCATAACGGCAAGATCCTGCCGAGCCAGATCTGCTTCATGGCTATCTGGCGCCAGATCAAGCACCCGCTGCCAATCTGCCTGTGCGCCGGTAGCATCTCCTTTGCGTTCACGCACAATGCCGCGTTCCAGCAAGGCTGCCGGGTTTTCCGGCTCTATTTCCAAAGCATGCGCGACATGCGTGGCAGCCGTATCAAGTTGCCCTACGCGGCGCTCTGCAGATGCCAGCAGAACATAGGCATCGGCTCCAATATCTGGCTTTTTGGCCACCAGCGCAGAAAGTTCTTTAACCACAACATCGGCCTGATCCTGCGCCAGCAAAGCACGGGCACGCAGCAAATGCAGGCGGGTATCATCTTCAAACGCCAGCCCGTAATCTACACTGCTCAAGGCTTTTTCTGGCTGCCCAGCAGAAAGCCAAGCATCTGCTGCATCTTCCTCCAACCCAGCGCGAAAGCTGGAAGGTGCGCGCTCTGCGTGTTCTATAGGCTGGTGGGCAAGTTCATCCAGTTCCTGTGCCGCGCTTTCTTCATCCCCGGCTTCCAGCAATGCCAGAGCGTGACAATGCTTGGCCTCCTGCCCTCCGTTGCCGTGGCGCTCCCAGTCCAGCGCGTAATCTCTGGCGCCAAATGGATCATCCCTCACCATGGCCATACAGGCTTCGACCGACCATTTCTGCCCATTGACTGGCCCGGATGCAGCCGCAGCATGGCCGCGTGCAGTGGCCGCCATAACAGGTGCGGAAACAAGCAACGCTGTGCCTGCAACCACGCAGGGAAGATGCCGCCGTGTAGGCACAAAAGAAAACTTCATCCTGCCTCCATACCAAACAGGTTCATTCACGCACAGGCCGGGAACCTGAAAAGGAAGAACAGTTCTGCCCTACTGATCTTATGGCACAAAATGTGCAAATTGTGATAACACCCTGTTCATGAGCAGTTTTCTGGCCTCTGCCTCCATTCTGCAAATCCTGCCCGCTCTGGAGCAGGGCGGAGTGGAAAGAGGCACCATAGAAATGGCGCAGGCCATTACGCAAGCTGGGGGCAAAGCACTTGTCATCAGCTCTGGTGGGCGTATGGAACCTCTGTTGCGGCATAGTGGCGCAGAGCATATTACCCTTCCCGATTGTGGCAGCCGAAACCCGTTAAAAATTGCCAAAAACAGCCATTTCCTCAGCAACATCATCCGCCAGCACAATGTGCAGCTTGTTCATGCCCGCTCTCGCGCACCTGCGTGGGTTGCCAGAATGGCCTGCAAGCGCACACAGACACCTTTTGTCACAACATGGCATGGCGTGCATGCCAACAGCTTTCCCGGCAAACGGCATTACAATGCCGTTTTAGCATCTGGTGACCGTGTTATTGCCATTAGCAACCATATCGCCCAGCGCCTTGCGGAAGAATACCATGTAGGACCAGATCGACTACGCACTATCCCGCGCGGGGCAGATACCGATCAATTTTCACCTCAAGTGGTGTCCAGCCAGCGTGTGCACCGTTTGGTAGAAGCTTGGGCGCTTCCGGCTGATGCGCCGGTTATTCTCATGCCCGGCAGGCTGACAGCGTGGAAAGGCCAAAGCCTTGTACTGGATGCGCTGGCACAACTGCTAGACCTTTTACCGGATATAAACTGGCACTGCGTGTTTGCTGGTGGTGGCACGCCAGAAGATAAATATGCACAGGAACTTAGTACAAAAGCCGCACAACTGGGCCTGACTGACCGCGTGCGTTTTGCGGGCCATTGCGATGATATGCCTGCCGCCATGATGCTTGCCAACATGGTGGTTGTGCCCTCCCTCCGCCCAGAACCCTTTGGCCGTGTGGTGGTGGAGGCTCAGGCAATGTGCTGCCCGGTTATTGTAGCGCATCATGGCGCAGCAGTAGAAACCGTAGCCCACGGCCAAACGGGCTTTAGCTTTACCCCTGAAAACGCCAATGAACTGGCACAGGCCATTTATGATGTGCTAGCTGCGCCGCCAGAAATTTTGGAAGCTATAGGATACACTGCGCGCCAGATGGTACTGAGCCATTACAGCACCTTTGCCATGCAACACGCCACACTGGCTGTGTATGACGAACTGCTTGGCACCACTCTGGCAGAACACTTTGCTAGCATTAAAAATGACCCTGCCCTCTTTCAGGAACCAACATTTGCGGGATAAGGAAGAAAGACTTTAATTTTCCTGACCTGGAAGGAAGCAGGACACAGGCATGACTGCTACTTCTCTTACAAACCCGCCCTCAATCTTTATGCGGCCTCCGCAACATCTGGCCTTTATGGCAGCCCCTACAGAAACCGCCCGAGATGAGCTTGACCGGCTGGTAACCCGTTATGGCAACTGCCACCCCGGCGAGGCAGACGTTGTGATCTGCTTGGGCGGTGATGGTTTTATGCTGGAAACCCTGCGCGTTATTCTGGAAGCCGGGTTGACCACCCCAGTTTATGGCATGAACTGTGGATCTGTAGGGTTTCTGATGAACCCTACAGATGAAGAAGATCTGCCCTACAGATTGGCGCATGCACAAGCTGCAATTATTCACCCCCTGCGTATGAAAGCCGTAACAGCGCACGGTGAAGCGCAGGAAGCACTGGCGCTGAACGATGTTTATCTGTTCCGCCAAACACGACAGGCAGCCAAATTACGCATTGATGTGGACAGGCTGGTGCGCATTCCCGAGCTAATTTGTGATGGTGCGTTATTAGCCACGCCAGCCGGTTCCACCGCCTATAATCTTTCTGCCCACGGGCCAATTGTACCGCTTTCTGGCAATTTGCTTCCACTCACCCCTATCTGCCCATTTCGGCCACGCCGCTGGCGCGGGGCACTTCTACCTTCCTCGGCCCATGTCGGCTTTAGTGTTCTGGAGCACGATAAACGCCCGGTTGCAGCCGTTGCCGATTCGATAGAAATTCGAGATGTTGTTTCTGTGCAGGCGTGGGAAGACCGTGAATTGGCCGTAACCTTGCTGTTTGACCCCGGGCAAACCCTTTCCGAGCGTATTGCGGCGGAACAGTTTTCTGCATGATGCCGCAGTGTGGCCGCTTTCAGGCACCAAAAGCAGGTTGCCTCTGTTCTTCTTCCTCTTTTTCTGGATTAGTCTTCCATTTAATGCAGAACATGTTTCCTTTCTCTCGCCGCCTTGTCCTTCTGTGTGCCGCAAGTTTACTTGCCACCAGCGCGGTCTCACATGCTCAGATTGTCACCAACAGTCAGGCTCTGGACAGCTTGGGCGGCGGCGCACCCGTAGCAGCACCCACAACTCCTGCTGCACCTGTGCGTGAAGCAGCTCCACGCCGGACAACAACGCCCGTGCGCACTGAAACGCGCCGCCGCGTTGTGGAAAAGCCGCAAGCCACCACAACGCAGAAAAAAGAAACATCCAGCGTAAAAAATACGCAGCCGGCTGCAACTGCGCCTAAAAGTGCACCAGCCCCTAAACCGACAACCACGGTTCCGACCGTACCCGCACCCGTGGCTAAGGCTCCGCCTGCCCCGGCGCAAGAAAGCAAAAGTGCAGCACCTGCAGTTCAGCCGCACAAACCACCGCCACCGGCAACAATACCCAATGCTCCTCCTCCGCTGCCGCAACTAACTCCGGCACCATCAGACGTGGAAGTTCATCCTTTCCCCGTGCCTCCGCAGCCCTCTGTGGATCTGAAAGCCCAAGGCGTGGTGACGCCTATTGAAGGCGGTGTGCGCATTACCTTTGCGCCAGAAGCAGCCACACTTAACCCAGAAACACATCAGGCCATTCTGGCATTTGGGCAGCGCTTGTCTGACAAACCGCATGAACGCGCCCTGATAGATGCCTACAGCTCTGGCGCTGTAGATGATCCATCATTGCCACGGCGTATGGCATTGGCACGCGGGTTGGCCGCACGCAGTGTGCTTATGAATGGAGGCACACCCTCCACCCGCATTTATGTGCGCGTTATTGGTCTACCCAAACAATCCGCACCCAACACACCGCAAGATTATATTGATATTTATCAATCTGATGTTGAGCCCTGAGAACGGACTCTTCAGTTCTGCGGCATCTTAAAGGGGTGTGACCATATCAGCAGAATATTGCTGCCTATGGGTATTTCCCTTTGTGCAGGCCCAAACTGCGTTTGCGCCTGCCGGGCCTGATCTGCACTTTCACATACAATAAAATTGCCGCCTGTTTCATACCATTGCCGCTTGCTGAGGGTATGAAATGCTTTGATGCCTGATGGCATGAACTCAATGGGCGCAAGACGTGTCGGAAATGGCAGACTATTGCGGGCAGCGCTCCAATATGGGGCAAAACCCTGCTTAAGCTCCATTTGTTCCAGAGTGCGATTTACGGGAAAGTTTTGGTTTGCCGCAGCATATCCCAAAACAGGGTGTGGCAGAATTGTTACCGCATATAAAATACAGCAGGCACCCAACAGCAAACCATAACCACGGGACATCTGCACATGCCGAATGACCAGCAAGACAGACAACAAACACGGAAAAACCAGATAGCGGAATGACTGCTCATCCATTGTCAGTTCGCCAAAAACAAAAGCAGCCAACATAATAACAATGGCAAATACGGATGAGAGATCAAACAGGCTCCATTGCCGGTTTTTGCGCAGCGCATAAAAGCAGCTCCATACTGCGCCACCAGCACAAGCCAGATGGAACAGTTCGCGCCCAGACCCTGAAAGCGTTATCGGCTTTCCAAAAAAATCAGCACCAAAATACTGCAAAAAGCCGGAAAACAGGACGCTCAGATTATAAGAGGCCCGACTTTGTGAGCCAAAAGACGAACTCCACAACCCCGGCACATGGAAGGCCCCATTATGGACCAGCACTGTCTTAATAACGTGCTCCAGCAGCAAAGCCCCCACCATGCCGCTGGCAAGCCCGAAATATCTTGGAGCACGTTGTTCGAGGCTGCATCCGATAGCCGCCAGAATAACTGGCAAAGCCAGAGTGTATTTTACCAGATCATCACTGCTTAACAGCAGCGCAACAAACAAAACGGTACCACTCCAGCACGCGCAGGTGCCGAACGCACTTTTGGATTGTAGGTATTGAGGCTTCTGCAACCACATCAGCCAGAACAGCAACATGCCCACATAAGCGCCAACATGATAACAAGGCGACAACACCAGATGGACGGCAAAGGCGCTAGGCACCCCTAACAACACAAGAAGCGGCCACCCCGTATTGCCCTTTGCCAAACCAGCAATATGAAACGCCAATAACATGGCAATGGCCCACAGCATGGCGGGCACGATGTAATAAAAAGATACATGCCAGCCAAACAGGCCGACCATCACAACATAAGGCAGTATTTCGGTAAAATAGAAGGATTGGGTAGAAAGGTCCCACCCTTTCAGCAAAACATTGCCGTGCAGAATATCCTGCGCTGCCAGCAAGGTAGAAACACTGTCTGAATTAAAAGGCTGCGTCATACCCAAAGTAGTATAAAGCAGCGTTAAAGCCACAAACGCCACCATATACCCTGCTACGGTTTGGTATGTTTTGTGTTCAGCCACAGTGATTTTTCCCTCACAATGCGCCATGAAAAAAACCGGCCTTTCAGCCGGTTTGTTTTTAGCTCTCTAAAAGAGACTGCTCTATTTTTTCCCGGGCTTCTGTTGCCAATTGGTCCACCCGTTCATTTTCTGGTACACCGGAATGTCCTTTTACCCAGTGCCAAGAAACCTCATGCCTTTTGGCTACGTCCAGCAGCCTGCGCCATAAATCCATATTGGCAACTGGATCACCCGATGCATTGCGCCAATTCCGCCTTACCCAGCCTGTATGCCACCGGGTAATGCCATTGCGCACATATTCGCTATCTGTATGCAGGTTCACCACACAGGGGCGTGTCAGAGCTTCCAGCGCTTCTGCTGCGGCTGTGAGTTCCATACGGTTGTTGGTGGTTTCACGCTCACCGCCAGAAAGTTCCCGTTCTACGCCTTTGCAGCGTAGCAGAACGCCCCAGCCACCTGGGCCGGGGTTTGGGCGGCATCCGCCATCTGTCCAGATTTCAACCGCCAGAGCGGGTTGTTCTGTTGCGTTGCTATTTTCAGAATCCGTAGGCATCGGCACTTTCCGTTTCCAAATGGAAGCGCAGGCGCTTCAGATAATCCATAGGATCTTTGGGCGTGACCAAGGCATCTGCTGGCGTGTTGATCCAGTCATACAGCCGGGTTAGCAAAAAGCGCATGGCCGCACCTCTGGCCAGAACAGGCATAAGCTTACGTTCTGCTGGCTCCAGTGGGCGTATTTCCTCATACCCTTGCATCATGTGCCGGGCAAAGGTGATGTTAAACGCCCCATCCGCCTGAAAACACCATGCGTTCAAACAGATGGCAATGTCGTAGGCCAGTAAATCCGTGCAGGCGAAATAGAAATCAATCACGCCTGAAACGGCATGATCCAGAAAGAAAACATTATCTGGAAACATGTCTGCATGAATCTGCCCGCGCGGCAGAAGTGGATTATTCCCCCGTCCCGGCCAGAACGGCAGAATATGCTCAAGCGCATTTTGCAGTTCATCCCGCAAGCCAGCGCACACATTATCCGCGCCTGCGCCACAGCTTTGCAGCAGCGCAAACCACGCATCTGGCCCCAAACCATTCTGACGTTCCGGCTTATAGGAACGCCCTGCCACATGTAGTTGTGCCAAAGCGCGCCCAAGCGGGCGGCAGTGTTCCAGCCTAACCACACGCGGCCAAACACCGGGCAAAAATGTGGTAATAGCAGCAGGCCTGCCAGCCAGTGTTTTGAGCACATGACCTTGCGAATCAGCCACGGGCTGGGGGCATGTTACCCCCTCACGCGCCAGATGCTGCATCAGCCCTAAAAACCAGGGCAGATCCTGCGCATTCACCCGTTTTTCGTACAGGGTAAGAATGTAATCTCCATCTGTTGTACGCAGCTGGAAATTACTGTTCTCCACCCCTTCGGCAATACCGCGAAACGCAACCAGAGACCCTATGGCGTAATCCTGTAAAAACGCTTCTAGGGCCTCGTTCCCAACGTCCGTATAAACGGCCATGCAGCACCTTTAGCCTAGCGGTGCGGGAAGGCGGAACGTTACGTTTTCTTCCTTCACAATCCGCTCTTCAATGCACAGCGTGTAACGCTTGGCCATTTCTGCCAGCATTTCCTGCACCAGTGCTTCTGGCGCAGAAGCACCAGCCGTAATGCCCAGCGTGTTCACGCCTTCCAGCACAGACCAATCCAGAGAATCCAGACGTGGCACCAAAAGTGCGCGCGGCGTGCCGGAACGTTCTGCCACTTCACGCAGACGCTGGGAGTTGGAAGAGTTGGGAGAGCCAATAACAATGACCAGATCGCACTCGGGTGCGATGGTTTTAACAGCTTCCTGACGGTTTGTGGTAGCGTAGCAAATATCTTCGCGCTTTGGCCCTTCAATCAGCGGAAACCGCGCACGCAGAATATCTACGATTTCTGCCGTATCATCCACAGAAAGTGTTGTCTGGGTGATAAAGGCTAGACGTGTTGGATCTTCCGGCTCTACCGTACGGGCTTCTTCTGCATCGTTAATCAGCGTCATGGCACCCGGCGGCAGTTGGCCCATTGTGCCAACCACTTCTGGGTGGCCTGCATGGCCAATCATCAGAATATGGCGGCTTTCTGGCCCACCACCAGCGAAATGACGCTCAGCTTCACGGTGCACCTTAGAAACCAGCGGGCACGTGGCATCTAGATACAGCAGGTTACGGCGTTCGGCCTCAACCGGCACGGTTTTTGGCACGCCATGAGCAGAGAAAACAACGTGGCCATCTACGGGAACTTCATCCAGTTCCTCAACAAAAATGGCGCCTTGTGCTTCCAGCTCTTCCACCACTGTCCGGTTATGGACAATTTCATGGCGGACATAAACAGGCGCGCCGTAGCGGCGGATGGCTTCTTCCACCACACGGATGGCGCGGTCCACCCCTGCGCAGAAACCACGTGGGCCTGCCAGCAGAACCTTAAGAGATCTGCCGTACTGAGCATCTGCGCTCTGGGGCGGGGTAAGGGTATCAGTTTGATCGGGCATGGTGTTCCCCAAAGTTGCAGCGGACTGTATAGAAGAAAACTGGCTATGAAGAAGCATATTGAAAACAGGCTATGCCCGAAACCCATAAAGGTGACGGAAGTTGTGGCCTACGCAAAGGACGCATGGGATGCAACCCGTTTTACGGCATCAAAGCCTTGAAAAACATACCTATGTGGGTGTGATGGCTGCTATCTGCTGTGTTCAACCCGTTTTAACCGATAACGCCGGATCCATACATGTTCCCTAATCACAACCAACGGCGCAGCCTGTTCCCCCGTATTGCCGCCCCGGGTCTGGCAGCACTTGGGCTGCTGGCCACCCTTAGCGGCTGCGGTGATGGTGAAAGCAAATCCATGGATTTTGCGCCCACCTGCCCCATTACGCATATTCCCTCTGAAGCCGCAGATTACTACCTCTACCAAGGTAAGCAGACGGGTTTTAAAAACATGATCGCCCGCGCCAGCATCCTGCAATTACAGGGTGATTGCCTTGCCGCAGGCCCCAAGGACCTGAAAACCCGAATCGTATTGCGCTTTGTGATTGAACGTGGCCCAGCAGCGGCAGCCAATACGCTTACCCTACCGTGGTTTATTGCCGTGCTGCACGGGGACAGGATTGTGAACAAGCATGTGTTCCGCCACACCGTGTCCTTCCCGGCCAACCTCTCTACCTTTGAAGACGATACAAAGGTGATCACAGTGGATCTGCCTATTCCACCCAAAAATGTGGATTCAGATTATCGGTTTGAAATTGGTTTCCAGCTCACCAAGGATCAGCTTGAATATAATCAGCTTCACCTTAAGCGCGCGGCTTATCAGGCTTACTGATATTAGGTGGTAGCACTTTGCTGGGGGCTTTTATCACCCCCAGCTAAAACACCTTTGATCGGGAAGCTGGCTGCGTTTCTGGAGGGAAACGTGCGGCCTTTATGGCTGCCTGCTGGCGCTGTGCCAGAGCCTGTTCATCAAAATCCTGCACGATTTCATGGAATAGCTGATACCAGTTCATCTTAACCTTCAGCCGCATGAATACAGAACCCAGCCCAAGAGCTGAACGATCAACCAGCACAAACTCACGCGGCAGGCGCACACCTCCGGCTTTTTGCAGCCCATCATGCACCTTGGAAAGAATTTCCCGCCCAAGGGCTGGGTTGTTATCATCCTGAATGTAGCGTTCTTCATCTACCATCAGCGGGGCATATAACAGCCCTGCCCATTCGTTCAGAACAGCCACTTTCTCACGCGTCAGGTCACGGAAGCCCCATGCTTCATAAGCATGAGCGGCCATGTCCATATCCTTGTTACGGAGCGCGTAATACAGATCAATATTACCCTTGATGAACGAAGGCTGGAAAATACGGATAGCCCCAAAATCCAGTAGATTCAGGCCAGCATCTTCCCGCATGGTAAAGTTGCCCATATGCGGGTCACCATGCACCACGCCATACTGATACAGTGGCACATACCATGCTCGGAACAGCGCGCGTGCAATGCGTTTTTTCTGTTCTTCTGTCAGGCCGGCCTTGATGGCTGCATTGAGGTTTTGCCCCTGCACCCACTCCATAGTCAGCAGCCGCTGCGTGCATAGTTCATCTATTGGCAAAGGCACCGTAACTTCGGGGCAATCTGCCAGCACGGCATGATAGAGGCGCATATTGGCGGCCTCGTGCCGGTAATCCAGCTCTTCCCGCAGTCGTTCAGAAAGTTCCTCCACCACATCATCCTGCCGGATGGCATTATCCAGCTTGTGGTAAACCCCAATAGCCATACGGAACTGGCGCAGATCGGCCTCAACAGCCGCCTTCATATCAGGATACTGCAACTTACAGGCTACGCGGCGGCCATCAGTCAACACAGCCTGATGCACCTGCCCAAGGCTGGCCGCGGCAGCAGCTTCCCGCCCGAAGGAACGGAAATTCTTTTCCCACCCCGGACCAAGCTCCGCCGTCATGCGGCGGCGCACGAAGCTCCATCCCATTGGCGGCGCGTTAGACTGGAGCTGCGCCAACTCATCGGCATATTCATCCGGCAACGCGCCGGGAATGGTGGCCAAAAGCTGCGCTGCCTTCATGAGCGGGCCTTTCAGCCCACCCAGCATGGATTTAAGATCTTCTGCGTGAGAAGCCCCACCAGAACGCAGGCCGATCTTGTTACCTGCCAGCCGGGCTGCAATGCCACCAACGGTTCCGGTTGTTTGCACCATACGGCGCAGTTCACCAAAAACGCCGGTATTATCCATATCTCGCGCCATAATCAGCCTTGCTCCAACTGGTCAATAAAGCCGGAAATGACATCCAGCCCCTTGCGCCAGAAACCCGGATCAGATGCATCCAGCCCGAAGGGAGCCAGCAGTTCCTTATGGCGGAGGGTGCCGCCTGCTTCCAGCATGGCAATGTATTTATCCTGGAAACCCGGCGCGCCTTCACTGAACACCTGATACAGCGCATTCACCAAGCAATCTCCGAATGCATAGGCATACACATAGAACGGAGAATGGATGAAGTGCGGAATATAAGCCCAAAACACATCGTATTCCGGCGTAAAGTTAAAGGCTGGACCAAGGCTTTCTGTCTGCACACTGCGCCAGATAACGCCAATCTGTTCGGGAAGTAGCTCACCCTTTTTACGGGCATCGTGCACGCGGGTTTCAAATTCATAAAATGCAATCTGGCGCACCACGGTGTTGAGCATATCCTCAACCTTGGCGGCCAGTAGCAGACGACGGCGCTGCGGATCTTTTTCTGCATCCAGAAGAGACTGGAATGTTAGCATCTCGCCAAACACACTGGCCGTTTCAGCCAGTGTCAGCGGCGTGTCGGACATGAAGTAGCCCTGCTTTGCCGCCATAACCTGATGCACACCGTGGCCCAACTCATGCGCCAACGTCATGACATCCCGAATACGACCATGATAGTTCAACAGAATATAAGGATGTGCTGAAGGCACAGTAGGATGTGCAAACGCACCGGGGGATTTGCCCGGTGCAGGTGGCACATCAATCCACGGGTTGGTCAGGAAAGTGTTAATAACCTTCCCCATACGCGGGTCAAAACCATCATATGCTTTTTGCACAATGTTTTTGGCTTCAGACCACGGAATCAGCTTGTCATCATTGCCGGGTAGCGGGGCGTTGCGGTCCCAATGTTCCAGTTTGTCCAGCCCCATCCACTTAGCTTTTAAGGCATAATAGCGATGGGAAAGACGCGGATAATCTTCCCGCACGGCAGAAACAAGCGCATCCACCACTTCATCTTCCACCATGTTAGAAAGATTGCGAGATGAGGTTGGCCGCGCAAAATGCCGCAGATTATCCGAAATGGATTTATCCTTGGCCAGCGTATTGGTAATGAGCGCAAAGAGGCGGACATTCTTTTCAAAAACGCCACCTACAGCTTTGCCTGCCTGCTCTCGCGTTGCCCGATTTGTATCAGACAAACGGTTGAGCGCATCTCCCACCGTAATTTCCTGCCCATCCAGAGTGACACGCAGGGCTGCAATCGTTTCATCAAACAGACGGCACCATGCCTGCCCACCGGTTACGGATTTTTCTAGCAAAACCTTTTCCACATCATCAGAAAGCTGATGCGGGCGATACATGCGGATATCACGCAGGTAAGGCTGCCAATGCGCCAGTGCGGGATCTTTCAGCTTTTCTTGAAGGTCCGCTTCTTCCAGCCGGTTCAGTTCCAGCGTGAAAAACAGCAGATGGGTGGAAATGGCCGTCAGCCGTTCATTGATGGACTGGCTGAACTGACTGATGGAGGCATCTGAAGAATCTGCGGCAAACAGCAGGGAAGCGTAAGACCCTGCCTTGCCCAGCATTTCCTCAATAACTTCAAAGGCTGCGATGGCGTCTGCCAGTTCCTTGCCGGAAAGGCCGCTGATTTTGCCCTGATACTTCTTGGCAAAATCCTGTGCCTTTTTTTCTGCTTCAGCCAGATCAGCATGCAGCTTCGGATCATCCATCCCTGCGTAAAGGGCTGAAAGATCCCAACGCGGAAGAGAGGCCGCCCCCTGCCCTGCAGGTGTGTTGGCAACGGTACCGGCTTGTGTTGCAAAAACCGGAAGCGAATGTGAACGGAGGGAATGCGCTGTGTGTTCCATATTGAACACTTTACAGTGCATTTCTGCTGGAAGCGAGAGGCCGTGAACACAAGCGCGGTTCACATGCACAACAGATATGAAAAACAAATGGGCGGAAGGTTTCCCCTCCGCCCATCTGCTTCTGTCAGCTTGCAATCAGCCTTATGGTTCAGGCTGTTTTTTCTAGCTGCTGCTCCGGCACCGTAAAGCCGATAATACGGGCGTAATCCTTGGGAACAACGTGCCAGAAGTGCGGCAGAACCTCATCCCATTTATGCAGCAACATGCTGGCATAAGCAGAACCTGTTTCTTCCACATGCCGTTCAACAAGGCCGCGCAGCATCTGTTCCCATTTAGGTTCAGTTACGCGCACCCATAGCAAGGATTCGGGGTTTACCCGGCTATCAAACACATTGCTCTTGTCCAGCACAAAGGCCATGCCGCCGGTAAAGCCCGCGCCAAAGTTATCACCCACATCATCCAGCACCACTACGGTGCCGCCAGTCATGTATTCACACCCGTTAGACCCACAGCCTTCTACAACTGCGGTTGCGCCAGAGTTACGCACGGCAAAGCGTTCACCCGCCTGCCCTGCGGCATATAGTTCACCCGCAGTGGCCCCATACAGAACCGTGTTACCGATAATGGCGTTCTTGTTAGATACCAACGTGGAGGACGGAGAAGGACGCACCGTAATGGTTGCGCCAGAAAGCCCTTTACCCACGTAATCGTTGGCATCGCCCAGCACTTCCAGCTTGAGCCCCTGCACGGCAAACGCCCCCAGAGACTGACCGGCAGAACCACGCAGGCGCACTGTAAGATGCCCCGGTGCCAATGTTTTCATGCCAAACTGACGCACGATCAAAGAGGAAATGCGCGTGCCAATGGCGCGCTGGGTGTTCTGCACATTGTAGTGCAGCTGCATTTTTTCACCATGATCGAACAGCGGCTTAGCATCGCCAATCATCTGCGCATCCAGCGTATCGGGCACTTCATTCCGGCCATCCAGAGTGCAGTAGCGCGCAAACGGCCCCGGATCTGCCTGAGACAGCAGAGAGTTCAGATCCAGATCATCCAGATAATCATCCCCGCGGGAAACCTGCCGCAGCAGATCCGTGCGCCCGATAATTTCATCCAGAGAGCGGAAGCCCAGCGAAGCCAGAATATTCCGCACATCCTCTGCAATGAAGGAGAACAGGTTGATGACCTTTTCTGGCGTACCTTCAAATTTGGCACGCATTTTGGGGTCCTGCGAACACACGCCCACCGGGCAGGTGTTGGAATGGCACTGGCGCACCATAATGCAGCCCATGGCCACAAGGCTAGCCGTGCCAATACCAAATTCCTCAGCCCCAAGCATGGCGGCTATCACCACATCACGCCCGGTTTTGATGCCACCATCGGCCCGCAAACGCACACGATGGCGCAGGCGGTTAAGCATAAGCACCTGATGTGTTTCTGCCAGCCCAAGCTCCCACGGCAAGCCCGCATATTTAATGGAGCTTAGCGGACTTGCGCCTGTGCCACCACAGTGGCCGGAAATCAGAATGGCATCAGCTTTTGCCTTGGCCACACCAGCGGCAATGGTGCCAATACCAGAACGTGCCACCAGCTTAACGGTAACCGTTGCTTCCGGGTTAATCTGCTTCAGATCGTAAATCAGCTGCGCCAGATCTTCGATCGAATAGATATCATGGTGCGGTGGCGGAGAAATCAGCGTCACACCCGGTGTGGCATGGCGCAGCTTGGCAATTAGCTCCGTGACCTTAAAGCCCGGAAGCTGCCCACCTTCACCCGGTTTGGCACCCTGTGCCACCTTGATTTCCAACTCACGGCAATCATTCAGATACTGCGCCGTTACACCAAAGCGGCCAGATGCCACCTGTTTGATGGCGGAAGATGCGTTATCCCCATTCGGGCGTGGCTTGGCGCGTGCCGGATCTTCCCCACCCTCACCAGAATCGGATTTTGCACCAATGCGGTTCATCGCGATGGAAAGCGTTTCATGCGCTTCCGGGCTGAGCGCACCCAGGGAAATTGCCGGAGAAATCAGGCGTTTACGCAGTTGCGTAATACTTTCCACTTCTTCTACCGGAATAGGCGTGCGCCCATCACGGAAGTCCAGCAGATCACGCAGGGCTACAGGCGGCTGAGCATGTACGGCATCTGCATAGCGCTGGTAGATGGTAAAGCTGCCAGTGGCCACTGCTGTTTGCAACATATGGATAAGGCCGCCATCAAAAGCGTGCTGCTCCCCACTCCGGCGCAGCTTGTAAAGGCCACCCACCGGCAGAGTGAGCGCATTGGTTGCAGCCCATGCACGTTCGTGCAGTTGCAGCACGTTGCGCGCAATACCGGAAAGCCCAATACCAGAAATACGCGAAGGCATGCCCGGGAAGAATTCTGCCGTAAGCGCGCGGGAAAGGCCCACCGCCTCAAAATTACAGCCGCCACGATAAGATGCCACGATGGAAATACCCATCTTAGACATGATCTTGAGCAGGCCTTTATCCACCGCTTTACGGTAGCGTTCCATGCACTCACGCAGGCTCATCTGCCCAAACAGACCACGGCGATGCCGGTCTGCAATGCTTTCCTGCGCCAGATAGGGGTTAACCGTGGTGGCGCCCACGCCAATTGTTACCGCAATGGCGTGCACATCCAGCGCCGTAGCTGTACGCACGTTCAGAGACGTAAATGTGCGCAAGGATGTGCGCACCAGATGCGTATGCACAGCACCTGTCGCCAAAATCATGGGGATAGATGCACGTTCGGCAGACTGATCTTCATCCGTCAGGAACACGTGGGTGCACCCACCGCGCACACCTTCTTCTGCCTCACGCCGGATACGGGCAATGGCTTCACGCAGACCTGCTTCCCCATCCTTGGAGGAGAATGTGCAGTCAATCACGCAACCAGACGCACCAGTGAAATTACGCAGCCCTTCATACTCACCAGATGTCAGCACCGGGCTAGGCAGTTGGAGCATGTCACATTGTTCGGGCGACTGATCCAGAATATTACCCAGATTTCCCAACCGCGTTGTCAGACTCATTACGCGGGATTCGCGCAGAGAATCGATTGGCGGGTTGGTAACCTGGCTGAACATCTGCCGGAAATAGTGCGCCAACCCACGATAACGCGGAGAAAGCACAGCCAACGGCGTATCATCACCCATGGAGCCAATGGCTTCACTGGCGGTAGATACCATCGGATGCAGAATAGCTTCCAGTTCTTCCAGCGTGCTGCCCACAGCCAACTGGCGGCGGCGCAGTTCTTCACCTTCATAATAAACTGGCTCCGTCACATCCGAACGGACGATATGGCCAATTTTCTGGGTGCGTTTAATCCAACTGGAAAAATCCTGCCGTGCAGCAAGCAGATCAAGCAGTTCGGTATTACCGTACAGCTTGGCTTCCTGAAGATCGACGCCGATCATCTCACCCGGTCCAAGGCGGCCACGGCTGACAATAGCGTTTTCAGGCACGCGCACCATGCCGGTTTCAGAGCCGACAATCAGCAGATTATCAGTTGTGACCGTATAGCGCAGCGGGCGCAGGCCGGAACGATCCAACCCGGCCACAACCCAGCGGCCATCTGTAGCGCAGAGTGCTGCGGGGCCATCCCACGGTTCCATGACTGCGTTGCAATACGTGAACATGTCACGGTGCGCGGGCTTCATGGAGGAATTGCCACTCACGCTTGCCGGGATCATCAGCGCCTTAGCAAATGGGGCATCACGCCCTGCAAAAGTCAGCAGTTCGTAAACATTATCCAGAGTTGCGGTATCGGACCCACCAGCCTGCACCAGCGGCTTGATATCTGCCATCCACGGATCAAGATCTGGGTGAGAAAGCCGTGTTTCATGACTTTTCATCCAGTTGATGTTGCCTGAAATGGTGTTGATTTCACCATTATGCGCAAGGCGACGGAATGGCTGTGCCAGCTTCCATGTTGGGAAGGTGTTAGTGGAGTAGCGCTGGTGATAAATAGCAAAGCGGCTGACAAAGCGTTCATCCAGCAGATCTGGGTAAAACTCTGTCAGATGCTCGGCAAGGAACATACCTTTATAAATAACAGACCGGCATGATAGCGAGCAGATATACAGATCAACCTGCGCGGCAATGGCTGCTTTTTCTATCCGGCGACGGATCACATACAGATCACGCTCAAATTCCTCTTCCCCCTTGTTGGGAAGATTGCGGATAAGGATCTGCTCAATTTCCGGGCGCGTTGCGTTGGCTTTTTCACCAATGCAGGAGGTATCAATCGGCACCTGACGCCAGCCATAAATGCCGTATCCAAACGCCAGAATCTGGGTTTCGATAATCTGGCGGCACTGTTCCTGCGCAGCCAAATCGGTTTTGGGTAGAAACACCTGCCCCACCGCAATCCGGCTTTCGTCTGGGCGATCACCCGTGCTGGTGATGGCATCTGCAAAAAATTCCTGCGGAATTTCTACATGGATACCTGCGCCATCACCTGTTTTACCATCGGCATCCACAGCGCCGCGGTGCCAGATAGCTTTCAGCGCGGCAATACCGGCTTCAACCACCTCACGCCGGCGCTTGCCATCCAGTGCGGCCACAAGGCCCACACCGCAGGAATCGCGCTCATCAGCGGGATCATACAGCCCATCCAGCGCGGCCACGTTGGAATCCCACGCTTTCAGAAATTCCTCGCCACTTTCAGCGGAAACGGTGTTGGGAAACTGTTCCATATCCATTAGCCCTGCTCCGCCTTGGCGGTAGCCATTATATTTTCCTGAATCCATGTGTGCATGCAGGCGGCTGCATCGCGCCCATCACGAATGGCCCACACAACCAGACTGGCCCCACGCACAATGTCCCCTGCGGCGAACACGCCCGGCAGAGATGTCATGAAATCTTTCTGACCAACCTTGAGCGTACCCCAGCGAGATACGGCCAGATCCTTCTGCCCCCACAGTTGCGGCAAAGGTTCCGGATCAAACCCAAGAGCCTTGATAACCAAATCAGCATCCAGCGTGAAAGAAGACCCCTCCAACGGCTCGACCGACTGGCGGCCCGTAGCATCTGGTAGGCCCAACTTCATCCGCACGGCACGCACGGCAGAAACATGACCTTCGCCCAAAAATGCTTCGGGGGCTGCCAGCCATTCAAACTGCACGCCTTCTTCTTCCGCATTTTTTACTTCGCGGGCAGAACCGGGCATGTTGGCTTTATCGCGCCGATACACACATTTCACGGATTTTGCGCCTTGGCGAATAGCCGTACGCACGCAGTCCATTGCGGTATCACCACCGCCCAGAACTACCACGTTTTTGCCCGCTGCATCCAATGCCTGAGCTTCTGGCGGCAAGGTATCCCCCAAGGAACGCCGGTTAGAAGCCGTAAGGTAATCCAGCGCCTTTTCAATACCTGCCAGCCCAACGCCGGGGCCACCGATTTCACGCGATTTGTAAACGCCTGTTGCAATCAAAACGACATCATGGCGGCTACGTAAATCTGCAAAAGACAGTTCGCCTTCACCATCGCCAATGCCTTGGCCGAGATGAAAGACCACGCCACCTTCTTCCAGCAACTGATGGCGGCGCGCCACAATATGTTTTTCCAGCTTAAAGCCAGGAATACCGTAAACCAGCAGACCGCCTACCCGATCATACCGATCATATACATGCACTTTATAACCTTGTGCACGCAACTGATCTGCCGCTGCCAAGCCAGCCGGGCCCGCACCAATAATGGCAACAGATTGGCTGCGCTCCAGCACCGGGCTAACAGGTTTAACCCAGCCTTTTTCAAACGCGGTATCGGTAATGTAGCGCTCTACAGCGCCAATGGTCACACTTTCGAAACCCGGCTCGATAACGCAGTTACCTTCACACAGCCTATCCTGTGGGCAAATACGACCACAGATTTCTGGAAAGGTATTGGTGGCGGAGGAAACGCCATAGGCTTCTTCCAACCGCCCCTGTGCCGTGAGCATCAGCCAATCAGGAATATTGTTGCCGAGCGGGCAATGGACCGAACAGAACGGCACACCGCACTGCGAACACCGGCTGGCCTGTTCGGTGGCTTCTGGTGTTGCGAAGTCCTTATAAATTTCATCAAAATCTGTCCGCCGCGCCGTAGCCGCGCGCTTGTCTGGCTGCTTTTGCGGCACAGAGACAAATTTAAGCATCTTGGTCGTCATGTGGCATCCCCGGAGAAAGGGCGCGCCAGACAGACTCCGCCCCTAAACTTTGCTGGGGCTAACATGCTTCTTCTCCGTAAATATAAAAAGACAGCAATGCTTACCTTTTTATATTTTTCGTCATGCCGAAACCAAAATTCATCCAAGCGGTCAGATAAAAAGGTATTTTTTCGGACCTTTTTGGCCTTAACCTATTATGCAGGAATGGATATGTCTTTTTGGGCTCCACCAACCCTAAACCGCGCCAAATAAGTCGGCACAATAGCCGCAACGCTTTGCGGCACTATATTCAATGCCTCAAAACCGGACTTTCCTGCCGGCACTACATTATCGGTTGCCAGCATGCGCAGTTGGTCCTGCGTAAGAAAATGCCCTGGCAGTCGCTCTAAAACCATAGCCTGCAACTTTGCCAGCACTGACGGCACAATAAAAATGGGCTTATGCCGCTGCGTTACGCGCAACACAAATCGAGCAATATCCAGCATGGTCATTTCCTGCGGACCACCTAACAAAAGCTCCTTCCCCGCAAAAGCCGGAGATTGCGCAGCCATGAATACCGCCTGCGCCACATCTGCCACATACACGGGCTGTAGGCGCGATTGCGCACCGTAAACCGGCAAGCACGGCAAATACCGCGCAAGACCAGCAAACATATTAAAGAAATGATCGTCTGGCCCAAAAATAACAGAAGGCCGTATGATCACAGCGTCAGGCCGATATCGGCGCACGGCCTTTTCACCCGCTGCGCGGCTTTTGCCATAAGCCGAAAGAGCTGTTTCTGAAGCCCCAAGCGCTGACATTTGTACAAACACAGGCACTTTTACTTCTGCGGCTATGCGGGCTACACGCCCCGCACCTTCTACATTAATAGCCTGTAGTGTTTGCCGCTTTACTGAAGACAAGACAGCCACAAGGTTGATGACCACATCCGCCCCCTGTACCGCGCAAGCCACGGAAGCATCATCCAAAACAGATGCATAAAAAGGTGCAATTTGCCCAACACGCCCCAATGCGTGTGAACGCGCAGTTAAATCTGGCCGACGGCTGGCAACGCGCACCTCATATCCAGCCCGCGCCAGATTTTGCACCACATAACGCCCTACAAACCCGCCGCCACCCAATACGGTTGCAATTTTACGCGCACCCATAAGTCACCCTCATTTTCCACGTTTAGCCAGTGTTTTGTGCACTGTGTGCTATTCCCCTCGCCCACGCCAGACAGGCAAATGACACAAATCTGTCAGAAAAATCATTTTCCCTGTTGACGCCCCCACCACAGCGGGGTAAACGGCTCTTCACCAGCCGGGAACACTCCTGGTTGCCATTTGAGCCCAGATGGCGGAATTGGTAGACGCGCAGGTTTCAGGTACCTGTGGCCGCAAGGTCGTGGAAGTTCGAGTCTTCTTCTGGGCACCAAATATCATATATAGCTTATATGATATTTTCTTCTCCCTAAATGGTAAATATAAAGAATTGAGTGTTCAATTCAGCCTTCGGGCTGTTTATGACACCTCTTTATTCTTTTCACTTACGCGCCATTAGGCAGAGCAAAACACATGAAACTTAGCCCGCCCACCAAGGGCCTGCTGCTGTCTTTATTGGGGTTTGCAGCTTTCTCCATAAGTGATGCTTTTTCCAAACTGCTTACCGGCAGGCTCAACCCATTTGAGGTCGCCTTTTCTGGTGGCGTTTTTGGGTTGCTGCTGGTCCCGTTTGTTAAAACACGCGGGCAATCATGGCTGAACATTCTGCCCATTCAAAAACCGGACATGTGGTGGATTCGGGCTATCGCAACATTTATTGCCACAGCCGCCAGCGTAGAATCCTTCATGCTTCTGTCTATGCCAGAAGCGCTCTCGCTGATGTTCCTAATGCCTTTTATTGCTACCATTCTTTCTGTGGTGGCCCTTAAGGAAAAAGTGTCTCCTTGGGGCTGGGTTGCCGTGGCAATCGGGTTTCTGGGAGTTCTGATTGTACTGCGCCCCGGCGTGCGGCCACTCCATTTTGGACATGCCTGCGCATTAGCCGCTGCCATTGCCAGCGCTGTAAATGTTATCGCTTACCGGGTAGCTGGTACGGGCACAACAAAGTTGGGGGTTCTTGGCTCCAGCCTTGCCGGACCACTATTAGGGGATGGCCTTCTGGCCCTTCCCAACTTTACATGGCCCGATACGGTTGCTGATTGGGGAAATCTGTTTGGCTATGGGTTTCTAGCTGCTCTCGGCCAATTGCTTATCATGCTGGCCGCCACCCTCACCCCCGCCAGCCGCGTAGCGTTGCCTCAATACACCCAAATGGTTTGGGCTGTGTTGTTCAGTTATACGCTGTTCCACGAACCGTTGGATAAATGGACAATCATTGGCGTAACCGTTGTTACACTATCCGGCATGCTGGATTGGTTCCGCAAGCACCTGCTGATCCTTAAGCAACGCCGTCTTGCTCGTAAGCAGGCGCGCCTTCAGCCCGCAAGCCCCACCCCGGCTGATGCAAAATAACGATTAACGGCGTCTCGCATGGCCCCGGCCACCATGGCCCGGTGGCCTGCCTGACGCAACGCAGCCTCATCCATCCGGTTTGACATAAAGCCCATTTCAACCAGAACAGAAGGAATCTGGGCAGATTTCAACACCGCAAAAGCCGCATGCCTATGCGGGTGCGGCAACAACAATACCCGAGAATTAAACGCCGACACCACAGCCTGCGCCATGTGGGCCGAGCCTTTACGAGTTTCCTCGGTGACCAAACTGGCGAGAATCTGCTGCACCTCTGGTGATGCACTGTGCACCATTGGCCCACCACATCTATCTGCACTGTTTTCGGTTTTAGCCAAATCTGCCGTCTGGCTATCTGATGCACCGTGCGAATGAGTGTAAACACTTGCGCCGCGCACCTGCGGGCTGTGCAAAGCATCTGCATGCATGGAAATAAAAAGCGAAGCCCCATGCTGCTGTGCCAGTTCTACCCGTCCATCCAGCGGCACAAAATGGTCTCCGGCACGCGTCATGGCTACACGGTAGCGCCCTGTTGCCAACAATTGCCGCCTAAGCTCCTGCGCGGCAGCTTCCGCTACATGCTTTTCATATGTGCCGGTATACCCAATGGCTCCAGGATCTTTGCCCCCATGTCCTGGGTCTAGCATAACAAGAGGGGCTGCTGGCCGTGCTTTACCAACAATAGCCGGAGCTGCCAGTTTATGCGCCGTTACTTGCTTATTTGCAGCCCAAACATCTGTAGATGCTACTGTAGCAATCAGCCCGCCACCGCCTAAATACAGCAGCCCGGAACGGCGTGTTATACTCTTCCGCACCGTTGCAGAAGCAACAGTTTTGCCGTCCATCTTGTCTGCCTGAAAAGCCATTAAAGTGCTCCTGTTTACTTTATGCCAAAGCGTGCACTGAAAATGACAGAAAAAAGGTATATCGGCACCCTAAAACAGTGTTTGTTACGAATGGCTTGCGATTTATGGTTATTTGAGCCATGTTCACACAGCGTGGCACAAGGGTAGAAATGCCCGTCATGCGCTTTTTCCGCTCCGTCCATGCCGTGAACGGGGGCCGCCGGTTACATAACACCGCGCCCGCACGCATAAAGATCAGGGGCAGAAAACACTGACTGAAGGATACATGACCATCGCCCGCCCCACCCCTTTGCTGAAAACAGCCAGACCACAGGCCGTACCGTGCCTGAAGGATGCTGATACAGGGGCAGCTGTGGAAACTTTGTACGCCTTCCAATTTTTATCGCATGCCTGTTTATATCCGCCGGAAGAGCCCCTGCTCCGTCGTGCCATGCCATTTACACGGCAGCACCACACAGGCTGGCCACCGGCGCACCGGAGTTTTTCTTTTTATGTCAAAGCGTATGCTGATCGACGCGACACACGCGGAAGAAACGCGTGTTGTTGTGATGGACGGAAATCGGCTTGAAGATTACGATGTTGAATCTGCTGCAAAAAAGCAGCTTAAAGGAAACATCTACCTTGCCCGCGTTGTTCGCGTAGAGCCAAGCTTGCAGGCCGCTTTTGTAGAATATGGCGGCAACCGCCACGGCTTTCTGGCTTTTAGCGAAATTCATCCGGATTACTACCAGATCCCGGTTTCTGACCGTGAAAAGCTGCTGGCTCTTCAGGCTGAAGAAGAAGCTTTGCTGGAAAACAGCGAAAACGGCTCTGATGAAGAAGAAGACGCGCCAGACACCGCAGAAACGCAGGCATCTGACGCAGAGCAAGACACTGCCGCTTCTTCCGCCCAGAATGAAGAAGAGGAAGGTTCTGAACGGGAAGAACGTTCTGCCAACAAGCAGGATGCGCCTGATTATGTAGGTGGCGAAACAGATACGGGTGAAGAAGCCCTTATTCAAAAACGTATTGCCCGATTCCTGCGCAACTATCGCATTCAGGAAGTTATCCGCCGCCGGCAGGTGCTGCTGGTGCAAGTAGTTAAGGAAGAGCGTGGTAATAAGGGCGCAGCCCTGACCACCTATGTTTCTCTGGCTGGCCGCTATTGTGTGCTTATGCCAAATGCCCTGCGCGGTGGTGGCGTTTCACGCAAGATTACATCTGTGGCGGACCGCCGCCGCCTGCGGGATATTGTTTCCGATCTCAACCTGCCACGTGGCATGGCCATGATTGTGCGCACAGCAGGCGCCCAACGCCCCGGCCCGGAAATTACACGGGACTGCGAATACCTGCTCCATCTGTGGGATGATATCCGCGAGCATACGCTTCAATCTGTTGCGCCTGCGCTGATCTATGAAGAAGCGAGCTTGGTGAAACGTGCTATCCGCGATGTTTACACCCGCGAAATCAGCGAAATTGTGGTAGATGGAGAAAATGGCTGGAAGGCCGCGCGTGACTTCATGCGGATGCTGATGCCTCAGCACGCAGAAAAAGTCCGACTGTGGAACAAGGAAAACCAGCCCTTGTTCACACACTACCACGTGGAAGGGCATCTGGATGCCATGTTCTCCCCCGTGGTGTCTCTGCGCTCCGGCGGTTATTTGGTTATCAACCAGACAGAAGCCTTGGTTGCCATTGACGTAAATTCCGGCAAAGCCACCAGCCAGCGTAATATTGAAGAAACAGCCTTCCGCACTAATCAGGAAGCCGCTGATGAAGTAGCGCGCCAGTTGCGCCTGCGCGATCTGGCCGGTCTGATTGTGATCGACTTCATTGATATGGAGGCTCGCCGTCACAATTCCATGATCGAACGCCGCCTGAAAGATGCCCTGCGGCATGATCGGGCACGTATCCAGATCGGCTCCATTTCCCACTTCGGGTTGCTGGAAATGTCACGCCAGCGGCTCCGGCCATCTGTGGCAGAAGCCGCTTTCATGCCCTGCCCGCACTGTAATGGCACAGGCATGATGCGCAGCATTGAAAGCTCCGCCCTGCATGTTCTGCGCGCAGTGGAAGAAGAAGGGGCACGCCGTCGGTCTTCGGCCATTACCGTGCATGTTGCTGCGGATATTGCTTTCTATATCCTGAACAACAAGCGGGATTGGCTGACCCAGATTGAACAGCGCCACCAGATGGAAGTGCTGTTTGCCGCAGACAATACGTTGCCAGCTCCGGAAGTTCGGATCGAACGCCGCCAGCACGCACGTCCACCACGGATTCAGCCGCCATTGCCGCCGGTTGAAAACATTGTGGCTGATGAAGTTGTTGCTGCCGTACCAGAAATTCCGGCTGCGGAAGCCTCTGCTATTCAAGAAACTGTCGATAATTCTGATGAACCACGCCGTCGCCGTCGGCGTCGTCGCCGTCGGCGGAGTGATCAAGATACCAATCAGGTTCCTGAAACACAGGCACAGTCTGATACAGAAACGCCAGAATCTGGTGAGGCTGCCTCAATTGTTGCCTCTGAAAATGCAGCAGAACCTGCCCCTGAAACAGAAACCAATCTGGTACCAGGCCGGCGTAGAACCCGCCGCTCACGCGTGCGCAAACCGGCTGAAACACGCACAGAAATCCACGTAGATATTGAAGAAGGCCCTGCACCACGGCCCAATATGCCAGCATGGGAAGGTCCAACACCGGCCAACCCATTTGGCGGTGCGCCGGATATTTTCGAGCTACTGGAAAACACTGCGCGCCAACAGACTACCGAAGTAACACCGGCGTCCAAAGCAGCAGACGTACAGGAAGAAACTGCAAGCGTGCCTGTTGAACCGGCAAAAACAGAAGAGATTGCGCCTCAGCCTGTTGCTGCTGCAGTGGAAGAGCCTGAAAAAACGGAAGAAGCGCCTAAACCACGCCGTCGCCGTACACGGAAAAAGGCAGAACCCGCAGCAGAAGAAAATGCCGAACAGACTGAAGCATCTGTAGCGGCACCGGCAGCCGAAGCTGCCCCAGCGGAAGCAGAAGCCCCTAAAAAGCCTGTACGCCGCCGTGCACCCCGCCGCAAAACAGCGGTAAAGGATGAAACTGCAGAAACGGCTGAAGCTTCCACAGCGGAAACTGCTGAAGAAAAGCCGAAGAAAACAACTCGTCGGCGCACCACGCGTAAAAAGGCAGAAGCCGCACCCGCTACGGAAGCTGCCAGCGGAAGCGAAGTAACATCTGCTCCTGCACCAAAAGAGGCTGCAACCGAAACTTCTGATAAGGAAGAAGCCGTAGTTCAGCCTATCGTGATCGAAGATAGCCCACCGGCCACACGCAGGCGTACCGGTTGGTGGAAAAAGTAAATCACACCATGCCTCTGCCAGATTTAAAGGGCCTTCCCCTTTAGATCTGGTGGGTGGCCATATCTGCCAGAAGCAAACTGATGACAGATGTGGCCACTACATATTTTTCTTCTGCTGCGCCTTGTGGTAGGAGTGCAGGCCTAATTTGACACGCCTTGCCTCCGCCGGAGTTTTCATGAACCATCCCCGCCCTGCCCATCAGACCGAAACATCTTTCGGCACGGAAGATAACGGGCGCATTGTTCTGGCTCTCCCCAAAGGCCGTATCCTCAAAGCTGTGTCACCCCTTATGTCTGGCACAGGTATGGCCCCTGCCCCGGAATGTCTGGGCGGAGATAGCCGCAAACTGCGCTTTCCTACGCAGGACCCACAAGTTGATGTGGTGCGCGTGCGCTCGTTTGACGTTGCAACCTTTGTAGCCAGCGGTGGTGCTCAGGTTGGCGTTTGCGGCGCTGATGTGCTGATGGAATTCGATTACCCAGAAATTTATGCCCCGCTTGATCTGGGTATTGGCGCATGCCGCATTTCTGTCGCGCAGCCCGCTCACCTTCCCCATGATCCGCAGGAATGGAAGCGCTGGTCTGAAGTGCGGGTAGCTACCAAATACCCTGCTATCACACGCCGCTTTTTTGCAGCGCGCGGCATTAACGCCACCATCGTGCATTTGCACGGCGCCATGGAACTAGCCCCCATGCTTGGGCTTTCTCGTTTGATTGTGGATTTGGTGGATACGGGTTCCACCCTGAAAGCCAACGGCCTGAAGGAAGTGGAAACCATCGCTCAGGTTACCAGCCGCGTTATTGTTAACCGCACAGCGCTGAAAACCCGTCCAGAACAGATTGACCGCATTCTCTCCCGCTTTCGCACGGCGCTTGCAGCATCTTCGCCCGTTGCGGAAAATGTGTAAGGCAGACGCATTCTATGAAACGGCTTGATACGCGCGAACCGAATTTTGAAACCGCCTTTACTACTCTTCTTTCCAACCGTGAGGAACAAGGGCAGGAAGTTCATAAACCGGTTGCAGATATTCTGGCTGCCGTGCGCAAAGAGGGCGATGCCGCACTTTGTGCTTTTACGGAACGCTTTGACCGCCTGCCCCTTACCGCTCAACAGCTTGCCTTTACGGCACAGGAAGTTGAGCAAGCACGCGCAAAAGTAAGCCCGGAACTGCTGGAAGCGCTGGATGTTGCGGCACAGCGTATCGAGTCCTTCCATAAAAACCAGCTACCTTCTGATATCCGTTACACAGATGATGTGGGCATGACACTGGGGATGCGGTGGATTCCGCTGGATGCAGTCGGCCTGTATGTGCCCGGTGGTAAAGCGGCATATCCCTCTTCCGTGTTGATGAACGCCATTCCAGCCAAGGTTGCTGGAGTAAGGCGTTTGGCCATGTGCGTGCCAACTCCTGATGGGGTGATTAACCCACTGGTGCTGGCCGCAGCGCATCGAGCAGGTGTAACAGAAATCTATCGTGTTGGTGGCGCGCAAGCCGTGGGCGCCATGGCTTACGGCACACAAACCATCCGCCCGGTTGACCGTATTGTTGGCCCGGGCAACGCCTATGTGGCCGAAGCCAAGCGTCAGGTTTTTGGATATGTGGGCATAGATAGCATTGCTGGCCCATCTGATGTGGTGGTGATTGCCGATTCGAATACGAATCCGCGCCTGATTGCTCTGGATCTACTGGCACAGGCTGAGCACGACGAATGTGCGCAGGCTACGCTAATCACACCAGATGCTGCGTTTGCAGACACCGTTATTCAGGCTGTGGAAGCAGAACTACGCGTGCTCTCCCGCGCAGCTATTGCTGGAGCAAGCTGGGCCCGTAACGGTGCCGTTCTGATCTGCCGCGATATGCAGGAAGCTGTGGAACTAGCAAACCGTCTGGCCCCTGAGCATCTTGAGCTTATGGTGGATGATCCGGAAAGCCTGTTTGCCCATGTGCGCCATGCCGGGGCTGCTTTTCTGGGCCGTTTCTGCCCAGAAGCTATTGGGGATTACGTAGGTGGCCCCAACCATGTGCTGCCAACTTCGCGCACAGCACGTTTTGCTTCTGGCCTGTCTGTTTTTGACTTCATGAAGCGCACAACGTTCCTATCCGGCGGGCCGGACGCCCTCCGCCAGATTGGCCCTGCCGCTGTGGCGTTGGCTCAGGCCGAAGGGCTGGAAGCCCACGCACTTAGCGTTTCCGCTAGGCTGGATGTTCTGGCAGCCTCAACACCTAATACTTGACCATAGGCTGCCGCTCACCCATATCTGCTCACCAAGATTGACCTTTAACGGCTCTGAAACATACGAAGGATGCAATGTCTAAAGAAGACATGATTGAATTTAGCGGCACGGTAACTGAACTGCTGCCTAATGCCATGTTCCGCGTAAAGCTGGACAATGAACACGTTATTCTGGCGCACACCAGCGGCAAAATGCGTAAGAACCGTATTCGCGTTCTGGCGGGTGACCGCGTGAATGTTGAAATGACACCTTACGACCTTTCCAAAGGTCGCATTACGTTCCGCTTCAAATAAAGCCGTGACAGTTTCCGGCCAGCAGAACTCCGTTAAAGGAGAGACACCTCTCCTTGTACTGGCATCTGCTTCGCCCCGGCGGGTATATCTGCTACGCCAGATTGGCGTAGTGCCTGACCGCATTGTTCCGGCTGATATTGACGAAACGCCCGCGAAAAACGAACTTCCCCGCACCTATGCCCGCCGTATGGCGTTGGAAAAAGCACGGGCTGTTGCCAGTAGTGTTACCGAACCTGCATTAATTCTTGCAGCAGATACAGTGGTCACGCTAGGGCGGCGTATTCTGCCAAAAGCCGAAAATCGCGAAACAGCGCAATTCTGTCTAGAACGCCTTTCTGGCAGACGGCATACGGTAATTACATCAGTTACTGTAATGCCTAGCCTCAACTGGTCTCAAGGTAGAATAGCAGAACGGCTGGTAGAAACAGCCGTTACATTTAACCGCCTCACACCACATCAGATCAATACACTGTTGGACGCAGGAGACTGGGAAGGCAAAGCTGGCGGGTATGCCCTGCAAGGTCATGCCGCTGGCTTTATTCGTTTTCTGTCTGGCAGCAGTTCGGCTGTTATTGGTTTACCGCTATTTGAAACAGCCCAGCTTTTACGCGGGCAACCCGGACACTGGCTAGCGTGATTCAATATTTGCGCGTTGCCACCTTTCCGGGTGAAATGCGCCTTGCCGTTACCCAAGATGAAGCGCTGCTGGATTACGCACTCTGGCGGCCAACTGCCCCAGATCTTGTTGGCAATATTTATGTTGCCCGCGTGGCGGCACAAGCTGCCTTTATGGGCGGTGTTTTTGTTGATTTAGGCCAAGGTCTACAAGGCTTTTTATCTGATCAGAAAGCCGTATCGGACCTTACCGAAGGCCAAAGCATAACGGTTTGCGTTTCGCGCGCTGCGCAAGGCGGCAAGGGTGTGCGTGTACGTATGCTAGAGCCTTCTGCACAAGGTAAGGGTATTGGCCTTGTAACCCCTGGCCCAACGCCTTTGGAGCGTCTGGCCCGCCAGTGGCCGCATGCAACCATTGTCGTAGATACTCCACAGGCAGCAGCCCTTGTGCCTCTACCCTTACGCTCAAGACGCGAATCTGGGTTTACACCCATGCCGCCAGAAATCACGGCAGCATGTCATGCACTGGAAGACAGCACTGTAGAGCTACCCGGCAATATGCAGGCAACCATTACGCCAACCCCTGCCCTGATTGCCATTGATATGGACGCCCCACCTGTTGCGGGTTCTCGCTTCAAACAGACCGCACAATTTGCTGCAAACCGAGATACTCTGCCCGAGCTTTTGCACCAAATTCGCCTGCGCAATCTTTCTGGAGCAATTGTAATTGACCCAGCAGGCATGGCCATGCGCAAACGTCAGGCTTTGCAAGAGGTCGTGCAAGCGGCTTTGCGGGCAGACCCACTTCGCCCACGCTGCCTTGGTATAAGTGCCTTAGGGCTCATTGAAATTGTGCGCCCGCGCATTCACCCCTCCCTTCCAGAGCTTCTCAATTCTCCCCATGGGCATGCGCTTAGGGCACTCCGAACCATCTTGGCAGAAGCCCCTACAGCAACCATCTTACGTGGTAGTATTCCCCTTATTCGGGCACTGGAGCAGGATCCGCAGGCTGTGGCAGACTGCGTGCAACTTCGCGGCAAACCTTTGGCCCTAAAGGCTGATCCTGCTTTGCCTGATTTTTTCTGGACGGTTCAGGACGCATGACTTCTAAACCAGCTAAATGCCCCGTATGTGGCAAACCTGCACAAGCAGAATTCCGCCCTTTTTGCTCAAAACGCTGCGCAGATGTGGATCTGGGCCGTTGGTTTTCTGGCGGCTATCGTATTCCGGGTGCACCTGCTGCGATTGAAAATGATGAAAAAGCTGAAAGAAATGACGAAAGGTGACTTGATCTCCAGCAGAGAGTGAGATACATGCTCTCTCACGCCGCAAGGCTGCGGTGCCCAAGTAGCTCAGTTGGTAGAGCATGCGACTGAAAATCGCAGTGTCGGTGGTTCGATCCCGCCCTTGGGCACCATTAAATGGCAGTACACTGCTAACCTCCCTTAAAAATTTAATGTAATTGTGGTTTTAGGTCCGTACTTATTATATGCGGGCGTGATCGATTCTTTATTTCCATACTTATTACCTCTGGAATAAAGAGCTGTTCCTTCAAAAATATCCTCTCAATTCCATTTAGAAAAATAGATGTGCTCACGCAAAATGCGCTTTACCTCATGCGCTCTGTTCTCTCTTTTTTGCGCAGCTATCTCACTACTTCATCCCTTATTTGCAGCCGCAAAGCCTTTCTTCCGCCCTGATTGTTCGAAATAAAGAAAGCGTATTCTTTCAACCTCCTTAGGTTGAGAAGATAGGTTATCCGTGTATAGTCATTTCATTATCGAACAGTTTTCAGGAGTATTTTATGAAAAAGACCGTTCTCGCTCTGCTAGCAGCTCTTACCGGAGGCGTAGGCTTTTCCGGTGCGGCGCATGCAGCGGCAGATGGCGCGCAGCTTTATGCAACGCACTGCGCCATGTGCCACCAGAGCAGCGGCGATGGCGTTCCAGGGCAGTTTCCACCCCTGAAAGGACGCATTGACAAAATTGCGGCTTCTCCTGAAGGCAAAACCTACGTGACACACGTACTGCTGAACGGTCTTGCTGGTAGCCTGAAGGCTGCTGGCGGTTCTTACATGGGTTACATGCCTTCCATGTCATCCATGTCTGATGAAGAAATTGCTGCTCTGCTGACCTATGTTTCTTCCCTGAGTGGCGCGGCTTCTACGCCTACCTTCACGGCGGACGATATTAAAAAGGAACGTGCTACCACCCTGCAACCGGGTGTTGTGCTGGAAGAGCGTGAAAAGCTGAACGCTGCTCATCCTCTGCCATAAATAAACCAAGAGCCAGTCATTCTCAGAAATGGCTGGCTCTTTTTAATTCTCTTTAATTTTTAAAATTATTTAGCCGCTAACGTCTGGGGGGCTTTCGGTAACTTCTGCCTTACCGCCTCTTTTTCGGCGTCCATCTACTGCTTCTGCAATTTCAGACACCAGATCCAGATATTTATCCCGATCTGTTTCTACAGAAGAACCAAACTGGTTAAGCAAGCCAAGAATCAGGTCCTCACGTGTTGCATGTTTTTTCTCCCGCCTTGGAGAGAAGTGCTTTTTACCGGACATAAAATTTCACTCCTTTACACCTGCACGTAGTTACCATCTGCACTCTGCTTATTGTGCGGTGTACCCACCATCAATGACCAGCTCACTCCCTGTGACAAACTTGGATTCATCAGAGGCAAGATACAAAATGCCGTACGCAATATCATTTGGCTCACCCAGATGGCCAATGGGGTGCAGATCAACCAGCTTTTGGCGTGCAGCAGCATCTTCCTTAGTTAAACCGGCCACCATAGGTGTCCAGATATAGCCAGGATGCACTGAGTTTACCCGAATTTTGTATCCAGATTTGGCACAATGTAGGGCCGCAGATTTTGTAAACAGCCTTACCCCACCTTTACTGGCGTTATAGGCGGCCAGCATTGGATCCCCAATCAGTCCTTCAATGGATGACAGATTGACAATGGAGCCACCGCCAGATTTCTTCATGGCCTCAATAGCCACCTGTGTACCCAAAAACACGCCATCCAGATTGATAGACTGAACGCGCCGCCAATCTTCCAGAGATGTGCTTTCTACACTGCCAGAATACGCAATACCTGCATTGTTAACTGCGATATCCAGCCGCCCATAAAGCTTAAGCGTCTGCTCAATAGCGGCCTTCCATGCAGCCTCATCTGTTACGTTCAGTTTGACAAATGCGGCTTCACCACCTACTGCCTTAATTTCTGCAACGGTTTTCTGCCCATCTTCTTCTTTCAAGTCGCCAATAACAACTTTTGCGCCTTCCTTGGCCAAAAGCTGTGCAGTCGCCTTACCGATACCGTTAGCGGCCCCAGAAACAATGGCAACCTTGCCTGCTACACGTGCCATAATACTACCCCTTGCTTACGCCTTATGTTGCGTTACATGCTGATCCTAACCTGAATCAGATATCCCAACCATGACCTGCATCAATTCTTGCAAATGTGTATTTTGGGGCATCGCAAAACAACCGAAAGATTGGGACAAATTTCTGCCCTGAACATAATGTTTTGAGGCTATGATAGTTTCTTTTCGAGCCATTTACTGCTTTTTTGAGTCTGCCCCGTATCCAACAATTGCTTTGGTTTCCAAAAACTCTGCAATTCCAAAACGGCTGCATTCACGGCCATTGCCAGATAAACCATACCCACCAAACGGAGCTTTTACGGTCCATGCTGCACCATTAAGGGTAACTGTTCCCGCCCGGAGTTTACGTGCAACCCGACGCGCACGCTCCATGCTGCCAGATTGCACATATGCCGCCAAACCATATGGAGTGCTATTTGCCAGCCGGATGGCATCATCTTCATCCGCATATCCCATGATGGACAAAACTGGACCAAAGATTTCTTCCTGAGCAATCACCATATCCGATGTAACATGACCAAACACGGTAGGCCGCACGTAATACCCTTGTGTTAGCCCTTCTGGGCGCCCTCCCCCGCCAGCAGCCAGAATGGCTCCTTGGGCTGTACCTTTTTCAATCAATGCCTGAATACGATTAAACTGGGAGGCACTTACAACGGGGCCAAGCTCTGTCATGCTATCTGTCGGATCACCCACACGCAGACTATTCGCAACTTTAGCTGCAATATCCATAGTCTTTTCCATCAGATCATACGGCACCAACATACGGGTTGGTGCATCACAGGATTGGCCTGAATTTCCGAAACACTCCTGAGCACCCCGTTCCACTGCATCTGCAAAATCCGTATCGGGGAAAATGATATTGGCAGACTTGCCCCCCAGTTCCTGCAAAACACGTTTAACAGTAGGCGCTGCGGCCTGCGCCACGGCAATACCTGCCTGTGTTGATCCGGTAAAAGACATCACATTCACCAACGGATGCCTGGCCAAGGCTTCTCCGGCTACAGGGCCATCACCATTCACCATATTATATACACCAGCGGGAACACCTGCTTCGTGCAGGATTTCTGTAAATATAATGGCAGATAACGGCGCAATTTCACTGGGTTTGAGCACAACAGTGCATCCAGCAGCCAAAGCTGGCATAACCTTGCAAGCTATCTGGTTCATGGGCCAGTTCCATGGCGTAATCAGCCCGGCAACACCTATGGGTTCATGAGTGATGAGAATACCATCCTCACATTCCTCAAACTGGTAGTGGCGCAAGGCATCTAGCGTTTCTTCTATATGTGCCAAGCCTGCTGGTGTCTGACTTTCCCGCGCAAGGGTGATAGGGGCACCCATTTCCAGAGAGATTGCCTGCGACATCTCTTCCGCTCTGCGCTGATAGATAGACGGAATACGGCCTAGAATCTCCAGCCGTTCAGCACGTGTTATGGCACTCCATGCTTCAAATGCCGCATGGGCAGCCTCAACAGCCCGATTCACATCCTGCGCGTGTGCCAATGCAATACGGCCACACGGTTCTTCTGTCGCTGGGTTGATAATGTCTTTTTGATCTTGCGCAGAAGGGGAAACCCACTGCCCATTGATAAAAAATCTTTCAGAATTTTCCAAACAATTCATTTCATCTCCCTCCAGTAACCGCATGATGCGTTGGGCATTTTAAGATAATACGACAAACGCGCCCCAACATGTTATAACAGCCATGCGTTACCAAAAACGGGGGTAGCCAGAGACTTTCTTGCTTGTCTGTGACATGTTTCTTGTCATTTGTTATTCACAGCGCAATATCAAGCGTAATCGTGAAAACAGCTTTACGTTATACTCTTGCCGGTTATCTGAAATACGACCTCCGGCTGCCGTAGAAAGGATTTATGCGTGACAACCGCCGCAGGAAACAACAAGCAGTTGATTGAACAGCTGAAGAATATAGCTGGCCAGCACCATGTCCTGACCGGAGAAGACAGCACATATCGCTTTACCCACGGTTTTCGCTTTGGCGCGGGTAAGGTGCTTGCTGTTGTTCAGCCGGGTTCACTTATCGAGCTTTGGCGCATTGCTCAGGCCTGCGTAAATGCCGACAAAATTATTATCATGCAGGCCGCTAATACTGGTCTGACTGGCGGCTCCACTCCCGATGGCAATAATTATGACCGCGATATCGTGCTTATCAGCACGCTACGGCTGGATAAATCTCACCTGATTGGCAACGGCAAGCAGGTTGTATGCCTCCCCGGCGCCACGCTTTATGAACTGGAAAGCAAACTGGCTGCCATTGGGCGGGAACCGCATTCCGTTATTGGCTCCTCCTGTATTGGCGCTTCTGTTCTAGGCGGCGTAAGCAATAACTCTGGTGGCGCATTGGTGCAGCGCGGCCCGGCTTACACAGAAATGGCTGTGTTTGGTCAGGTTGGGCCGGATGGTAAACTGCAACTCGTCAATCATCTGGGTATCCAATTGGGAAATGACCCAGAAGCGATACTGCAGAAACTAGAAGCTGGCACCTTTACAGAAGCGGATATTGATTGGAACGCCGGCAAAGGGCACGATGGCAATTACATCAACCACGTGCGCGAAATTGATGCTGATACCCCCGCCCGCTACAATGCAGATCCAGCACGCTGGTACGAAGCAGCAGGCTGCGCAGGCAAGTTGGTTGTATTTGCTGTGCGCCTTGATACCTTTCCCGCCAACAAAGATACGTCTGTTTTCTATATTGGCACCAATAATACGGATGAACTGGAAAACCTGCGCCGCCATGTGCTGACAGCATTTAATGAACTGCCGATTTGCGGGGAATATATCCACCGTGACGCGTTTAATATTGCTGAAAAATACGGCAAGGATACCTTTGCTGTTATCCGTTATTTTGGCACCAAGTTTTTACCAAAAATGTTCGCCATGAAATCACGGTTTGACATTTTTTCCAAAAAGCTTGGCTTCCTGGCAGATCATCTGAGTGATCGGATCATGCAGGCAATCAGCTACCTGTTGCCGCGCCAACTGCCTACACGGATGTTGGAGTATCGGGACAAGTTTGAACACCATCTGATGCTCAAGGTCTCGCACGATCTGGCTGGGCCTATGCGTCAGTATCTGCAAACATATTTTGGCAGCGTAACTGGCGAATATTTTGAATGCACGCCAGAAGAAGGCAAGCTTGCCTTCTTGCATCGTTTTGCTGCCGCAGGTGCGGCTGTAAGGTACCGCGCTGTGCATCATAAAGAAGCAGAAGATATTGTAGCGCTGGACGTTGCCCTGCGCCGCAATGACCATGAGTGGTTTGAAAAACTTCCGCAGGATATTGAAGACAAGCTGATTGTTAAACTCTATTACGGCCACTTCCTCTGCCATGTCATGCATCAGGATTACGTGGTGAAGAAGGGTTATAACGCTATAGCTGTTGAGCATGAAATGCTGCCCGGTTTGGATGCCCGTGGGGCACGCTATCCGGCAGAGCATAATGTGGGCCACCTGTATAAGGCCCCGCAAAACATGCTCGACCACTATCAGCAGCTTGATCCCTGCAATTGCATGAACCCCGGCATTGGCCAGGCTACAAAACGCAAAAGCTGGGTTGCAGAAAGCGTATAATCGCTAAATTGTTCTGAGCTTAGCGTATTACAATACTAAAAACCCGACATGGCACTTTTGTGCTGCGTCGGGTTTTATTTTACGTGCATATCAAACACCGTAAAAAAGTTCATGATTTATTCTGAATATTTCGGATAAGATCATGAATAAAATGCAGTTTGTGCACAACTCCCTGCGTTAACGTAAACGGATAAAAATCAGGCAAACCCATGGAACGATTCAAATTATTGACTGCATAAGTTAACGGAACCCATGCATTGATAATTTCCTCAAAAGGCATGGTTGTGTAAGGGTCTCCATGAGGAGAAAGAAGCGCATCTCCGCCTACTGTGGCGCTTACGGTCATATCGTAAGCTAATGCTGTTTCCAGTGTAGAAACGATATGGAAGTAATGCGCCCATGTTTCTGCAAAATCTTCCCATGGATGAGATGTCGCATAAAAGCTTACAAAATTCTCGCGCCAGTTCTGTGGGGGAGATTGCGCATAATAAGTTTGTAATGCAGCCTGATAATCTGCGCGATCATCGCCAAATATAGCACGGCAGGCTTCCAGATTTCCGCCATCTCTTACCAGAATATTCCAGTAATAATGTCCAATCTCATGGCGAAAATGCCCTAGAAGGGTGCGATAATACTCTCCCATTTCAATACGCATTTTCTCACGATAGGCATCATCCGCTTCTTTGGTGGCAATTGTGATAATGCCATTGCTATGACCCGTCATGATAGCAACCGAGCCATCTGCTGCATCATCCAGAAAATCAAATGCTAAGCCGTTTTCTGGGTCTTGCCGTCGATTTTTGAATGGAAGCTTCAAACGCAGGATTGTGTAAAACATCCTGTGTTTTGCAACTTCCAATTTGTACCAACGGTCTTTATTTTCCGGCACATTCAGGTTAGGAATCATACGGTTAAATTGGCAGGCAACACAAAACCCAGCAGTTGCACTACTATCTGCTGCCAATGTCAGCCAATTACACACACCATAGACATGATTGATACAAAAGGCGCGTGCTTTCCCTTCAGCCTTTTGTTCTAAAGGAAACCATGTACCATCTGCCTGTGGTTTTAACGCCGTCATGGCCACAAACTCGGGTAAATACCCTACGGTAATACCACAATATCCACACTGCGTTGCCTCAAACCCCACCAAATGATTGCAGGATTGGCAGGAAAACCGTTTCATTGTCGGGGCAAGTGTTGCACTTGCATGAACACATCAAATACAGCCTTACAACAATCCAGCACGCCAGAAACCGGTGCCGCATCCTGCGGTGTATTTGCAACCGCCAACGGAATATGCCCTGCCCCCGCCAGAAAACCAGATGTGGTATCAAACCCAATCCAGCCCTTTTGCGGAATAAGAACCTGCGCCCACGCATGCAGATCACCATTCAGCGTTGTAATTTTACCTTCCGCACATTCTTCCTGAATAAGATAACCTGAAACAAAGCGGGCCGAAAACCCAAGTTGGCGCGCGACACTTACCAACAACCATGCGCTATCTCGGCAAGAACCAGTTGCGCGCTGCAATGTTTCCTCAGCCGTCCAAACACCCGGCTCCATACGCCGTTGATATTGAATCCGCTGTGCAATAACTTGATTAAGTGCCTTAATTTTATCCAGCGGATCTTGCGCTGCCAGAACTTGGTGCGCACCGATGAGTGACTGCATGTTTTTACTTATACGCTGCGGTGTTAGCCCTTCTTCCTCACGCAAAGGTTCAGGGCATATGGCTGCATCAGCAACTGGATCATACGGCGTCAGATCCACCATAAGCGCCACTTCAATATCAAACTGCGTTACCTGATCGGCACATTCAACGCATGCAACCTGATTGCCCAATGCATCTTGTGTCCATTTTACCAAGGACTCAGTTGGTTGCACATTCAGATTATATGAGAGCACAGGTGTGCGAGAATACAGCGTAGGGCGCAGCCGGATTGTTTGTGGCCCCATGCTGACAGGCCTATCATACCGATAGCAGGTTCGATGCGTCAGCATAACGTGAGAACTCATCAAACCCTAACCCTGTCTTTTATCTTATTCATGGCAAGCATTGTTGCCTCGTTCAACAAGAACACACACTTGTAGCGTAAAACCATAGCAGCATGACGCGCACATGCAATACATATCCAACACAATCAAAAACTTGCTCAAGTAGCCGCTATTTTAGACTTGGCAAACATCTGGAAACCTGTTCAGTTAATTCGGTAGTGAAACAAGTTGAGGCCATACTGGCCACCAGCCTGACGGGAGAGAAACCATGACACCCACAGCCCTGCATGCTCCCCCTCTGGCTGCTTCCTCTGGATTACTGGACGATTACCGTATCCCTAATTTTTTTTGTGAGTTGATGAATCGGCGTGATCCAACGCCCCCTGCCCTACAATGCGTAAAAGACCGGCTTGCAGCTCTCAGTCTGCCAGAACTGCGCCGCAGAACGCAGGCTGCAGAGGCCCAACTTTACCGTATGGGCATTACCTTTACAGTGTATTCAGATAAGGAAGCTATTGACCGTATTCTGCCGTTTGATGCCATCCCGCGCGTTATTACCGCGCAAGAGTGGGAACACGTAGAGCGGGGTGTGCAACAGCGTATTCAGGCTATCAATCTGTTTTTGCATGATATTTACCATGATCGAAACATCCTGCGTGATGGCATATTGCCCGCCAAACTGGTGCTGAATAACCCCAATTACTGTGATGCCATGATAGGGGTAGATGTTCCGGGCGGCGTTTATGTGCATATCAACGGCACGGATCTGATACGGGACGATAACGGCCAGTTTCTGATTTTGGAAGATAATGCCCGCACGCCCTCCGGTGTATCCTACGTTATTGAAAACAGGCACATGATGCTGCGCCTTATGCCGGATCTGGCATCTGGCCTACCCATTCGCTCGGTTGATGAATACGGCCTTCGCCTGCACCAGACCTTGTGTGAAGTGGCACCAGAAGGGGTGGCTGACCCGCAAGTCGTTCTTCTTTCACCCGGTATTTATAATTCCGCTTACTTTGAGCATGTTTTTCTCTCCCGCGAGATGGGCGTGCCCCTTGTGGAAGGTAAAGATCTATTTGTTGAAAATCATCGGGTGTTTATGCGTACGGTTAATGGGCCACGTGCTGTTCATGCCATTTATCGCCGCTTGAATGATGATTTCTTGGATCCGTTGGTGTTTAATCCGAACAGTCTTCTGGGAGTTCCCGGATTAGTGGAAGCGTATCGACGCGGCAACGTCACACTCGCCAACGCCTTGGGCACAGGTGTTGCTGATGATAAAGCCGTATACGCTTATATGCCACGTATTATTCAGTACTATTTAGGGCAGGACCCTATCCTGCAAAGTGTTGAAACGCACATCTGCGCAGAACCAGACGGCCTTGCTTATACGTTAGAGCCCTTTTGGAAATTCACGGATGAGCGTTTCGGCGTAGCATGAGGCTTCCCATGGCGATGTGGATCATGGCCTCTGCGACGTCGATCCGCTGTTCGTAGTCCTTCACAAGGCGACGCCAGCGGATCATCCAACCGAAGGTCCGTTCCACAACCCACCGACGCGGCAGGATTTCAAACCCTTTTGCTGTCTCTGACCGCCGGATGATCTCGACTGTGAAGTCGAGAAAAGTGGCCTTATCCATCAACTGGAGGCGGTCATAGGCTCCATCGGCAAACAGGTGCTTCACCCAAGGCCAGCGTTTGCGAATGGCATCAAGGATCATCTGTCCTCCTGCACTGTCCGAAATATCGGCTGTTGTCAGCTGGACCAGGAGAAGGCGGCCATCCGTATCAACTGCGATGTGACGTTTCCGACCGACGATCTTCTTGCCTGCGTCATAACCACGTGTCTTTGCGTGGGGTGCCTTGATACTCTGGCTATCAATGACACCACCCGATGGACTGGTTTCGCGTCCTGTCGCTTCACGATCGAGCATCAGACAGACATCATGAATGGTCTGGAACAGGAAACGGCGCATCAGCCTGCGGAACCACCAGTAAACCGTTTGACATGGGCCAAAATGAACCGGAAGCATCTCCCAACCGCAGCCTGAGCGCACGAGATAGCGCAGAGCATTGATGATCTCACGGAAATCGGTTGTCCGTTTCCGACCACGCCGGTTCGCAGGGGGCATCAGAGGCGCTATGCGCTCCCATTCCTCATCTGTCAGATCAGACGGATAGCGTTTCGTCTTGCGTGTAATTCCGGCCATGCGGCCTCGTTGTGCTGGCGTCCACATCCTGCCTTTGAATCACGCTCAAAACCTCTTGAAAACCTATCATAGCGAATTTCCAAAAGGGCTCTTAGCCAATATGAACAAACTTGTAATAAAACCTGTTGGAGAATCAGGTGGTTATGGCTTGCTGATTGGCCCCCATGCCAGCCAGAAAGAACTACGGCGTGTCGTCAGTTAAGCAGGATGATGATTGAGGCGAACTGCACGGCTGCGAGGAAGGTCGATTTCAGTTTATCGTAGCGGGTTGCGATAGCGCGAAACTGCTTGAGTTTATTGAAGAACCTCTCAACAAGGTTCCGTTCGCGGTAGAGAGAAAAATCGGTTTTCCGTCGTGTCGTTCTGTTGCGTTTTGGCGGGATGACCGGGGTAATCCCGCGCTGTATCAGCCGATCGATCAACCTGTCCGCGTCATACGCCTTGTCAGCAAGGAAAGCATCCGGTTCGATGTTTTCCAGAAGTGGTTCTGCCTGGGTGATATCGGCATCCTGTCCCGGTGTGATGCCGAGTTCCACTGGATTGCCCAGAGCGTCGCAGATGGCATGGATCTTTGTAGTTAGCCCGCCTCGTGATCGTCCGATGGCCTGATCCGTGCCCCTTTTTTGAGAGCTCCGGCACTATGCTGATGCGCTCGGACAATTGTGCTGTCGATCATCATGTATTCGTTGTCGTAATCAGCGGCCAGATAACGAAATATCCGTTCGATGACGCCGCTTTCACACCAGCGGCGCAGACGCCGGTGCACGTTTTTCCAGTCACCGAAACGGGCAGGAAGGTCGCGCCATGGAATACCCGCGCGATAGCGATACAACACCGCCTCCACGAACAGACGGTTGTTCACCGCAGTGCCGCCGACATAGCCTTCTCGACCAGGAAGAAGATCCTTTATCCGCTCCCACTGGTCATCGCGTAAACTATAGCGCCGCATCTGTCTGTCTCCCCAAAAAAACGGGAAAACAGTCAGCACACGCAGACACAAAGTACAACCCTCACGTGCCACTCTCAGGGCTTAACTGACGACACGCCGTAGCAGATTTTAGAGAAAAATTACTGGCTGATCCTTCCAACTATATCAGCCAACCCGTTATCAATTTGTCTGTCACCCCCACCCTCTGCCCAGATGGCGTGGAAGCCAGACATGTAGACCTTCGCCCCTTTGCCCTAACCGGCCGTTCTGTTTGGGTTTTACCCGGCGGGCTGGCCCGTGTGGCGCTCCGCAAAGGGTCTCTGGTGGTCAATTCTTCTCAAGGTGGTGGCTCTAAAGATACATGGGTGATGGCATCATGATGAACGAAACACAGGGCCATCTGCTCTCTCGCTATGCAGAATGCATGATGTGGCTAGCGCGTTATATGGAGCGCACAGAAAATCTAGCCCGCCTTCTAGAAGTGACAGAAACATTTGTGCGCGATGCCAATGGGCAGATTGCATGGCATTCCATTGTGCAAATTAACTCGGATGAGCAAACTTTCCTTGCCTTACATCCATCAGGCGATGCAGATGCCGTAGCCAGCTTTTATCTGACTGAGCAGGCAAACCCGGCATCTATCTGCGCAACCGCCCATGCGATACGTGAAAATGCGCGCGCGGTTCGCCCCCTCGTTTCTATTGAAATGTGGACGCAGTTAAATGTGTTCACACGCTGGGTGCTGGATCTGAAAGAAAAGGATATTTATCAAAACAGCCTTTCAAGCCTGTGCACACATATCAAACAGGATTGTCAGGCCCATTTTGGCGTTACGGAAGGCACGCTTTACCGCGATCAAGCATGGCTTTTCTATAAGTTAGGCAAAACGCTTGAGCGGTGTGACCAGATTACGCGCTTGGTAGATATTCGCTACCATATGCTACTGCCCCAAGGGGAAGTTCCTGGCTCTGAAATTGACATCACGCAATGGACAGCCGTATTGCGCTCTGCGGCTGCTTACCATGCCTTCCGCCGTTTGCGGCCTGTTACAATTACACCTGCCAATATTGTAGGCTTTTTGCTGAAAAATGAAGGTTTCTGCCGCTCCTTAACCACCAATTTACGTTTAATGGATGAAACACTTGCGCTTTTAGCCTCTTACCCTGGCTTACGTTCACGTTGCAACCAACTGCAAGAATGTGTTGCAGAGCTACGCGTTACCCTTGCTGAACAAACTGCGGAAGACATTATTATCCGCGGCCTGCATGATTACATGAGCTGGATACAACAGCATCTTTCTCAATTGCAGGGGCAAATTGCATCTGAATTCTGGCCGCCTGTTTCGGCTGTGGCCGTTCAGACAGATTTTCAGATGCAAGCGTAAGGTTGTATGCATATAGTATAAAATCTTTTGGATATGTTTTGAAAAACTAGATGTAATCCAAGCCAATATCTAAAGCTTTTACGCTATGCGTCAGCCAACCTGCGGAAATAACATCCACTCCGGTTTCAGCAATTGCGCGCACTGTTTCATGCGTAATCCCTCCTGATGCCTCGGCTATGGCAGAGCCGTTAATCATATTTACAGCTTTGCGCAGAGTGTCCGTATCCATATTATCCAGCAAATAGGCATCAGCGCCACCACTGGCCAACGCGGCCTCCAACTGTTCCAGCGTATCTACTTCCAGTTCAATTTTCATAAGATGGCCTGCCCGCTTACGCGCCTTTTGCAAAGCCTCATCCACCCGACCACCACACAAAGCCAAGTGATTATCTTTAATCAAAATAGCATCATCTAACCGAAAACGGTGATTGCCACCTCCACCTGCCTTTACGGCATACTTTTGTAAAACTCTTAACCCCGGAAGCGTTTTGCGTGTGCAGCAAATAGTAGCTTTAGTGCCGACCACAGCATCCACCATCTGGCGCGTTTGGCTAGCAATACCACTAAGATGAGAGAGGATGTTCAAGGCTGTCCGCTCTCCCGCCAGAACGGTTAGGGCATCACCTTCTACTTCAGCCAGCACATCACCAATGGCCAGCCTCTCCCCATCCTGCGTGAAAGTGCGAAACTGCACGTGTTCATCTAAAAGTGCAAAAGCCTGCCGAGCTCCTTCAAGCCCAGCAACAACACCCTGATGACGTGCACGAAATACTGCGCGTATTTTCTGCCCGGGCGTTGCCAATACTTGTGTGGTACTATCTCCACCCTGCCCCAGATCTTCAAGCAGTGCTGCTTGAATAATAGGTTTCCATAACAAAGCAGGTAAATGACATGCGTAAGACATATGTATGAAAGCTCCTATCCTTGCCTTTAAATAAGCAACATGCGCTCAACAGCCAGACGAGCGCGCTCTTGCAAGGATTCAGGAATAACAATCTCCGCCTCCAGATTTTCCAAAGACTTTCGGATAGCGGGCAATGTAATGCACTTCATATGCGGGCACAGATTACAGGGCCGCACGAAAGTAGTGTTTGGGTATTCTGCGGCCAAATTATCACTCATGGAACATTCAGTAACCAGAAGAACTTTTTCAGGTTTTTCTTCTGCAATATATGCAATCATTTGGGCTGTTGAACCTGAATAGTCTGCTGCTTCCACCACTTCTGGCGGGCATTCAGGGTGCGCCACAACTTTGACACCCGGATGCATACGCCGATACTGCCGAATTTCCTGCGGAGTGAAACGTTCATGCACCTCGCAATGTGCAGGCCATGTTATCATTTCAATCCCGGTTTCAGCCTGAATATTACGGGCCAAAAATTCATCTGGAATCATGATAACACGCGGAACGTTCAGACTTTCCACCACCTTGCGTGCATTACCTGAAGTACAGCAAATATCGCTTTCGGCCTTAACTGCGGCCGTGCTGTTCACATAAGTTACAACAGGCACACCGGGATACGCCTGTTTAAGGCTACGTACATTTTCGGCTGTAATACCTTCTGCCAAAGAACAACCTGCCGCCACATCCGGAATTAGAATTTTCTTTTCTGTATTCAGCAACTTGGCTGTTTCTGCCATAAAATGCACGCCAGCCATAAGAATAATGTCGGCATCTATATTCTGTGCCGCACGTGCAAGAGCAAGGCTATCGCCCCGAATATCAGACACACAATGAAAGATTTCTGGCGTTTGATAGTTATGCGCAAGAATAACGGCATTATGCTGCTTTTTAAGGCGTATAATCGCCTCAATATCGGCGGCATAACGCTCTTCCCAAAAATCTCGTGCCATAATGCTGGCTACAGGCTGATACAAAGTATCCCTGTCTGGAATATTGAGTGCCAACATGAATACCCTCCCTTGCGGTACATATGCTCAATTTGAGTATATGTACCGCAAGGGAAAAACAAGCGCTTTTAACCTACTTTTTATAACAATGGCGTTAGCGGCAATTTAGCGCCTGCCAGATAGCAGTGCTGCCCTGCTTCTGGCCGAAAACGATATAGCTTTGCAGGCCGCCCCTGTTGCGGAACATCAAAAGCACCCGTTTCTTCCACCAGCTTTTGCTGCAAAACCAGACGTCTGAAATTTTGCTTATGCATCCAACAGCCCGCCAATGCTTCCATGGCCTGCTGAAGCTGCAACAATGTAAAGGTTTCTGGCAGCAGATCGAACACAACAGATGTATAGCGAATTTTCGCCCGCACGCGTGAAAGGGCAGTCGCCAAAACGCGTCGGTAATCTGCCTGCATTGGCAAACCTAATTGGATCTGCCCTTCACAATGTTTGGCCTCGTGCACCAAACCCGCTTCCCACAAAATTTCATAACGGTCCAAAGCCAGTTCATCATTCCATGAATGTGGAGGGAGGCCGAATAATCTGGCACATCTTTGCTGTTTAGCGGCACTCTTCCCGGCCCAGTTTTTCAGTAATACAACAATGTGCTGCAACAGAGCATGAGCCTCTGGATATCTACGATCTTCCCACGGGAAATAATCATATATGGGACGTTCTGCTATTGTTTGATCTGCATTAGAACTGATCAACGCCATATAGGAAATACGCACCAACCGGCTTTTATCGGCCACCTGTGTATCTGCAAATGTATAAAGCTGTTCTGTATGCCCTAACACCACGCCAGTTTGCTGCTCCACCCATCCGCATAGTTCCTTTTGCAAGGAACGCCCGCCCATGGTTAATGGGCCGGATGGCAGGGCCTGACCGTTTTCCAGCGTGAGCACACAGGGCGTATCTTTTCTGATATTCAAAAGAACGGCTACAAGCTCTGTCCTGCAAAACGCTGTCTGTTTCATGAAGCCTCAATAATGGACCAAAAATCAAAATATCATGGGTAATATCTGCATACTCATTTTTCGTATGGGCGTGAAGATTTCACCCCCAAACAGATATTCCTGAAAATGTTTCGACTACAATATTTTCCAAATGAACATGTCTCATGTATTATACAGCTACATCATTCATCTCTGCCATCATCAGGCTTATATTTGTGTCAGTTTAGAAAAGACAATATAAACGTTTTTGAAAGAAATCAGGACATTTTCGCGCCCATGAATACGCCGACAAAACATGATATCGCAAAAAAGAAAATTGTAGATTCTGCACGTGCGCTTATTGCTGAACGCGGATTTTCGGCTGTGGGTCTTTCGCAAATTCTGGAAGTTGCGGGTATTCCCAAAGGTTCATTTTACCATTATTTCGCGTCTAAAGAGGCTTTTGGTGAGGAACTTCTACGCTCTTACATGCATGATTATTTAATAAATATTCATGAACTCTTCACCGCACCAGATAAAAATGGCGCACAGAAGCTGTTTTCTTATCTGGATTTCTGGCGGGTCTCCCATATCAAAGGTCAAGTTGGGGATAAATGCCTGATCGTTAAACTGGCGGCAGAGGTTTCCGATATATCAGAACGCATGCGCCGTATCATGGAAACCGGCACAGCTTCCGTTATCATTCATCTTTCTGAAGTCATCAAAACCGGGCAGCAGGATGGATCTTTACACTCCTCCCTACCCGCCCATAAACTTGCATCATCACTCTATCAGCTTTGGCTGGGTGCAACCTTGATGACGAAGATTAAGCGTTCATCTCATCCATTGGATGAAGCATGGCAAACTTCGTTCACCCTTCTGGGTTGCGCATCAGATCAGTCCAAGCGCACAGAAGGTCGAATAACGGTTTCCACCATATCTGCAAAGATGGACGCCAAGCCGCGTATCCAACCAAACAGCTCTATCTGATGCTGCCGATAAAGCATGATATGCCCCATACGGACTGAAAGCCCATGCAGCATACCGCCGCCCATAACGCGGCCACCCGGCAAAGCGGCCCAGCCATTGTAATTACCCAATGCGACAATAGCGCCTTTGTTGCGGAAAATGCAGGAAGGAACTTCCTTGCCACTCTCTAGCCATGCAGGCAGATGTTGTGCCAGATGATGCGCCTGCTGGCGGGCAACCTGTGCGGTCGCAGGCAACGGATCATCTACAATGTAGGAGCAATCCCCCATTGCAAAAATACGATCATCATCAACAGAGCACAGATTGGGTTTAACGTTGATCTGGCCGGAACGACTGAGAGAAAGACCACCATAGGTTTTTGTCACTGCCGGTGCTTTAACCCCAGCGGCCCATACCCGCAGTGTTGCTGGCACATGTGTGCCATCTTTAAGTATAAAACCAGTAGCGTCAGCCGCAGCAACGCGTGCTGATGTGCGCACATTAACACCAATCCGCTCCAGTTCCTGCTGTGCTGCCATTGAAACAGATTCAGGAAAAGCAGGCAGAATGCGGGCACCAGACTGTAACAGTGTAATGCTCAGCTTCGGCGGAGCCTTGCCAAAAGCATGCAGGCTTACTGGATCAACAATTTCGAGAGATTTATGAAGTTCCGCAGCAAGCTGGGTGCCTGTAGCCCCGCCCCCAACAATAGCAATATCGAGTTCCGAATTATCAGCAAATGACTTCAGAATTTCCATTCTGAACTTTTCGTTAAAGGCATTTGCTTCAACAAGGTTATCAATAAACAGGCAGTTTTCTAGCACACCGGGTGTGCCAAAATCGTTAGCGCGGCTTCCGATGGACAGGACAATGGCATCATACGTCATGGTTCTGCTATCCAGAACCTTGCTGCCATCTGATGCATGTAAGGGGCTTAAAACAACTTCCCGCTTTTCTCTATCAATAGAAACAACTTCACCGGGCCAGAATTCAAAATTGTGGCTACTGGCCTGAGCCATAAAACTGATGCGGTCATTTTCATTCTGCACTGTGCCAGCGGCAAAACAATGCAGCATGGGCTTCCATACGTGTGAAAAGCTTTTATCAATGAGCGTGATACGTGCTTTTCCGTGCCGGCCAAGTGTTTTACCCAGACGCGTTGCAAGGGCAAGTCCTGCCACTCCGCCACCGACAATAAGAATTTCAGACTTGGACGACATCAGGTTTACATGCCTCTTTCAGGAAGTAAGCGGGAGATAACGTTATATTTTTGTATGAATATTTTTATTAAAAAGAATTATTCTGTTATTACACTATATAATTCTATTTACTTATGTTTCTTATACTATGCGTATTCTGTGCAAGCAGGCACCTTTACAGGCGCCTGCTAACAGTATGATCAGAACGGTGCGTCGATATCGACCGTGTTGATCAGCTTGTGGTTCACAAACTCTTTGATACCAAGACCAATCAGTTCACGACCATAACCGGAGTTCTTAATACCACCGAAAGGCAGATCTGCCTTAGGTACCAGCGGATGGTTGATGAACACCATGCCTGTGCAGATTTTTGCAGCCACACGTGCGCCACGTGCTTCGTCTTTGGTAAAGACAGCGCCACCCAGACCGTAAGGAGAATCATTGGCGATACGGATTGCATCGTTTTCGTCTTTTGCACGATACAACTGCGTTACCGGGCCAAAGAATTCCCAATGGCGGGCTGCGTTATTGCCGTCCAAACCGGTCATCAGCAGCGGACGGAAGAAAGCACCTTTACCGGGAACTTCTGGCCCAATGACTTCAACCTTCGCACCATGCTTGATGGCTTCTGTAACCTGACGGTGCAGATCATCCATAGCGCCTTTGGAGCACACCGGTGCCAACGTTGTGGAAGGATCCATCGGGTCACCAGCTTTCAGCTCGGAAACACCCTTTTTGTACAGTTCCAAGAAGCGATCATAAACAGCATCAGCAACAATCAGACGCTTGGCAGATACACACACCTGACCAGCATTCCAATGGCGGCCAATAACAGCCCATTTAGCGGCTTTTTCTACGTCGGCATCATCCAGAACAATAAAGGCATCTGCACCGCCCAGTTCCATGGTAGCCTTTTTCAGGGCTTTACCAGCAACGCCAGCAATAATGGTGCCTGCGCCTTCAGAACCTGTCAGAGCCACACCGCAAACGCGTGGGTCATTCAGGATAACTTCCGTGTGGCGACGTGCTGTATAAAGGTTACGGAACAGACCCTTCGGCAGGCCAGCTTCGTTCATCAGCTCTTCACAGGCAGCAGCGCACTGCGGCAGGTTGGAAGCGTGCTTGAGCAGAACAGCGTTACCAGCGGAAAGCTGCGGCGCAATAATACGGACAACCTGATAGAACGGGAAGTTCCATGGCTCAATTGCCAGCACGATACCAAGAGGTTCATGCACCAGAACGGCCTTACCTTCAGCCGGATCAGCCACTGGCAGAGATTCTGGCTTCAGCAGTTCTTCTGCATATTTTGCATAGTATTCGAAAATTTCAGCAGAAAGAATAACCTCTGCTTTAGACTCAGCAAACAGCTTGCCCATTTCCAGCGTGCCCAGACGGGCATACTTATCAACATCACGACGCAGAATGGCAGCTGCGGCATTCATAATACGAGCGCGTTCAGCAAAGGAGGTATCACGCCATTTTTCAAAAGCGGCATGAGCTTCGGACAGTGCGGTCTGAACTTCCTGATCTGTAGCTTCAGGAAAATTAGCAAGAACTTCCCCTGTGTAGGGATTGGTTGTCGCGTACGCCATTTTTACCTCGTGAACAGTGAAATGGAAAAAGCAGAACGAGCCCGCAAATGCGGCATGCACCCGGCAGAGCAAAATGCTCCAATGTGTGGCATCGTCTCCCTCATCCAAAAAATAGACCGGTCAACTTTTATCGAGAAGGAAAATCCCTGATGGCAAAAATCCATATACAAACTGGAAATATTCCTACCGAATCTGTATGGCCTGTTCTGGCTATCTATATATGAATGGATATAGATGAAGTCAATTCATAATTAGACCAGTCGTCTTATAACTCTTATCCTATTTATGGTGGGATCGCATAAATCCGATCAAAACCGTTACTATCCCCCTGCCCCACACCTCTTGGCGCTCAACAAATACAAAAAAAGCTGGAAGGCATATATCCTTCCAGCTTAAAGCGTTCGTGCAGAACTCAATATAAAACAAGAATATGAAACACTATAATGTTTCTATTCAGGAGATAGGTTGTCTGATTTCTTTCTGTCCACTCCGACGCAATACCAGAATTGCCAGCAAATACACAACCAGACCACCTGCTGAAAGAACAGCCCCACCAACACCCAGAGCCGAATAACCAAACTGATGCGCCAGCAGCATACTCCCTAGAGCGGCCCCTAATGCATTGGCGATATTAAACGCTGAGTGATTGAGAGAGGCTGCCAAAGTTTGAGCATCCCCTGCAAAATCCATCAAACGCGTTTGCAAAGCAGGCCCCAGACCATTCACAAATGTAGGGATAAGAAATACAGCAAGCGCCAAGAGCAACGGCTGATGTAGCACTGTGGAAAAGCCCAGCATAACAATAGCACTGCCACCTAGTGCCAATACTGCGGCCAGATCCAACTTGCGATCTACAAGCCATGCACCAACATTAGCCCCAACCAGCATGCCCATACCCCAAATGACCATATACACCATAACGGACCATTCAGGCACATGGGTTACATTCTGCAAGATACTGGTAAGGTATGTATAAATGGCAAACATGCCGCCAAAGCCGATAGCCGCTGTTAGCAACGTAAGCAGAACCTGCGTGTTACCCATGGCAGAAACTTCTTTAAGCGGTGAGTTCTTGCGGTTGGGCTGATCAGCCGGAATATAACGCCACACTCCCAAAAAGGTAATACAGCCAAATATACCGATAATCAGATATGCCACGCGCCAGCCAAAATGATCCGCTGCAAATGTAGAAAACGGTGCACCCACCAGAGTGGAAATGGCAATGCCAGACAAAACACGGCCAACAGCCCACCCTCGGCGTGAACGTTCCACCATTGAGGCCGCAACCAACGCAGAAATACCAAACAATGCCCCATGTGGCAGGCCCGTAATAAACCGTGCAACTTCAACCAACTCTGGTGAAGGCATGCAAATGCTCAGGAAATTCCCGAAACAAAACAGCACCAACAAAGAAAGGAGAAGTTCCCTACGGGAAAGCCGCGCGCCCAAAATTGTAATAAGTGGCGCACCAATTACTACACCCAAGGCATAGGCGGTAATGGCATATCCTGCATCTGCCGCAGATAGATGTAAGGAACGGGCAAATTCTGGCAGCATGCCCATAATGGCAAACTCACCTGTTCCAACAACAAAAGTGCCAAAAGTGAGAATAAATAAGGCTGCTGCACGCCCATGAGGCGGTTCTATGAATGAGGTGCTTGCGGGAGGAGGCTGAGGAGCTGTTGTCATTTAAAAACTCAAAAACAAGAAAGGTCAGTTATTTACGGCCTGCTTCATTGCAACACGAGCAATGGCAATATCATCTTCCGTTTTGGCACCAGAAACACCTATGGCACCTAAAAAAGAGCCATCTGTAGCTTTAATCACTAGTCCACCACCAAAGCTGGTTAAACCACCATTTGTATTTTCCAGCGTATAGGCTTCACCATCCGGGCGGCCTTTTGCTGCAAAATCTGCACTATCCATCTGGAACAGCGCAGCAGTGCGTGCCTTTTTCTGGCTGACATCCACCACACCTAACGGTGCCCCATCCATCCGGGCAAAAACCACAGGCCATGCTGCAGCATCTACAATGGACACACATACATTCACTTCAAGCCGGCGCGCCTCTGCCAAGGCGGCATCCAGTATGGATAAGGCCGTAGAAAGCTTCATGAAACAAAACTCCTGCACGAAGAAAAGCGCGCAGACTACTCATCTCGCTCTTAAATGAAAGAGAAATTATACATAAAACACATTTATTTAACGGCAATGAACATATTCTTGTTACAAATGAAGCATGAGGCCCATATTGGTTTTATTTTCAGCCTCAGAAATCCTTAGATAGTCTGCTTTTGTTCTCTGCGTGCCATATCTGCCAATGACTGTATCTGCCGCGTGAGAAATGCGCGTGTTTTCTCGTCAGTCAGTTCCAGCTTGTCTATATCAAACTTATCTGCTGCCTGACCGATCATGACTTCCGGCCTATTCAGCACAAGGGCATCCATAAACACCATACTCTGGCGTATGTGATACTGCGCACGAGCACCCCCAATCATGCCGGGTGAGACTGTCTGAAGCGCAACGGGTTTGCGTGCAAATGGTTGCGGCGTAAGACGAGAAAGCCAATCCAGCATGTTTTTAAGCACACCCGGCACAGAATAATTATATTCTGGCGTTACGATAATAACGCCATCGGCTTTCCTGATCCGCTCTCCCATTACCAGCACAGAAGCAGGGAAACCCTGCTCCTGCACATCCTGATTATAATGCGGAAACTCAGCGATAGATCCGAGCGCCGAAATAGTTATTCCATCTGGAGCCAACATAGGTAACGTGCGTGCCACAATACCATTATAAGATGCCTTACGCAGGCTACCCAACACGGTCACAAAATGCAGATGTTCTTTTTCCTGCGTCATGCTTCTGTCCTGCCTTTGAAGTATTTATTGAAAAAATTGCCTGTCATGGATGACATAACAGGCAACCTGTATGATTGTTGCGATACATGGCCCGACATATCAGGCTGAAATATTGCCAAAACGGCCGCTATTGAAATCTTCAAATGCCTGCCGAATTTCTTCCCGCGTATTCATGACAAACGGCCCATATCCAGCAATGGGTTCATTCAACGGCGCTCCAGTTAAAACAAGAAAGCTAGAGGCTTGGGGAGCTTGCAATGTTACATCCGTGCCTTCCCGGTCCAGAAGTGCAAATTGTGCACTTCCCACTTCTTCTGCACCATTCACAATTAACTTCCCTTCAAGCGAAACAATAGCGGCATTATGCCCAGCAGGGAGAGAAAGTGTGATGTATGCTCCTTCTTCCAGCTTCCCATCCCACACGTTTAGTGGAGAGAAAATACGCGCAGGCCCATGCTGACCTTCATAGTCTCCCGCAATAATACGTAGGCTGCCCCTCTTATCTGGAAACGCAATAGTTGGAATTTCTGCAGCCTGTAGAGTTTGATAACCGGCAGGCACACCTTTATCTTTAGCTGGCAAATTAACCCATAACTGCACCATCCGAAAATCACCCCCAACTTTTGCATATGCCGGAGAATGAAATTCCTCGTGCTGGATACCGTTGCCGGCTGTCATCCACTGCACATCGCCGGGACCAATAATGCCACCACCGCCAGATGAATCACGGTGTTCCACTTCACCATCATAAACAATGGTAACGGTTTCAAACCCTTTGTGTGGATGCTGACCTACGCCGCGCCGTGTATCTGTTGGCGCAAACTTATGCGGACCTGCATAGTCCAGCAGCAGAAACGGGCTAAGGTGATCACCAAAATCAGTATAGGAAAACAGAGAACGTACAGGAAAACCGTCACCAACCCAGTGCCCTCGTTCATTTCCATAACGACCAAGAATTTTCTTCTGCATGACTTTTGTCCTGTCTGAAGCAAGAGCGCTTTATGCGCCTTTTGTTGACACGAAACATGCGCTCTTCTTATCGTCGCATAAAGATTTCTAAATCAAACATTGCGTTTCATAGGTAGGACGATGAGAGACCTTAATGACTTTGGATATTTTGTGCAGGTTGTAAAATATGGTGGTTTTTCCGCCGCCGCTCGTGCAACTGGCCTACAAAAATCTCTCCTAAGCCGCCGTATCCGTCTTTTAGAAGAACGCCTGCATGCGCGTTTGATCCAACGTTCATCACGCCACTTTAGCGTTACAGAAACAGGACACCGCTTTTACGAACACTGTATTGCCATGTTGGAGGAAGCAGACACGGCAGAACGCTCTGTCGCTCAACTGCAAACTGAACCCTGTGGGCTTGTGCGCCTAAGTTGCCCTGTAGCTTTGCTAAACTTTCAATTTGGTGCCTTACTCGCCCGCTTTATCATGCTCTATCCAGCCGTAACGCTGCAGCTTGAAAGCACCAACCGGCGTGTAGATGTCTTGAAAGAAGGCATGGACCTTGCAATACGCGTACGGTTTCCGCCCATTGCTTCATCCGATCTTGTAATGCGCACACTTGATACCAGCACGCAGTGTTTGTGATTGCTGCACCTCATCTTGTACCTCACTCACTGGCTTCTCCGGCTGATTTAAACGCTTTTCCCAGTTTAGATTTTCATACCACACCGGGATCACATTCTTGGTTACTCGAAAACCAAGAAGGACAAACAGCGACCATTTTTCATGAACCCCGGTTGGCAACGGATGATATGGCTGTACTGCGAGAAGCTGCCCTTGTAGGTGCAGGTATTGTGCAAATGCCCACCATGATGGTGTGGCAAGATATTGAAGCAGGGCGTTTAGTGCGCGTTCTTCCCGGATGGCAGCCACAGGCGGGTATTATTCACGCAGTCTTTCCATCTCGCCGTGGGCTTGTGCCGGCTGTTCGTGCTTTGCTGGATTTTCTGGCAGAAGAATGCCGTGCACAACGTAATCTGGCCACTGAAGTTTTTAAAACATCGTTCTAAAGCAACAGTATATCTACGATAACCAATACCTAGGTTCTTATGGCCTTATCAGCAGAGGAAATATTCTTTCCTCCCGATGATAGGTTTTATTTTATTCAAATTTTCAAACAGATAGCAAAATCATTTTTCAAAAAGTCAAAACCGGAAACCTTACTTGCCAGAAGCGTTGTATCTGTATGTCCTACGCCAAACAGGCAGACATACAAAGATCCTGCCATTGTTGGTGCGGCATGTTTTCACAGCAATATGTATGAGGTTTGTTATGGCCGAAAAGAAAAACAAAGACAGCAAAAAACAGGCTCAAGATGAAAAACTTGATGAAGCTTTAGATGAAAGCTTTCCCGCAAGTGATCCACCGTCTCAAACTGGTTTTACAGGAGATAAAGATCCGCCTGCAAAACCCACTAAAAAACCCAAGAAATAAGCATGTCTGTTTTTAACGTGCCCTCAAGATGGCTCTCTCTTTAAAAATGTTTGCTTAAAGAGAGAGCCTCCATTTTTCACTTACCGTCAGCGAACTGTTCCTGCCCGACGATTCCGAGTTTTGTAACGTCGAGGCGCTGTGCATCGGCCATGACGTGAACGACGGTTTTATAGTCTGCCAGACGGTTGGGCTGGAGATGGAATTCTGGCCGGGAGGCCTCGGGCCCGCTTGCGATCTCACGCAGATGCGCCTGCAGATCGGCCTCACCATTGATGGGCTGACCGTTCCAAGTCAGCGAGTTGTCAAAGTCCACAACCAGCGTCACCACAGGGGTTTCTTCCGTGCTGGGCGGTGGATTACCCTGTGGCAGATCAATCGAGACCGCCTGCGTCTGCAACGGGATGGTGATGATCAGCATGATCAGCAGCACCAGCATCACGTCAATCAGTGGCGTGGTGTTGATGTCTACAATGCCTTCATCTTCCGTTGTGCTCTCAGAGCCAACATTCATGCCCATGGTCTGTGCTCTCCCCCACAGGATGGGGTGGCGTGCTGCGCCACCCGCCCCTGCCTATTTCGGCTTTTCCGTAATGAAATCGATATGGCTGATGCCTGCTTCCTGACACGTGGCCACCAGACGGCCCACACTCTCATAGCGTGTGGTCACATCTCCGCGGATCTGGATCTGCGGCTGCGGCTTTTGCACCGCCGCCTTCTCCAGCCGGGCCAAAAGATCGGCCCGGTCCTTGATCGGCGTTTCATCCCAGAAGGTCTGTCCATCCGCCGTAACGGCCAAAACCACATTGCTCAGCTTGGTCTGGGTGGGCTGGTTCATGTCCTTGGGCAGTTGCACCTTGACGGTATGTGTGGCCACCGGAATGGTGATCAGGAAGATGATCAGCAGCACCAGCATCACATCCACAAGCGGTGTGGTGTTGATGGCGGAGACGACGTCGTCTTCCCCGCCACTATCGCCAATCTGCATGCCCATAAGCGCTCTCCTTGCCTTGACCTGATTGATTACCCGATGCGGTTGGATACAGTGGCTGTGGTGGGGGAGTTATCCGGACGCACCACAATCTGGTCCACAGCGGCCCCATGACGCACACCCCCGATGAGGATGGACTGCAGGTCAGAGGCAAAGTCTCGCACCAGATCCATGGCTGTCTTGTTGCGGCGCACCAGCAGGTTGTAACCCAGAACGGCTGGCACAGCGGTGGCCAGACCAATGGCTGTCATGATCAGGGATTCACCCACAGGTCCGGCCACTTTGTCGATGGAGGCCTGACCGGCAATACCGATAGCTGTTAGCGCATGGTAGATCCCCCACACCGTGCCGAACAGACCGATGAACGGAGAGGTGGACCCCACGGTGCCCAGAAACGCCAGACCCTTTTGCAGGCTGTTTTGGATGTTGTTCACCGCGCGCTGGATGGACATGCCCGTCCAGCTATGCAGGTCGATGCTTTCCTGCATCGTGCCTTCATGGTGCTCGGCAGCCACAATGCCGGTATCGGCGATGTAGCGGAACGGAGAGGTGGAGGTCAGAGCGGAAGCCCCTTCCTGAATGCTGTGCTTGGTCCAGAAGCTTTTGGTGGCTTCCTTGGCGGCGGCAAACAGGCGGGCCTGCTCGATAAACTTGGTGATCATGATATACCATGTGCCCAAAGACATGGTGAGCATGATCAGCAGCACGCCGCGGGCAATGATATCCCCATTGGACCACAGGGCGCCCAGACCGTAGGGATTGGCTTCTTCCTTGGTGTCTGCCGCAGGTGGGGCCTGTTCAGCCGGAGCGCTGGCTGTGGGGGCTGCATCCGGTGTGACTGCGGGAGCCGGCGCGGAAGATGGCGCCGCATCAGGGGCGGGCGCCGTAGCTGCAGGCGCTGTGGCGACCGCATCCTGCGCAAAGGCTGCCACAGGGGCTGCAGTGCTCATCAGCAGCGCCAGAGCCGGAGCCGCAAGACCTGACACAAAAGAACGGGGCAGTCTGGTCATCTTCCTCATAATCCTCATCATCAGGGCCCGATCCGGCGGGGTGTGGCCATTATGGGCCGGGCAATCCGTTAGTGTGTTCGTAAGCTGATCTTAATCATCTAGCCTAAAGCGAATGACATAGACCTTGTGCAGTTCCTTCACCGGAGCGCCATTGCGCGTGGCCGGGCGATAGCGGGCCTTGTGCACGTAATCCAATGCCGCCTTGGCAAAAGCCTGACCGCCGGAGACTGACTGCACCTGGCAGTTACTGGTCATGCCCGTAGGTTCCACATCGCATGCTACTGTCACACGCCCTTCAATGTTCTCTTCCTCCATTTCTGGCGGATAGACCGGCTGCACATGGTTCAGCGGTGCCGTGCCAGCCGTGGTATCCGGTGCATCGGATGGGGGTGCGCTGGCTGCAGGCTCGGTGGCGGCTGGTGGGGCCTTGGCCGTTTTGGTTTGTGGTGGCGCCGGATGTTTGGGCGGCGTTTTGGCCACATGCTTGATGGGCGGCTTGGGCGGTGGGGGCACCTTGATCTTGGGCGGCGGAATGAACGGTGGCGGTGGCTCGGCCATCACTGGCGGCGGCGGCGGCGGTGGAGGTGGTGGCGGTGGCGGCTGAGGGGGTGGCAGCACTTGGGTCTGGATAGGCGGATGCTCAACAGGCACGCTCGCCTTCGTCCCCATCCCATACATCAGCCCCCACACACCAGCTCCATGCAAAAGAAGAACCGCTATAAGCGCTCCAGCTCCAACCACGCCTCCAGCGCGAAGAACATAACGCTCCTTCCCCTCTGAATGTTGAGCAGCGTCACTTTCCAGTTTTTCGGAATGTTCTGAAATATTCTGCATTATGCTCTCGCTGTTTTTGCACTGGCTTGAGCTATTTGTTTTAATAACCCAAGGTGTGTCAGCCTTGACCCTAAAGGCTTAAGTGTGAACACCTTTCTTTCCCTTTAGAAATCCAAAGAGGTTTTCACATAATACATCCCACCGCTGAACCCATACGGAGAATAGGATGCATATTTGGCAAGGCCTTGCTGGGTATTGGCAATGGAACTTGACACACGGGTAGGATGTTTATTTCCTACGTTGTTAGCCCCAATACCAACTGTCCACCGCGGGAAAATTTTATAGTCAACTTCCAGATTGGTAATAAAGCCCGGATTCTGCTGGAAAGGCACACTGCCCGCCCCCGTTGGGGAAGCCATATAGACAATGGAACCATACCGGAGTTCCTGCGCCATAAAGGACCACTTTCCACGCGTCCAGTTTACGCTGATCTGCTCACGGTTTTTGGGCGCAGAATGCAAAACCATCATCTTGGTATATTCATTTACCAGATCGGACTTTGCAGAACGAATTTCGTTATCCGAGAAGTTGATACCCATAGCAAAGCGGAACTGACCAAGATTTTTTGTGTGCAGGGTGTAGTCTGCACTCAAATCCCCACCAAATGTCTGCGTATTATACAGGTTTGCATAATATGAGAGGGATGTTGCACTTTCCAGATTTGCATTTTTCAGCATTTCCAGAAGAACAGAGTCATTCTGATCCACCGAATAGGTTTTTGTGCTGCCCATTCTGCCGTTAATGGCAATGTAATACAGGTTGCCTGTTACATGGAAATCATCAACTGGCGTTGAATCAAAACCGATTGAGTAGCTACGGGAGTATTCCCCTTTCATACTGCCTGCACCAAGATATTTGGCAATCTGACTTCCGGCAGGAATCTGATCTACCGTATAGCCCGGATAAGGCGCAGAATAAAAATAGTTCATCGCACCCAAGGTAGGTGGACGATACCCCGTATTCACATTCGCACGGATAGCCCAGCGCTTGTTAAAGTTATAGCGTGTGCCAACAGATCCTGTTTCTACCGTAGCAATATTGTTATAGCTGCCAACACGACCACCTAATGTCCACTCCCACTGCTTCGTCACGTAGAAATCAAGGTTGACGTTACCTTCATAAACATCGCGGTTCTGATAGGTTGCTGCCATGGGAACGTTACCGGGGTGATCTGTTGCGCCCATTCCGCTCCATGAGGCCATTTCACCCTCAACCATCTGGAAGGTATCGTGGCGATATTCGCCCCAAACCGCAGATTGATAGGCCGCGGCGCCCAATCTGGACGGAATGAACGAGAGCCTCGTAGACCAGCCGTTAGCTCTGTGGCAACTGAAGCACCATCATAAAAAGATGTTTGCGTGCTGCCGGGTATCGAAACATTTTCAGAATTGGTGGTGCGGTAATTTTGCTTATCACGTGCGTAGGTTACGTAAGCATCCCATGCAAAACCAAACTTGCGGGCCTTGATGCCGTTGTCTGTTTCAAAATCTAGCTGATCCATTGCAATATAAGGCTGGTTACCAGCAGGATATAGATCAGGATTAATCCACTCATCAGAAGCAGTGTTAGCCCTGTAGGTTTCAGGCACATTGGCCCGTCTGTGAGAAAACGTGGAAGTGCTATAGAAATTGAACCCGCTACTGGCCAACGGCACAGACATGTTTTCACTGATAGTTTCCAGTGTGGATTTAGGAATACCTAGGCCGCGCTGAACATTTCGGTTTGCTGTTTCATTTCTGGAATCATCAAACATTGTCCCATAAAAATCACCACCACGAGTTGTTGGCAATTGATGGGAAATCTGCGCGGCTAAATCCAGATAGCCGCCGTTATGGCCCAGAGCCATGCCGTAATTGGCAGAACCATCCAGATCCTGACCATCACCTGCGTAATAACCACTATTTTTAAAATTTATGCTGCCGCCATGTGTGTTGTGCTTAAGCACAATGTTTACAGCACCAGCAATGGCATCCTGACCGTAAAGGGCAGAAGCACCTTCTGTAACAACTTCAATATGATCAATAGCCGAGATTGGAATAAGGGAAATATCAGCAGGCTCACTTCCCCGGTTGGTGCCTGAGTTTGAGTTGAAGTTTGCCCCGATATGGCGACGATGGCCATTCACCAAAATCAACGTATCATCTGGAGACTGCCCACGCAGCTGCATGGTTTGTACAAATGAACTGGCACCCCCGCCTGGCAAAGCCGCTGTTGTAATAGCCGGATTTGCCTGCGCCAAAGCAGACAACACATTTGTCTGGCCTGTTTTTAACAGTTCAGCACCCGTCACAACAGTAACCTGCGTGGTGCTATGCTTCTGCGTTACAGGAGAAAAGACAGAGTTGCTGGAATGCCCACCAACCTCTACTGATTCCTCCCCACCACGTAATGCAGCAAGATTTTTGGTGCGTCGTGTTGGAACTGCTTTTGTAGTTTTGGTTTTTTTACAAGAACCTTTTGTGGGTTTGCTGTTGTAGATGTTGTATCTGCAGCAAAACCACTTTCTGCCGGAATGAGAGCACCGAATGCAACACTCGCGACAAGCGACAATTCAAACTTTGAGATCCTGGCCATCGCATCACCCTCAAATCCGATAGGATTAAGAAAATATCTTATGAAATTATGATACGTTTCCGTTACGTTTTGACGTCATATTTAATATTGATATATCTACCCTGCACTCAAGACAGAGCTTATATCGGATGGATAAATACCGGATTTTGCATAATAAAAATCCCTGAAAAACTGCATTAGCAGCTCTTGCAGGGATGCCCTTATACATAAACCAGATACTCTAAAGTATCTATATTTCTCTTTTAAACACTATGCCATCACAATGGGTTTGCGCACTATCAGTAATGAAATCAAGCCTGCAAGAATTAGTGCCACCGAACAACTATACTATGCCATATTAAAATTTCCTGTATATGACACAATATATCCTGTCAAAATTGGTGCTGTAAGGCCGAGGGCATTACTGAAAGTAAGTGTAACCCCTGTAACAGAACCTATTTTTTGACCATCCTGCAGCATATCAGCCAACATGGCTGTGTTGGCACCGTTTGCTGCAATCAGACAACAGAGAGACAAGGATAAGACAACAAGAATAGGCGTTGCTTGATGAAAGAAAGGGAGAATACCAATCATCGCGCTTCCTATAATACAAAATGCTACAATAAACCGACGATGGCTAGGATTTGCGTGATTGCGGAATACAATGTGCTCAGCAATACGTCCTAAAATAACGGCACCCATAGCGCCCAGAACGTAACATCCCGCCGTGCCACTGCCTGATCCAATAACGTTAACATGTAGTTCATGAATAAGGTAAAATGGCACCCAAGACATCAATAGAAAATTCAGAAAATTTTGTGTACATTGCACAACCAAAATGCCACAAAACGTTGAAGAGCGAAAGAGTGCGCAAACCTCTGAAAACCGAATAGGCCGGACACGTGGTTGCGCAGCCGTTTTGTTTGGATTCCTATAAAGAAGCCACCATGCAAGTGCCCACACAAGCCCAATGGCACCCAAAGCCATAAATTCAAACTGCCACCCCACTTTTGCAATCAGATACGCTCCGGCAATTGTGCCCCCAGCCAACCCAATCTGCATGCCTGTCAGCAATATAGTCATGACTGTTCCACGCTCATGCGGTTTGGCCCAGTTCCGAACAATAGTGGCCCCAACGCCAAATGTAGGCGCTTCTCCTACTCCTAACAGCATGCGTGATAAAATGAACTGGGTAACATTTTGCGTTAGCCCGCCTAACACCATAGCGCATGACCAAACGGAAACTGCCAAGCTACCAACCAAACGCGCACCAACAAGGTCCAACAATATTGTTGAGGGCAAATTCAGCAAGAAATAAGACCAAAGAAAACTGGAGGACACCCAACCCATCTGCACAGAAGACAACGAGAATTCCTGCCCCAATGCGGGAAGTGAAATAGAAAGGGCTGCGCGGTCTCCATAGCTGATAACGTACATCAGAAAAATCATAGTAAATAATATGTATCTTGATGAACCTGCCGCCTTGTTCATATCTTTTTCTACCCTTCAACCCCATAGCTTCAAGAGCCACCCTGCATCGTGCAGATCATCAATGTTATTTACGATACCGAAACATTATGAGCGCAATTCACCCGTAGATAAAAGAAAAAACATCTTCCAGATTATGCTTCAGATGAAACGTCTGTTTCTAAAACCACTTTTTAATTTTGCGGTCTTTCATGTTTCAACATCCACAGGCCTGAACCAATAATCAGCAGCCCACCCACAAACATGGCAACACCAGGTATCTCATGAAATCCTAGCCAGCCGATAAGTGCCGCCCAAATCAGACCGCAATATGCGAATGGCCCAATGGCTGAAACCTGAGCGGAAGCAAAAGCCTCTGTTTGCAAAACCTGCGCAATTCCGGCAAAAGCACCAACCGCAATAAGACACAACACATCGGCCCGTGTTGGCATCTGCCAGACAAAAGGCAGAGCTGCTGCTGTAGCAATTGTCATTAAAATGGCCTGCCACATTGCAATCGTTGTGCTTTTTTCCGTTGCTGAAAGCTGCCGAATCTGCATGGTTGTTAATGCCCCAACAGCGCCCTGCCCCAACGCAACAGCGTAAGCCCATGTAGGCACCGTGCTATGACTGCCCCCTAGCAAGCCTTTGCCAGTTGCAACAACAATAACCCCAATAAATCCAACACCCACAGCAACCCATCTCTGAATAGATGGCCGTTCGTGCATAAGCGGAATAGACAGTAGGATGAGGAAAAGAGGCTGTGTATAAGAAAGAACCTGTTGTTCAGCTAACGGCAGATGTGTGACAGCCACAACAGTCATGATCATGCTGATAAGCCCCACAACAGAGCGAATAACATGACCACCAAAGTGGTGCGTTTTTAAAACCAACCCACCACGTAAAGCGATAACAATAACAAATGGCATTGAAAAGAAGTTTCTAAAAAACACAATTTCAACAACAGAAAGTGTTGAACCTGTAATTTTTTGAAGCGCATTGAGCAGAGCAGTAAACAATGTTGCCAGTGCAAGCAGATAAGCGCCACGCACCAAATTATGCTGCATAGCCATTACAGTTCTGCTCCGGACAGAAACATACCACTTTTTTCCTGCCCTTTCCTGCGCAAAATCATATCTCTTTTCTTGCTGTATTTTTAGCTAGTTTGTTTTTCTGCCAGATAATAGCTGCTTACTCCGTATCGGCAGCAGCAATTTTTCCGCCCATTGCCTGAACTTGAGATGCAATGGCCTCTGCCAATTTATCCGATCCAGCCGTATCACTATGAACAAGTATGGAACGGGATTTTATGGGTAAGCTTTTGCCATCAGATGTGGTTACATTCCCTGTTTCCAAGAAATGTTTGACACGCTCTTTAACTTTATCCAAATCGTGAATCACAGCCCCTTCCTGCCCACGCGGAACCAGCGCTCCGCTAGACTGATAGGCTCGATCTGCCAGAAAGAGATACCGCACACGCAAACCTGCTTTTCTGGCAGCAAGATCAATGGGATGCCCCTCCATGGCCAACATAACCAACTGTGGATCAATTTTTGCAATCACACGGGCTAAGCGGTCTGCTAAATCCTGATTAGCATTGGCCATATTCCCAAAAGCTGCATGGTAACTTACATGACCCACACGCATATCATGCCTTGCGGCAATCCCTTTTAGCGCGCCAATCTGGTACGCCAACATGGCTTCCATTTCTTCTGGGCTTACCACCATTGCGCCGGCCAAACCCCATGCGATCTGGCAAACCGGGATGCGCCCCAATGCTCACTCCCTGCTCCTTGGCAGCTTTTACAACACGATCCATAATTAGATGATCACCCGCATGAAAACCGCACGCAATGTTTGCAGATGAAATCACCTTCATCAGGGCGTCGTCATTAGCAACAGTCCACCGTCCAAAGCCTTCGCCAATATCAGCGTTCAAATCAATCTTCATGATTTTTTACCGGTTTTTCCGGTATCCCTTCTGATGAGCGATTTTTTGTAAAGTCCTGAAATTTCCTGAATATTGTTCAGATAGCCATCAACATCTCGCATGGCCTGCAAGCCTTCTGCTTGATCGCATTGCAGGAACTGAATGTAACTTCCAATACGCGCCTGCGCGAGCCGCCACAAATCAGCTTCAATCACTGTTGCAATACGTGGGTAGCCACCGGCAGTATTGGCATCTGCCATCTGCACAATAGGCTCCCCAGCAGGAGGAACTTGAATAAGACCTGGGATAACACCGTAAGAACGCAATTCTAAAGGGTGCAGCAGCTTCAGTGCATCCCCTTTTAGGCGGTACCCTAAGCGGTTACTTTGCGCTGTAATCTGACATGATGCATCCCAGAAATGCTTGCGAGATTCCTCCGTAAACAAAAAATAATCTGTTGCTGGAATAACCCGCAATGTTACGGTTTTTTCCTTATCACACAACGCATTTAAAGCCCGAGAAGGTGTAAATATGCACCAAAACCATCAGGCACGCATCCTCCGGCACCTGCCATTTGATCACCCTGCTCTAGAGGACGACCATGATAGCCACCAAACCCACCACGCAACTGTGTGCTACGAGAGCCAAGCACCTCCGGCACATCAATGCCACCATGCACACAAAGATACATACGTGCACCAACGGTAGGATAATCAATTGTTAGGATATCTCCTTCTTGCGCAGATACCACAAACCAAGACAGAATTTTTCTTTCGCCAAGCGTTAGGGCACCTTCTCCACCCGTCACAACAAAACTGACTGATTTATCGAAACGAACTTTGAAAGGAAATGTCTGCACCTCAATACAGGCTGCATTCGGGACATTCCCCAACAATGAGTTGCCACAGCGCAGAGCAAGCGGATCCATCGCCCCAGCAGTGCTCACACCCAGATGACGGTAACCGAACCGACCCGCATCCTGCACACTGTTGAGCACACCTGTTTCTAGAACTGTAATCACACTTCAATACTTTCGGCATAAAAGCGGATCTGATCCCCCACAGCAAATAACGCTGGTGGATCACGCTCCGGATCAAACATCACCAGGTCTGTAAAGCCTATGGAATTCCAGCCGTTTGGCCCTGTTAAAGCAGATATACCTGCTTGTGGCCCACCAATAGTGACGGTACCAGCTAGCATTTTCAAAGAAGGCACAGACTTACGTGGTGTGGCAAGGTGTGGGTCTAACCCATGCAGATAGCCAAAGCCAGGCACGCTTCCTAGCACTACAGTTGCATTTTGTGTCGTGAGTGAGCGCGGATAGCGCTGGCCTGATGTGTTCGTCGAAAGACGGACCATCTGAGGATGTGAGAGACAGGTAGTCTGCGTTGTGCAAGTTTTACGACGAGGCGCCTGATTTCCTGAATGGACCAGCGGACGACGATTATCGTGTTCTGCGTTGTGTTTTTTTCGGTTTCAATGAGTTTGCCTGATACCGGACACTTGCCATGACGGCATAGGCCAGCATGACCAGAGAGACATGCCGATGCCAACCATGCCAGGAGCGGGTCTCGTTATGATCAAGACCAAATTCGTTTTTGGCCGTCTCGAAACATTCTTCGATCCTCCAGCGCGTCCCTTCAACGTTCACGAGTTCCTGCGTGGTTGTCCCTTTCGGGCTCCAGGTCGTAAAATAGGCAAGGTCCCCGTCAGAGATGTTTCGGCGGATCAACAGGCCACGTGTCCATGGTCCGGCTATAGGGCTGTCAAATTCTTCAGCATCCAGATCAGCAAGCGGAAGATACGCCCAGTCATAAAGTCGCTCACCTTTTGTGCCGTGCCCCGCTGACAGACGACGCCAGGCCTGGTCTGGCAGTCCTGCTGCAATATCTTTCGCCTCTCCGGCAATCAGCGGTTCCATTGTCCATGATCCGAACCAGTGATTGCCCTTGACCCCAAGAACGTATCCAATTCCTGCCCGGCGAAGCGTGCGTTCCACATCGCCGACGCCATACACGCTGTCTGCTGCAACCCAGCGGAAGGGCACACCGGCCTCAATATTCCGCTCAATCATCATTGAGGCTAACGCCGGTTTGGTTGCGAACACCACGTCATCGGGAACGTGGGCCTGCTTCAGGCGCTCAGGCTTTGATGTCCAGTCTTTTGGAAGATACAGGGCGCGGTCAATAAAGGCATGCCCCCGTTCCGAAACATAAGCGCCAAACACACCAATCTGGCAGTTCGTGATCTTGCCGGCAGATCCCGTATACTGCCGCCCCACACCGCAGGACGCCTGACCCTTCTTCAGAAAACCGGTCTCATCAATGACCAGCACGCCCTCTTCAGTGCCCAGATGCTCAATCACATAATCCCTGACGACATCACGAAGGACCTCGGCATCCCAGTGCCCGCGCCCCAGAAGCGCCTGCTGCCGCCATGGACCGGGATCTCCTACGGCTTCCGCTCGCATCCATCCCGTCTTGCGTGGTTCATTGCCAATCAGAACGTCAAGGAAGGCACACGCAGAAGCCGCAACACGCTTCTGCGTGAACAGCGGCGCCATCCGATCCTTGGCGGACCGAAGCGAGCGCGCCCATAATTCCAGCGTCTCTTCAACAGACGCACCGCCACTCATCATATCCTGAATCATGGTTACCCATAAATTCAGAACTCAATGCAAAATGCAACTGTAGTGCTAGGCTCAGGACTCATTCTTTGAGGTAGAAGATGAAGCTTGCTGCGATGTGGATAGCGGACATGAAAGTGTGTGCGCAGCGGTCATATCGTGTTGCCACCCGCCGCCAGTCTTTGAGCTTTGCGAACATGTTTTCGATGAGGTGGCGCTTTTTATATAGATGCCAGTTGTAAAGTGGCTTTGATTTCCGGTTCTTCTTCGGCGGAATACAAGCGGTGATCTTCCGTTCTGCGAGAGACTGCCTGATTTTATTACTGTCGTATCCCCGGTCCCCGATGACCTCTTCTGTCTCATCGGGAAGGTCTGCCAGAAGTACATCTGCTCCCTTGAAGTCACTAACCTGACCGGCCGTCAGATGAAGACGGACAGGACGGCCTTCGCTATCACAGACGGCATGAAGCTTCGAGTTCAGACCGCCTTTTGTGCGTCCGATATGGCGGGGAAAAGCCCCTTTTTGAGCAGGGACGCTGCCGTTCTATGCGCTTTGAGATGTGTTGCATCGATCATCAAACGCTTCGAACGGCCAGCCTTTTCCGTCAGAGCCACAAAGATCCGGTCGAAGACACCCAGGCGGCTCCACCGGATGAAGCGATTGTATAAGGTCTTGTGCGGACCATACGCTTTCGGAGCGTCTTTCCACTGAAGACCGTTGCGGATCACGTAAACGATCCCGCTCAGGACGCGTCGGTCGTCCACACGCGGAACTCCATGCGCCAGAGGAAAAAATGGACTGATCCGTTCCATCTGCCTCTCCGAAATCAAAAACAACTCACTCACAGCCTCACCTCCATTGGTAAGCCTGTGAATCACAACGTCTCGCTCAGTTCAATAAATTAATAGGTCCTGAGCCTAGCACTACAGTTGCATTTTGCATTGAGTTCTGAATTTATGGGTAACCATGATTCAGGATATGATGAGTGGCGGTGCGTCTGTTGAAGAGACGCTGGAATTATGGGCGCGCTCGCTTCGGTCCGCCAAGGATCGGATGGCGCCGCTGTTCACGCAGAAGCGTGTTGCGGCTTCTGCGTGTGCCTTCCTTGACGTTCTGATTGGCAATGAACCACGCAAGACGGGATGGATGCGAGCGGAAGCCGTAGGAGATCCCGGTCCATGGCGGCAGCAGGCGCTTCTGGGGCGCGGGCACTGGGATGCCGAGGTCCTTCGTGATGTCGTCAGGGATTATGTGATTGAGCATCTGGGCACTGAAGAGGGCGTGCTGGTCATTGATGAGACCGGTTTTCTGAAGAAGGGTCAGGCGTCCTGCGGTGTGGGGCGGCAGTATACGGGATCTGCCGGCAAGATCACGAACTGCCAGATTGGTGTGTTTGGCGCTTATGTTTCGGAACGGGGGCATGCCTTTATTGACCGCGCCCTGTATCTTCCAAAAGACTGGACATCAAAGCCTGAGCGCCTGAAGCAGGCCCACGTTCCCGATGACGTGGTGTTCGCAACCAAACCGGCGTTAGCCTCAATGATGATTGAGCGGAATATTGAGGCCGGTGTGCCCTTCCGCTGGGTTGCAGCAGACAGCGTGTATGGCGTCGGCGATGTGGAACGCACGCTTCGCCGGGCAGGAATTGGATACGTTCTTGGGGTCAAGGGCAATCACTGGTTCGGATCATGGACAATGGAACCGCTGATTGCCGGAGAGGCGAAAGATATTGCAGCAGGACTGCCAGACCAGGCCTGGCGTCGTCTGTCAGCGGGGCACGGCACAAAAGGTGAGCGACTTTATGACTGGGCGTATCTTCCGCTTGCTGATCTGGATGCTGAAGAATTTGACAGCCCTATAGCCGGACCATGGACACGTGGCCTGTTGATCCGCCGAAACATCTCTGACGGGGACCTTGCCTATTTTACGACCTGGAGCCCGAAAGGGACAACCACGCAGGAACTCGTGAACGTTGAAGGGACGCGCTGGAGGATCGAAGAATGTTTCGAGACGGCCAAAAACGAATTTGGTCTTGATCATAACGAGACCCGCTCCTGGCATGGTTGGCATCGGCATGTCTCTCTGGTCATGCTGGCCTATGCCGTCATGGCAAGTGTCCGGTATCAGGCAAACTCATTGAAACCGAAAAAAACACAACGCAGAACACGATAATCGTCGTCCGCTGGTCCATTCAGGAAATCAGGCGCCTCGTCGTAAAACTTGCACAACGCAGACTACCTGTCTCTCACATCCTCAGATGGTCCGTCTTTCGACGAACACATCAGGCCAGCGCTATCCGCGCTCACTCACGACACAAAATGCAACTGTAGTGCTAGCCCGTCTCAAAAATTCGAGATATGCGTCTCGCGCCAGTTCAGGCGGCTCGTGCCTGAGCACGCGCGCAAAGCCAAGCAAGAACTCGTCCGCCTCCAGAATCTTTGCGTGGACAAAGAACTTACGCATCTTGGTAACGTCATGAAGAATCTGTGCTTCCAATTCCTCATCGGTCAAGCCTGCCTTCGGGCCACTAGCCTTCTCAATTAGCGCCAGCAAATAGGAAAAGGAATTCTGAGGCTTATCGAGATGGCGCAAGCGTTCCACCAAAGCGGCTTTACGGGCGTTGGCGTCTAGGGCTGCTTGGGAAAGTTTAGTAACGTTCGCTACGCAGATATCGAGCATATATAAGGTAGGTATAGAATCGGACCACGCTTGCATCCCCGCAGCCTGCTCGGGAGTAAGGAGGAGCGTCAGCTTAATCTCGTGGCCGCTAACGTATTCAGTGCCATTCTCATTTGAAGTCATTTTTTCACTTTCATCGTAAGCGTAACGTATGCATGCGCCTGCTAAGTCCTACGGGCTCGTATTATTAGCGGCAGTGCAAATATGCCTTATCGTGCCAATAGATTTTCCACGAATGCCAGAGTTTTCTGCCTGTTCACTCAGTCTTTAGTTTTATGAGCGAGCTTAAACGTTATGCTGTCGCGGCGCCTAACAATGTCGCCTTTCGGGTAGCTGTGATGACCATCTGAATGTTCGACATGGAGGCGACTGCCACCTTTTCCTCGTATCGCGCCCACATATGTGCTAATGTGGGTTTGTGCTTCGTGGGAGGGATATATCATGAGCCGACTGACCATTGATATGACGGATCAGCAGCACCAGAGCCTGAAAGCACTGGCGGCGCTACAGGGCAAAACGATCAAGCAGTATGCGCTTGAACGCTTGCTCCCTGATAATCTTGATACCGACCAGGCGTGGCAAGAACTTAAAAATCTTCTTAGAGCCCGCGTTCAGGAAGGCCTTGATGGCAAGGTAAGCTCAAAGAGCGTCAGTGCGATCCTCGGTGAGGAACTCAACGAGAAGCGCACTTGAAAAGTTACATCCTTACTGAAGCCGCGGAAGCTGATTTGCGTGCGGTCATCCGTTACACAACAAAACAGTGGGGAGACGCTCAGGTTCGTCGATATGTCGCCGTTCTGGAGCAAGGCATTGTCAGTCTCGTCGAGGGCCATAGCGCTTTCAAGGATATGAGCACGCTGTATCCCGGGCTCAGAATGGTACGGGTCGACCATCACTACATTTTCTGCCTGCCGCGTGAGGGCGCACCAGCGTTGGTCGTGGCCATCCTGCATGAGCGCATGGATCTTCTGACCCGCCTGGCAGGCCGGTTATGATTTGACGTCCGCTTCCGGCAACGCAGATTGCCGAGCCCTACGTCCGACATGAGGGCGTAAACAGAACATCCGGTATCGAAAGGAAAATAGAGAAACCGGACATTGTAAAAAACGATCCCGGACGTTTGTCCGCCTGTGCGGCATAGAAACGGGCCATGCTATTGTGCCGGACAGGAGGGTAGCGGTCGTTCGCTTATTGGCGGGTTCGTCCCCGTTAAAAAACGTGGTCCATGGAACTGTGCGAACTTGAGAATGGTGACACCGCCTTGCGGTGATCCCGGTTAGGAAGATGATTGATAGGCATGTTCCACACCCTCCTCCAGCACACTGTGTGGAGATGTTACGATGCCTCGAAAATCTGCAAAAGCGTCCTTTGATCTCACACGCCATATTCAGGGAGCCGCTGCGATTGATATTGGATCACGGATGCATATGGCGGCGGTGTCCCCTGAGGCTGCGAAGGACCCAATCCAGTCCTTTGGCACATTTACGTCCGACCTGCATGCGTTGGCTGAGTGGTTCAAAGAATGCAAAGTCACCAGTGTCGCCATGGAATCTACAGGCGTCTACTGGATCCCGGTTTATGAAATCCTTGAGCAGCATGGTTTCGACGTCATTCTGGTGAACGCGCGCTACGCCAAGAATGTACCCGGTCGCAAGACGGACGTGAGCGATGCCGGATGGCTCCAGCAACTTCATTCCTATGGCTTGCTGCGTGGAAGCTTTCGGCCTCAGGCCGATATTGCCGCATTGCGGGCTTACTTGCGTCAACGTGAACGTCTGGTCGAGTATGCTGCGGGACATATCCAGCACATGCAGAAAGCCCTGATGGAAATGAATCTGCAACTCCATCACGTCGTCTCCGATATCACTGGCGTCACAGGCATGCAGATTATCCGGGCAATTGTCGGCGGTGAACGTGATCCAGAGACGCTGGCCGCTAAGCGCGACGTCAGATGCCGCTCATCGGCAGAAGTGATATCGGCAGCTCTGATGGGCAATTATAGAGATGAACATGTGTTCGCTCTGACGCAGGCCCTGGAGCTCTATGATATTTATCAGGAACGGATCATGGCCTGTGATCGCCGCATGGAAGGCCTGCTACTGCTTTTGAGCCACGGCAGTGCAAAGCCTGCAGCAGACCTCCCAAAGCCTCGGATCAAGACAAAGCAGGTGAGTGCTCCGTCCTTCGACGTACGAGGCATTCTGTATCGCTTGCTGGGCGTGGATCTCACGCAGATCCATGGCATCGGTGTGTCCTTGGCCCTCAAGCTTGTGGCAGAATGCGGCACAGATCTCCGCGCCTGGCCAAGTGCAAAACATTTCACGTCCTGGCTCTGCCTCGCTCCGGGGAACAAGATTTCCGGTGGCAAGCTTCTTTCATCTCGCACACGCCGATCCTCAAGCCGGGCCGCAGCACTACTACGTCTGGCTGCCACGACGCTCGGGCGAAGCGATACTGCGTTGGGGACTTTTTACAGACGCCTGTCAGCGCGGGTCGGGAAAGCAAAGGCTGTGACCGCCACGGCCCGGAAAATAGCAGTTCTGTTTTATAATACCCTCAGATACGGCATGGTTTATGCCGATCCCGGAGCAGGACATTACGATGAAATCCATCGCAAACGTGTCGTCTCCAATCTACACCGACGCGCACAATCGCTGGGGTTTGTCCTGCATCCCATCCCTGTAGCCACCGAACCTGCTGTTTCTTAGGAAGCAGAGGCACGAAGACATTCTAAATGTGAATGTCAGAAACAATCCTTAACGATCTGAATGAGGTGAAGCGGCGAATTCGATAAAGTCCCGCAGATATTGAATCTCATCGTCAGTTTCGCGGTGACCAAGAAATATCTGTTTCGCAATGCCTTTTTTACCAAGTTTTACAGGGTAAAGTTCAAAGCGGGAGGCATACTCTTCCACCAGCCAGCGTGGAAGTGCTGCAACGCCTCTTCCATGGGCCACCATCACCAGCATGATGTCCGTCGTCTCGATCTGCTTTTGCTGCCGTGGACCAATCCCGGCTGGTTGCAGAAACTGCGTGTAAATATCAAGCCGTTCTGACGGAACGGGATAGGTAATCAATGTTTCGTCTGCAAGCTGCTCCGGCAACACGAACTTTTCTTCACGTAAAGGATGTTCGGGACCAACAGCCAGTACGAGTTCATAATCAAAAACCGGTGTGAACGTCAGGCCGGGTTTGTAAAGCGGATCAGGTGTGACCAGAATATCAACTTCATTACTGAACAGCGCGCCGATCCCACCAAACTGGAACTTCTGTCGTACATCCACATCAACCTTCGGCCATCTATCCAAATAGGGAGCGACCACCTTTAGGAGCCACTGATAGCAGGGGTGGCATTCCATGCCGATGCGTAGTGTACCACGCTCTCCATTTGCGAATTGTTCAAGACGGTTTTCTGCAAGTTCAAACTGCGGAAGCAGACGGTTCGCCAGTGATAACAGCCATTTCCCTGCCTGGGTGAGCACGAGTGACCGTCCCTCCCGCCGCCATATCTTTACGTCGAGCTGCTGCTCGATCTTGCGGATAGAATGGCTGAGCGCTGGCTGGGTCAGATTCAGCCGCATCCCGGCGGCCGTCAACGAGCCCTCGCGCGTGACTTCCCGAATGATTGTCAGATGACTGCGCTCCAGAATACCCATGTCTCGTCCGATAAATGCACAAAATTCATATAATGATAAAAATGTATCATTTCAGTTCATTTTTATAAACTCTTATCGTGATGCTTCTGCGCGATCCATTCGGATAGTTTCCATAGTTTCGACTGACAACTATCGCTTTCTTCGTTCTGGATTTAAATACGGCCTCAATCTCCTGCCTGAAGCCTTCAGGAAAAAAGTGGGCGTTGCACCTCTTTCCGACTGCCATGACTGACACACTAAAAAGCAGGCTGTCGGAAGAGCGCACCGACGTGGTTGTCTCTACGCCTCTTCCACCACCGAAATCCCAATCCAGCGGTCTCTCAGACCGAGAGTTCTTTGCGAACAATTTCCACGCCTGCGCCTAAGGCATTGAGTTTGCCTCGGGCCACTTCACGCGACAAAGGAGCCATACCGCAGTTGGTGCAGGGATAAAGCTTGTCGGCATCGACAAACTGAAGTGCCTTTCGCAAGATGTCAGCGACCTTCTCGGGCGTCTCAATGGTATTGGTTGCCACATCAATAGCGCCGACCATGACTTTTTTTCCACGAATGAGTTCAATCAGATCCATCGGAACGCGGGAGTTCTGACACTCCAGTGAAATCAGATCGATATTGGATTTCTGAAGTCTGGGAAAGATCTCTTCATATTGTCTCCATTCCTGACCAAGAGTATTTTTCCAGTCAATATTGGCTTTGATGCCATAGCCGTAGCAGATATGGACTGCGGTTTCGCATTTCAGTCCTTCAATAGCTTTTTCTAATGTTGCGATACCCCAGTCGTTCACCTCATCAAAGAAAACATTGAAGGCGGGTTCATCAAACTGGATGATATCGACGCCTACCGCCTCCAGCTCTTTGGCTTCCTGATTGAGGATTTTGGCGAAGTCCCAGGCCAGTTTCTCGCGACTTTTATAGTGGCCGTCATAAAGTGTATCGATCATGGTCATAGGGCCAGGCAGCGCCCACTTGATGGGCTTCTTCGTCAGTGTGCGTAAAAACTTCGCATCCTCGACAAAGACCGGCTTCTCACGCGTCACGGTGCCTACGACTGACGGCACACTTGCATCGTAGCGGTTGCGAATTTTAACCATCTGACGGTTTTCGAAGTCGACACCACTGAGATGCTCAATAAACGTTGTGACGAAATGCTGACGTGTCTGCTCACCATCGCTGACGATATCAATTCCGGCACGATCCTGATCGTCCAGGGTCAGACTTAGCGCATCCTGTTTACCCTTGATCAGTTCCTCACCCTGCAATTTCCAGGGTGACCAGAGCGTCTCGGGTTTGGCAAGCCATGAAGGTTTGGGCAGGCTGCCGGCCGTTGAGGTAGGGAGCAGTGTTTTCATAAGAGATGGCCTTGTGTTTCTGATTGATCAAACGGCGTAACTGGCAGACCACTGCTCAAGAACATCGTGATACGGCTTGATGAAATTCTCTTCCGTATATTTCCCCTGTGCGGTCGCCAGCTGGCTGCGCTCCTCGCGATCGTAGACAATTCGGGTATTTGAATAGTCCTGATTCTTCAGGCTCGGCTGATAACAATCGGCAGCAGCAGAATTGGCATTGTAAATTTCAGGACGGTAAACTTTCTGGAAAGACTCCATCGTGCTGATGGTGCTGATAAGCTCAAGAGCGGAGTAATCAGACAGCAGATCGCCGGAGAAATAGAACGCCAATGGTGCCATGCTATTGGGTGGCATAAAATAGCGAACCTGCATTCCCATTTTTTCAAAATAGTAATCCGTCAGGGAAAATTCGCGCTGCTGATATTCAATACCCAATACAGGATGCTGATTTTCTGTTCGATGATAGATCCGATTGGTTGAGACACTAAGGCATATGACAGGGGGCTTCCTGAAATTATTTTTGTACGCCGTGGAATTCACAACGCTCTTAAAAAGATTTCCATGCAAGTTCCCGTAATTATCAGGAACGCTAAATTCTGGCTTATCTTTGTTATATTTCGGTAGCAACACGCTGAAGTCATAGTCCCGCACATACGAGGAAAAACTGTTCCCTGCGAGACCATCTATGCGCTTGTTGGCTTTTTTATCGACAATCGTCGTGTTCAGAACTTCGATCAGCGGAAAGCTGTCGCTTTTGCCAGAAAAATCGATATCCATGTCGACGGAAATGATTTCAAGCTCGACGGAATAGCGATCCCTATTGGGGTTATCCCAATGGGCCAGATCATTGAAACGATTGTCAATCATCAGCAGGACATTACGCAGGTTTTCCTGACGGCTTTCCCCTCTCGCCAGATTGGCGAAATTGGTCGTGAGGCGTGTCTTATCGGATGGATGATAGTTCTCATCAAAGCGAAGTCGATTGATACTGAATGTAAAGTCCTTAATCATTATGGCTCTGCATCTCTTTTACCACGAAAAACCAGAATTTGATTTATGGGGATTCAAGATGGCCCCAAATTTCGTTTCCAGTTCTCTCAGGTCGTGGTCATCATCATGTGTGCTGGTAAGCGCGGTGTCTGCTTTATGCCCGAATGATACAGTGAACAAAAATGATTTTATTTCATAAAAACATAAATATCGTTCATGGGTTGATGGAAGCAAAGCCTTACCCGGAGGAGATAAAGCCAGAGACATTATCAACGGGGCGCTTGTTTTCCGGCGTGTTGGCGAGTCAGACGGATGTTCTACATGCGAAAAACTGATATCTGCCTTCTGCCCCATCCATGATGTTCCAGCTTGCACGCTGGATGCGTTTGGCGGCATGTTACAGAGGCAAACGCTTCAATGGTCCCGCGCAAGCGGGTTAATAGGGAACTCCGTCACGCACTGGTCAGACGACCGTCCAGGCGCGAAGTCGGAGGCTGCTCCCGCAACTGTAGGCGGTATGCCGCTGGTTCGTTCGCCCTGAACGTGGACCACTGTTCCCATAGGGGACGGGAAGGTTGGAACCAGTTGGCCATGATCCGTGAGCCAGGAGACCTGCCATTGCTCAGCCACCAACCGTCGGGCGGGATGACCGAAGAGAGGAGAGAATATATGCCTGTCTGCCTCATGCCTCGGTCGTTCCTGATGAATCAGGCGACGGCTCTTTTCAGGCCAGAGTTTTTTACCCCATCATTTGTGGCCGATATACGAATGACGCTTTTGTGCTGCAGACAGCATTGATCCGTTAGAAACTTGAGATTCAGTCACCGGACAATGACCCATTCTGTCCGGTATTGGTAACGGGTACACTTGCTCAGAGAAACTGTGAGAGACGGCACAATGCTCCATGTCGGGGTGTTGCTTCGTTTCGCTTTGTGCTGAGCCAGTTGAAATGCCGAGGCAATGGAAAACGAGCTTCACTAAATTTCAGACCATTCAGTGTGCGCGGCACAGATCGATTTAAGACGAGTCAGAACCAATCCGGACTTCTGGTATCCTGTCGCCTGGTCCCGTGAATTGGGACGGGAAAAGGCAATCGATGTCCGGTTTGCAGGACGGCATATCGTCGTCGTGCGTCCCAAAAGCGGTGTGCCTTACGCTCTGGATGGCCTGTGCGCCCATCGGCAGGTTCTGCTCGCCAAAGGAGAGGTCCATGGTGATCTTCTAAGCTGTATCGCTCATGGTTTGAAATATAACCGAGACGGACAATGTGTTTCGCCCAATGTTTCTGCCGAAGCGCAATGTCTGCGTCTCAGGACCTGGGCCTGCCGGGAAAAAGATGGGCTCATTTTTGTTTTTATGGGGGATCAGTCTCTTGCGGACAAAACCCCATTCCCTGACTTTCCAAGGGTGAGAGACAGACGTTACCGCACGCGGCGCTTCCGCCAGGTGGTGAACTGTCATTACAGTTTCATGCATGAAAACCTGATGGATATGAATCACCAGGTTCTGCATAGCCGACTTGTCGGCAAAATGAAGCCACGGTTTCTGGGAATGGATCACGGAGATGATTTTGTTGAGGCCCGTTAAACGTTTGCACGAACGGGCGGCAAGCAGCCTTTGAGTGAGGCGCTGATTTACGGCCAGAGACGCCGTGATGGTCGGGATTTTGCCTATCGGGACGTCATGACCATCAGGACACAATATCCCTATCAGAGCCTGCGTATTGAAACGCAAGGGATTGAGGATCCCGTGATGGAGTTGTGGATCTGTATGGTAATCCCCCCATAAAAAGAGTGACTTTTGAATGAGAATTTTCTCAGCGTAAGAATTGAGGAGATTCTGATGAAGAGTGATCGCTTTACTGACGCCCAGATCATGGGTGTGATCCGCCAGGCTGAGGGCGGTGTCCCGGTTCCTGACCTGTGCCGGGAGCATGGGATTAGCAACGCCACGTTTTACCGGTGGCGCGCGAAATATGGCGGCATGGATGCTTCGACGCGGAAATCTCACGGAAGGGTTGTACATCGGGTTAGATTATGAAAAAGTCTATTTTGTGTAAAAGAAATTTTCGTAAGCTATAAGAAAACCCGATGCAGACAGAGTGTAGCGCAGGCGCGTATGAATTTCCAGCCTCCTATGGACGGCGTGTTGTAGCCCGTTTTGACGGGGGTCGCATGAGTTCGGATGGCGGTGTCATCCTGGTAAAGCAGGTCGATGATAGTCTGGGGTTCAGCCGCCGCTTTGCTGCATGTTTTCGCGATGAGCGGCATCCTGCCTTTGTGGAATACCGGGTTGAAGACCTTGTCCGTCAGCGGATCATGGGCCTGGCACTGGGCTATGAAGACCTTAATGACCATGACGCTTTACGTCATGATCCTGTCATGGGTCTGGTATCGGGACGTCTGTCAGGAAGCCGGGCCAACTGTGCGGCACTGGCAGGAAAATCCACGCTGAACCGGCTAGAGCGCAGTGGGCAGCAGGCAGATCGTTACTGCCGCATCATTGCTGATCATGAGGCCCTGGCTACCCTGTTCGTGACGCTTTTCATGGACCAGCATGAGCGCGCACCCGCCCGGATCGTTCTGGATGTGGATGCCACCGATGACCGTATCCATGGCCATCAGGAAGGCCGGGCCTTTCATGGATATTACGGCCATAACTGCTATCTTCCCCTGTATGTCTTCTGCGGGGACCATCTCCTCAGCGCTACCCTGCGCACGGCAGACAGGGACCCGAGGAAGGAAGCACTGGCAGACATCCGCCGGATCGTGGAGCAGATCAGGAGCCGCTGGCCCCGGGTGCGTATCCTGGTGCGTGGGGACAGCGGTTTCGCCCGGGACAGTCTGATGACATGGTGCGAAGACAACCACGTTGACTTCCTGTTCGGGCTTGCAGGCAACACCCGCCTGTATGACCGGATTGCCTCTTTGTCCGCTGAGGTTCGTGACGAAGCCGCCACGACAGGCAAAGCGGCGCGCGGCTTTGCCTCCTTTGACTGGATCACAAAGGACAGCTGGACGCGCCGCAGGCGGGTCGTGGCCAAGGCCGAATGGCGCCACGGCAACCGCTATCATCGCTTTATTGTCACCACGCTACCGCAGGGAATGTCCGACCCCCGCCATCTCTACGAACAGATTTACTGCGCACGCGGGGATATGGAAAACCGCATCAAGGAATGCCAGATGGATCTGTTCTCAGACAGGACCTCGTCCCACACCATCCGGGCCAACCAGCTCCGGCTGTGGTTCTCGGCCGCAGCCTATGTCCTGCTGACCGCTCTGCAAAGACTGGCCCTTGGCCAGACCAGCCTGGAGACGGCGACCTGTGGCACCATACGCGCACGACTGCTCAAAATCGCGACACGTGTAACGCTCAGCGTCCGTCGGATTGTCCTGTCCATGCCGGACATGTTCCCCTGTCAGCATGAATTCGCCCTCGCTCATGCACGATTGCGAAGGCTCCGGCAGGCCATCTGAAGAAACAGACAGTGCACAGACCACATAGCTTCCACCAACACTGCCTTCTCAGGCCGTGACACCCTCACTGCGTTCAGAACCCGCCGCCAGAAGCACAATATCGTCAATATTCCAGATCGGGCTCCTGTGGGATGACTGAATTCTACAAAATGACCTGAAATTGCCTCAAGTGTGAGATGGGGTGATTGCCGTCCTCCCCGCACGGCATCGCAATGTGCCAGAATGGTCGTTGGAAGAAACGACTGCGCGAAAGGACGGCAGATGAAGGATACAGTGATAGGCGTTGATCTGGCAAAGAACATTTTCCAGGTTCATGGAGCTTCGCGTGCGGGCGAGGTGATGTTTCGCAAAAAGCTGCGTCGTCAGCAGTTTATGCAGTTCATGGCCACGCAGCCGCCTGCTCTGGTCGTTCTTGAAGCGTGCGGGAGCGCGCATTACTGGGCTCGCGAACTGGCAGGAGCTGGTCACGAGGTCAGACTGATCGCTCCGCAGTATGTGAAGCCTTTCGTGAAGCGCCAGAAGAACGATGCTGCTGATGCGGAAGCGATTGTCATTGCGGCCCGTCAGCCGGAAATGCGCTTTGTCGAACCACGCACTGAAGCGCAGCAGGCGCGTGGCGTTCTTTTCCGGGCCCGGCAGCGTCTGGTGCACCAGCGCACGGAACTGGTGAATGCCCTGCGTGCCGTTCTGTATGAATTCGGTCTCGTCGTGCCACAGGGGATTGCGCATATCAGACACATTGAAGCCATGCTGGATGAGGCGGTTCTGCCAGAGGCTGTGAAGCAGGAATGCCTTGATCTGCTGCGACAGATTTCGGAGCAGAGTGTGCGGATTGATGTCAGAACAAAGAAGATCAGGATGCTTGCCCAGGAAAGTGAAAACACCTGCAGATTGCAGAGCATGCCTGGAGTGGGTCCTCTGACCGCTCTTGCGATTGAAGCTTTTGCGCCTGACCTGCAGAGCTTCCGGCGCGGGCGCGACTTTGCTGCCTGGCTTGGGCTTGTGCCTCGTCAGTATTCTACCGGCGGTAAAACCCGTCTGGGAAGGATTACCAAAACGGGCAACCGGCAGATAAGAACGTTGCTGGTTCTTGGTGCGACGGCCATGCTTCATCGTGCCCATAAGTGGGATAGCGCTGCGGGTCAGTGGCTATGCGAACTCATGGCGCGTCGTCCAAGGCGTCTGGCAACAGTTGCACTTGCCAATAAAATGGCTCGTATCATCTGGGCGTTGTTGTCACGTAAAGAGATCTATCGTCCGACTGGTGTCAGTGTTTCAGCAGGCTGACCTGCACCAGCAGAACGATGGACACCGGAGCTTGCTCCGGTAGATCCGGCAGTATGTACGAACCGACGTGATGGGAAGACTGTCATTCAGCAACAGTTCAGGCCATACCGTTCGACCGTCTGTGCCCCTGAGCACGCGATACGAGATTGGTGCCTGACACGTGAGCGCACACCCATGATGGCCAGCGCATAAAGTCGCATAAACAGGCCGGACATAAGAGCGCATCTGACCGGGTCTTCACGTTAAATCGGTATGCATCATCCGCCAGTAGAATAATACGTTTTGGAAATTGCATGGGAAAGACAATGTGAAGCATTGCCTTTAAACGGCCGTCCACATAAACGGTCGAGCTTCAGCATGGGCGCACTCCGTAATGAAAAGGGCGCTTCTGCTGACTGGACCGCCCCTGAGATGACGTCCGCACTATCCCACACTTCTTATGGAAGGTGCTTTCTTATTGGATGCCAATAGAACTTCTAAAATTCTCCAAAATCGATCATATCGTATGTTACTCATCATAAAATGCCATCAATCTGGAGGATTTTTTCATGTTAGAAAACCTGGACCGAATCGATATGTCCCTGCTGCGCCTGCTTCAAAAGAACGGCCACATGCCCAATGCAGAGCTGGCTAAGGAGGCAAATATCAGCGCGGCGACATGCCATCGCCGCGTCCAGCGTCTCATGACAGAGGGTTACGTGCGCGATGTCCACGCACAGCTCGAACCGGCAGAACTCGGCTTTGGTACGCTGGCTCTCGTCGGTGTCGTTCTTGACCGATCTACACCGGACAGCTTCGGCCTGTTCGAACAGGCCGTACACAACATCAGGACGATCCTGGACTGTTATCTTGTGGCCGGGGATTTCGATTATTTTCTTAAAATTAGGGTAAAGGATATGGCGGATTTCAACCGGTTTCACGCCAGCCGCCTTATCGCCCTGCCTGGCGTACGTCAGACACGAACATTCTTCGTTATGAAGGAGGTCGTGGATGGGCGGCCTCTGCCACTCTGAGCAGGACTTGCCGGTCAGAAACCGCTTCATCATACCAGTGCTCAGTCTACAGCGCCTCCGTCGGCATGGGACGAGAGGGTGGCAGACCTGCCTCCGACTGGTAACTTGTCTCTCCGACATTCTTTCAAAAATCATCTTTCGATTGGCGTTCAGAGCATCAGACTGTTGATTTTCACTGAAAACTGGGTTCTTCCGCACTTTTCGTGATGATGTTTTTTGATTATGCGGGCTGAAGGACACGCGCCCTGAGGAGTTCGAAGCCTGCTCTTCCGAACATGGTTCGCTTGATCATTTTCAGTCGGCTGATCTGTCCTTCAACCGGGCTGGTTGTCCAAGGTGTGACAAGAGACGCTTCAATGGCAGCCGCATCCCGTTCAAGCGCGGGAATCAGACGTGACAGCAGCGTCGTCTTTCCTTCTTCCAGCAGAGCCTTCAGATCGCCTCCCGTGCAGGTGTCACCCCTTTTACAGAGCAGGGTCTGCATTTTCCTGAGCCAGCAGAGTGTGACGGCAAGGTGCGGTTCAGCTTCCAGAAGGGCAGGAACCAGCAGTCCCTCCTGTCCGGCAGATAACGGATCCTCTGCGAGGAGAAGCCGCGCAAGTCTGCGTCCCCGAGGTGCAACGACATGCGCGGAAGGAACGGGTTTCGCGGAACATCCCTGTCGCGTCGCCACCCATTTCCAGACGGTGCCATATTGTCCTGCAAAGCCCTGCTCCAGGAGTTCCCGCCATAGCTGACGACTATTGCGACATCCTTCGGACCATCTCTTTTCCAGGTGGGCTGTGTAAGGCACGAGTATGCTGCGTGACGGAACCGTTCTTTTCCATGGTGGTGCATGGCCCCGCTGAAACCAGCGCCGCACGGTTTTTCTCTCTACCCCGATCGTTGTGGCGATAGCCTGAATGCTGTGTCCCGCTGCTTTCAGGGCAAGAGCTTCCTTGAAAAGAATGTCACGCCGTTCCCCAGAGGCTGACCTGACGACCGCCTGCGCCTCTTCTGGATGCGCTCTGATTGTTTCAGATATTTTGCTTACGACCGTTGATACGTTCATCTGTCGTGTCAGGGGCCTGACAGTCGTCGTAAAACGGTCCAGAATGCTGACAAAAGCGTCTGACAGGTTCTTCAGCAGATGCCAGCGGCCTGGCACCTGAAGAGCGGATGGTGCGCCTCTGCGGCATCCGTCTGCATAAGTACCGGCACGGTCTCTGGCAATGATTTCAATACCGGGGTGGACCTGCAGCCATCGGGCAAGGGTATCAGCGTCCCGATCTGGCAGGAGGTCAATGACATCATTTTTCTCAAGATCGACCACAATCGTTCCATAGTGATGTCCCCGCCGCCATGCCCAGTCATCCACCCTCACCACACGTGTAAGGGCCGTGCCTTTTGTGGTGTTCTGCACACGTGAGAGAAGACGGCGGACAAGAGTATCCGCGCTGATGGGGCAACACAGGCGCACGGTCATTCGTGCTCCAGCGGAACCGCCCAGGGTGTGGGCGATATAATAATGAAGATCGGCAAGACGTGTGGTCTGTCTGCCATGACGCACGGTTATCCCCTCAAGGGGCATGACAAACGTCCGACGTGGACAAAGCATCGTCTGGCAGAAAAAGCGCGGCACAGAAACGATCAGCGTGGCTGGACGGCCCTGCCATGGAAGATCCGCGAGTTTTCTCTGATAGAAACTGTGAATGCGTTGTGTCGGGCACTGACAGTCCGGACACACTGCACTCCGTTTTCGCAGACCGACTTCGATCTCCACTCTGTTATCCAGTGCAACAACACGACGAACGACGAGGGAACGGGGAAGATCAAGAGACCGAAGGCGTGACACTGGGGAATATCCATGAAAGTGAACGACTTTCTGGATTTCCCAGTTCCGGAACCTCAGTACAAGATACCCATCACGAAAAGTGCGGAAGAACCTGGATATTTCATTTTTTTATATAAAAACTAATTTAATTAATAATTGCTGAGATCATGATTGATATGGATCATGACTGCAACAGAGGGGAAGGCGTAGTTATGCGCGCTATTACAACAAACTATCCCCCTAAGGTTTGCATATGAAAAAAAATTGTACTTTCTGCGCTGCTTATGCTGGGCCTCCATAGTGCGGCTATGGCTGAAACATACACTTTTACCCCAGATGACTTTACGTATAAAACCGTGCATGACGTTGCAAAAATTGCGCCTGTTGTTATGGATGAAACCGGAAAACCCAAAACCGTTTTCCTGAAAATTCCTAAGGGCAATATCTTACCACCGCATGGTGTGGAAAAAGACTATCGTGTTTTCACGGTAATTTCAGGCCCAGTATTCTGGGGTGACGGTGATGTTGTAGACCCCGCAAAAGAAAAGCGCTTGCCTGCAGGTAGCGTCATTGTTGTCCCACCCATGAAGGGGCATCATTGGGTTGCCGCTCGTGAGGGGGATATTTTAATGCAAGGTGTTGTTGTTCCTGACAAAACATTCGTGCCTGTCATCGCAAACAAAATTGCGAATTAAACAAAAAACACCCGGCGCTTTTTTGTGCCGGGTGCCCTGACTGTAATTAAGTAATCCTATTAAGCTGTAAAAATTTTTCTTATTTTTTATATGCCATAAATTTTTGAAAAACTTCAGAAACGGTAGTCGAAATAATAACACCTATACATATTACGCTAATAGTTTTTATATCTGAATGAAATCCGCCCAAGCTCAGCAATAATGTTGTTGCTGCTGCGGGAGGATGATTTGCTTTACAAAGGCCCTGCCCCAAGACTGTCAGGGATATCGCCAGGACACTCGCAGCCATACGGTTCCAAGTAATGTGGTCAATACTCATAGCAGCGGGGGCTGCCAAAGCGTCAAATATCCACAAAGAGAACACCGCAGCAATGATCCCGATTGCATGCCCTGCCAGTGTGTTCCAAACTCTTGAAGCGTCCTGTTGTGGCGTAACAATATGAATAAAAATAGTTGGCCCCAAGCTAGGAAAAAGCAATGGGTAATGCGTAAAATATGCTAATGCCCCCATGACCCCTGTAGAGACCAGAACGGCAAATGTTTTAAAAATTATTTCCAAAACCATAAAAGCCCTCAGATTTTTTAGCCGCAAGATAGAAAGTATTGTTATACAGTCAGGAAGGTTTTTTCCCTGTGCAGTTTCCTCCATCCGGCCAACCGGTGCTGGATGCCTGCGCTGTTGTGCCAGAAAACACGTCAAACCCTTTAATTCGCGCTTTAGAGGCAAGCATGGCAATGTAGTTCTGCACGCCCTGCTTCCAACTACTATCTTCAAGGAAAATCCGAATACGCTGTTTTTCTTCTTTATTTAACGCTTCGACCTTTAGCTCAGCGGAAAACTTTTTTAAAAGCTGCACAATATGCACGCCATATCGTGTTTCTATCAGACCATCATAGAATTCACCTTCTTGGACAGTTTGAAGGGCTTTCCTGAACTCTGGCAAAAGATCTTGCTCTTGCATTATGCCTAAATCCCCCCCTCTACTGGAGGAAGGACATTCTGAATAACGTGCTGCTACTTGTTCAAAATCTATGGCGTTATTTTTCAGGTGGTTCAGAAACTCTTGCGCTCTTTTTTGCGCTGTTTCCACTGAACCCGGCATAGATTTGTCTGCATATACCAAAATATGCCGCACATGCATGGCGGGACCAGCCTGCATATGGGCAATATTGGACGCACTCCAGCGCTCAAGCTCATCATCCGTTGGTGTTGGCACCTCGACCTCCCGCTCTAGCAAAGCCTGAATGAGCGCTTCATCGGTCAAACTGTCTCCGCTCTTAGTGTCGAGCTTTTTCCGGGCTTCATCAAGCAGGAGTGTTTTTACCACCAGCGCTCTTGCGGCATCATTCCGTTGCGCCTGAAGAGACGCTGTTTTGTGGTGCGGCATTTCTGCCTGAACATCCTCCAATGAAATGGCGGTGTCATTTACAAAGATTGTGTGACCGGTTTGATTGGGAGAACTCATCATGTTCGGGGCTCACGTCTCATCATTAGCGACATGGTGGTTCTGGCGGACAATCTGCCACCCCGGCCGAAAAACGTACCAGATAGGAGCAGAGATAACATGCACCAACCGGGTAAACGGCGTTAGCAGAAACAACGTCATGCCGGTTACCAGATGTAGCTTGTAAACCCACGGGATAGTGGTGAGCAGATTTGGCAGGCCTGACCGGAATGTCAGAACACCCCGGCACCATTCCCCTAATATTTCCATTGTGTGCCCGTCTGAATGCATCATGGAGTGTGGCAACCCAAGAATTCCGAGCCAGAGTTGCGCATAGACAAACAGAAGAATGAATAGGTCAGTTGGGCGGCTGGTGGCCTTGACGCGCTTGTTAAAGACTCGGCGGTAAATAAGCCCTGCGCCACCAACAGCAGCGAACACTGCAAACACACTTCCGGCACCGACAGCCAGCAACTGGTGGGCGTGAGCACTCAGGCCCAGCATCTCAGTCAGTTGGGGCGGGGTCAGAAGCCCCGCAGCATGGCCCATCATCAACCCCAGCACACCAACGTGGAAGCTATTACTGGCCCACTTCAGGTACTGGCCCACTTCAGGGTTTTTCTTTCAAGGAACTCACTCGACTCAGCGCGCCATGAAAACTGGCTTCTATCGAACCGCGCCCAACACCCGATGACAAAGACCGACAAACATAGATACGGATAGATTTGGAACAGAAAGTACTCGACCCAGTTCATGCTCTTGCCTCCACATGATCCTTGCCTGAATAGCCAGTACACGCTGCGCTACATGCCGCAGGTGAGGAGGCATGATCGAACGTGACAGGTTTTTCTTCATACCGCATATCAAGGGTTGCGGGATCATCCATCACGGCTGTGTCTCTTAAATGCGCGTGCACAACTTCTTTGTCAGGAAGACGTGTGGATTCTTCCTGTAAAATTTGGAAAATACCAGAATATATAGACCGCCTTTCTTGAAGTCTTCTGTTCAGAACTGCAAGAATATCCACTATTTCTGTCAGAAGCTCCTGTGTTTTCTGAGGGTCACACACAGACGCATACTCTAGATAGGCGGGAAGAAAGTCTGGTAACTCGTTCCCCTGCAAATCCAGACCGGCAGAACGATATTCCTCTAACAGATCCACCATTGCCTGCCCGCGCATACGGGAATCCCCATGCACATGCTGGAAAAGGTAGAGCGATAAAGAGGGGGACATATCGAAAAGCTGCACATACTGGCTTTGCGCATCCAGAAGTGGTGTTTTTTCAAGAAAAATCCTGATTTCTTCGAAAGCTTTTTTCTGTTCTATAGAGAGATTGGAAAGCGAAATCAGCGTGCCTAATTCTACACTTTCCTGCTTTATAAGTTCATCAGGGTACCGAAGAAAAATAGCGCTTAACTGACAGAGGAATGACAGAGACTGAGACATTGTTATCCCCCTTTCACCGTATGACGACGAATTTCCGGTCTTACACCCTGCTGCCCCCATAGGCTGAAGCGGCTTTTCCCGGAGGTTGTGCTCTGGTTAAAATGAAAACCCGCGATGCCGCGCTGATGGTAAGGGTCTTCTGCATCTTCTTTATGCGCGGTTGGCACAACGAAGCGATCTTCATAATTCGCAATAGCCAGAAGACGGTACATGTCCTGAATTTGCTGCTCTGACAGCCCTGCCCCCTGCAAGAGAGAGGCGTCACGTACATTCTCAATCTGGAAACGGCGCATATAGGCCCGGAGCGCCAGCAGCCGGTTAAGAGCCGCTTTGACGGGCGCTTCATCCCCCGCAGTGAGCATATTAGCCAGATATTGGACCGGTATACGTAGGCTGTTGATATCTGGAATACCATTCAGGGTTTCCAGACTACCAGCAGAAGCTGCTTCCTGAATGGGCGACAAGGGCGGGATGTACCAAACCATAGGCAGGGTGCGGTATTCAGGATGGAGCGGAAAGGCGATTTTCCATTCCTTGATCATACGGTACACTGGCGAGCGTTGGGCCGCGTCAATCCATGCGTCAGGTATGCCGTCCCGACGTGCCTGCTCAACCACTGCCGGGTCGTGTGGGTCCAGAAAAAGGTCGAGCTGCTGCTCATACGCATCTTCAGGGTTTGTTGTAGCCGCAGCGGTTTCAATTTTGTCGGCATCATACAGCATGACGCCAAGATAGCGGATACGCCCCACACAGGTTTCAGAGCAGACGGTAGGCTGGCCACTTTCTATACGGGGGTAGCAGAACACACATTTTTCTGATTTTCCTGTGTGCCAATTGTAATAAATTTTCTTGTAAGGGCAACCGCTGACACACATGCGCCACCCACGACATTTTTCCTGATCAACCAGAACAATGCCGTCTTCTTCCCTTTTATAAATAGCACCTGATGGACATGATGCAACACAAGTCGGGTTAAGGCAGTGTTCACACAGTCGCGGGAGAAACATCAGAAAGCTATTTTCGAACTTTCCATATATTTCTTTTTCTACATCACGGAAATTATAGTCTTTGGAACGATGTTTAAATTCTGTGCCCAGAGACTCTTCCCAGTTCGGGCCTCGTTCAATTTTATCCATGACCTGCCCGGTAATACGGGAATACGGCCGGACAGACGTAACAACCTGCTCGCTTTTTTCGTTCTGCAATGCAGCGTAATCAAAATCAAATGGTTCATAATAATCGTCAAGTTGGGGCAGGTTTGGGTTTGCAAAAATTTTCGAAAGAATACGCCATTTTCCACCAATTTTAGGGCGGAGTGACTCTCCCTTTCCCAACTGCCAGCCGCCATGCCACAGTTCCTGATTTTCCCACTGCTGCGGAAAACCGACACCGGGTTTACTTTCGACATTGTTAAACCATGCGTATTCAACACCGTCACGGTTGGTCCAGACCTGTTTGCACGTCACACTGCATGTATGACACCCGATGCATTTATCGAGATTAAGAACCTTACCTATCTGCGCACGTATCTTCACGGTTACTTACCTATAATGCAGGGAGAAGCAGGAAAATTACTCAAAATCATCTTCATCCCTTCCCTTTTTCGGTGGTGTCAAACCAGTTCACATCGTTCATTTTACGTAAGAAAATAAATTCATCACGATTAGACCCAACCGGCCCGTAATAATTGAATGACCATGAAAGATGTGCATACCCACCCACCATATGGGTGGGTTTCATGACAACACGCGTCACTGAATTATGAATACCGGCACGCTTGCCAGTAATTTCACTACCCGGCACATTGGCGGTGCGCTCGGCCGCATGGTACATAAACGCTGCACCAGACGGAATACGCTGGCTGACAACAGCACGCGCCACCAATGTCCCGTTACAGTTAAAAGCTTCTACCCAGTCATTATCGACAATCTTGAGCCGTGTTGCGTCATCCTCACTAATCCAGACAACCGGGCCACCACGACCAAGTGTCAACATAATCAGGTTTTCAGCATAGGTGCTATGGATGCCCCACTTTTGATGAGGGGTCAGGAAATTCAGCGGGATAACCGGGTTTCCGTTATCATGCGCAGCCCCTAAGGCCTCTGGCGTTGAGTGTGTTTCAATAGGTGGCTTGTATGTGGCAAAGGTTTCCCCAAAGTCACGGAGCCAAGGGTGATCCTGATAAAACTGAAGCCGACCTGTTAATGTACGCCATGGTACATATTCGTGCACATTCAGCCAGTTAGCGGTGTAGGCTTCCTGCGTTGACGAGACACCGCTCCATACCGGCGAGTTTATGACCTGCCGAGGCTGTGTAATGATATCTGCAAATGTAATCCGGTCACCGTCTCTTCCGCCCAGACGGTGAGAAAGGTCACGCCCGGTTTTGTCTGAAAGAGACTTCCAGCTTCTGGCTGAAACTGCACCATTTGTTTCCGGTGCCAGCATAAGTACCGTCTCAACCGCATCGGTATCCTGAAAAAGAGAAGACCTCTCGGGATATTTCACTGAGACTGACGGATGTGTCTGCTTAAGTTCCTGTATCTCTGCTGTTGTATCCCACTGTAACCCGTGGTCTGCGTTCCCCTTCTTTTCCAAACCCGGACCTAACGTAATGTAGCGATCATAGACCTCATCATAACGTCTTGGCACAATAGCAATCTGGGGCATTGTCTTGCCCGGTACACCAGCTATCGGGTGCTCTGACCGCCAGATCTCGTCACCATAAGGCTGCGCCAGCTCGGCTGGTGTGTCTTTTTGCAAGGGTGACAGAACAACATCTGTTTCACTCTCCAACTGGCCTTTTGCCAACCGTTGGAACGTCTCAGCCAAACCACGGAAAATGCTCCAGTCCGTGCGGGCTTCCCATGCCGGGTCAACAGCAGCCTGCAGCGGATGAATAAACGTGTGCATGTCAGACGTATTCAGGTCTGATTTTTCATACCATGTTGCGGTTGGCAAAACGACATCGCTGAACATTGCTGTTGTGCTCATGCGGAAATCAATAGTTGTCAGAAGGTCCAGTTTTCCTTCTGGAGCCTTATCATGCCATTTTGCAAAATCCGGCCTCTGGTCACTATCCTCGTTCATGACATTGTTAGGCGCGCCCAACAGGTGCTTCATGAAATATTCATGTCCTTTGCCGCTGGCACCTAGCAAGTTTGACCGCCAGACAAACATGTTACGCGGCCAGTTCTCCGGTGCATCGGGGTCTTCACAAGCAAGCTTGATGGAACCGGATACAAGAGCGTCCTTCACATATGTTGCAGGATCCTGCCCACTTTGAGCGGCTTTTTGACCGAGCTGTAACGGATTGACCGCAAGCTGTGGCGCACTTGGCAGCCAGCCGCGTCGTTCAGCCTGAATGTTACAATCAAGCACGGTTTGAGGCCATTTTTCAGGCGAGGCCAGAGGTGAAAGCTGCTCCCTTGGTGTTAACTGCTCATAACGCCACTGGTCTGTATGTGCATAGAAGAAGCTTGTGCCGTTCATTCGGCGTGGCGGGCCGCCCCAATCCCCCGCAAACGCGACTGGCCCCCACCCTGCGGATGGGCGTAGCTTTTCCTGCCCCACATAGTGCGCCCAGCCGCCGCCGTTCTGCCCTATGCACCCACACAGCATGAGCATGTTCAGAATAGCACGGTACGTCATGTCCATATTGTACCAATGGTTGAGGCCTGCCCCCAGAATAACCATGGAGCGCCCCTGCGTAGCTTCCGCATTTCGGGCAAAGCCGCGTGCTACAGCAATACATCTTTCACGCGGCACACCGGTAATGGCCTCCTGCCAAGCGGGCGTACCGGGCACATTACTCTCATAATCCGGCCACGCGGTAGCGTCCGCAGAAAGCCCATAATGTGCGGTCATTAAATCAAAAACAGTGGCGCACTGGACATGCTCGCCTGTTTTCAGGGCTATGCTTCGTACCGGAACCTTACGGGCATGAACTGGCTCGGCCTCATTCAAACCAAAGCGCCCGTCTCCACCAAAATATGGAAACAGTACTGTGGCCATCTCTCCACTCTCACCCAGAGAAAGAGACGGTGTTAAGGGCGCACCTGTTACGGCATCAAATGGTTCAAGGTTCCATTTCCCCTCGTTTTCCCACCGAAAACCGGCAGACCCGCGCGGCATAGCAGGGCAGGCCTGTTCCCGGTCCCAAACCAGAGGCTTCCAGTCAGCTTCTGTGGTGTGGTACCGGTCATCCGCCAGATCAGCCGCGCGGAGCAGCCTGCCGGGTTTCTGACCTGCATCGCTGGGGTCCAGGATCACCAGAAATGGAAGGTCTGTGTACCGGGTTGCATAGTCCTGAAAATAAGGGACCTGACGTTCAAGATAGAACTCACGAAGAATGACATGCACCATGGCCAATGCCAGTGCAGAGTCCGTTCCTTGGCGAGGGTGCAGCCATAAATCTGCAAATTTAGCGACTTCAACATAGTCCGGAGCAATGACTACACTTTTTGCGCCCCGATACCGTGCTTCTGTATAAAAATGAGCATCGGGTGTGCGGGTCATGGACACATTGGAGCCCCAGACCAGCAGATAGCCCGAATTATACCAGTCAAGACTTTCTGGCACGTCTGTCTGGTCACCAAATGTCTGAGGGGACGCGGGAGGCAGGTCACAATACCAGTCATAAAAAGACAGGCATGTTCCGCCAAGAAGGCTTAAATAGCGTGTTCCGGCAGCGTAACTCAGCATAGACATGGCTGGAATGGGCGAAAAGCCCACAAGCCTGTCAGGCCCCCATGTTTTGATGGTATGGATATTTGCTGCGGCAATCAGTTCGTTTGCCTCATCCCAAGACACCCGAACAAAGCCCCCCAGCCCACGCTGTGCCTGATAACTCTGACGGGCGATCGGGTCGTTTTGGATGGCTGCCCAAGCTGAGACCGCATCCAGCGTCTTACGTTTTTCGCGCCACAACTCAACCAGCCGTTTGCGCACCAGCAGGTAGCGAATACGGTTACTGCTATACAGATACCATGAGTAGCTTGCGCCACGCGGGCAGCCACGTGGTTCGTGGTTGGGCATATCTGGTCGCGTGCGCGGGTAATCGGTCTGTTGTGTTTCCCACGTGACCAGACCACTTTTAACATAGATCTTCCAACTGCAACTGCCGGTGCAGTTCACGCCATGCGTTGACCGGACAATTTTCTCACTCTCCCACCGGGACCGGTAGGTATCCTCCCATGCCCGGCTTTCATCTGTATTGACGCCATGGCCACCCGCAAACTTACCTTGATATTTTTTGAAAAAGAGAAGTCTGTCGATGAGTTGGCTCATAGCAAGAGCAAACCTTAGGAGGATAGTTTGTTGTAATAGCGCGCATAACTACGCCTTCCCCTCTGTTGCAGCCATGATCCATATCAATCATGATCTCAGCAATTATTAATTAAATTACGGCGTGTCGTCAGTTAAGCCCTGAGAGTGGCACGTGAGGGTTGTACTTTGTGTCTGCGTGTGCTGACTGTTTTCCCGTTTTTTTGGGGAGACAGACAGATGCGGCGCTATAGTTTACGCGATGACCAGTGGGAGCGGATAAAGGATCTTCTTCCTGGTCGAGAAGGCTATGTCGGCGGCACTGCGGTGAACAACCGTCTGTTCGTGGAGGCGGTGCTGTATCGCTATCGCGCCGGTATTCCATGGCGCGACCTGGAGGGTTCTAAAAACCCCCTGGTTTTGAGGTCTTCTGTATGATTCTATTTCTTCTGCGTTGATTGAGGGAATGGCGATATGAAGCAGTCTGGTTTCTTTGATGTTGAAGAGCGTCTTGCCCGGCTGAGTGGGCTGGGCGATCAGCTCGAAGCGTTTTCCCGGACTGTGGATTTTGAAGCGTTCCGTCCTGATCTGGACAAGGCCCTGGCGTATTCCGATGGAAGCAAGGGCGGACGACCGCCATTTGATCCTGTGCTGATGTTCAAGATCCTGGTGATCCAGACGCTCAACAATTTGTCTGATGAGCGGACGGAATATCTGATCAACGATCGCCTCTCCTTTATGCGTTTCCTTGGGCTGGGACTTTCAGATCGGGTGCCGGATGCCAAAACGGTCTGGCTGTGTCAAAAGCGTCTGACCCAGGCGGGTGCGATCGATGGGCTGTTCAACCGCTTTGATGCGACCCTGCGTAACGCCGGGTATTTGCCGATGTCAGGCCAGATCCTGGATGCCACGCTGGTAGCGGCTCCGAAGCAGCGGAACACCAATGCAGAGAAAGCGGATCTGCGAGCAGGCCGTATTCCTGAAGACTGGCAGGACAAACCCGCAAAGCTGTCGCACAAGGATCGTCATGCGCGCTGGACACTGAAGTTCACGAAGGCGAAGCGGCAGGATGATGGAACCATGCCATCCAGCGATCTCGCCATCCCGTTCTTTGGCTATAAATCGCATGTTTCCATCGATCGGAAATACCGGTTCATCCGCAAATGGAAAACAACGCATGCCGCTGCCAGTGATGGCGCGCGATTGAGAGAGGGGCTTCTGGATAAAACCAATACGGCCTCAAGTGTCTGGGCCGACACGGCCTATCGCTCAAAAGCCAACGAAGACTTCATGGAAAAGCAGGGCTTTGTCTCCAAGGTTCATCGCAAAAAGCCGCATCTCAACCCTATGCCCCGGCATATCCAGAAATCAAATGCTGGAAAGTCGGTCATCCGCTCGCGTGTCGAGCATGTCTTTGCCGATCAGAAGTCACAGACGGGGCTGTTTGTCCGGACTGTCGGTATCAGTCGAGCCACCATGAGGATCGGGCTCGCCAATATCGTCTACAATATGCGCCGCCTCCTCTTCCTCGAAAGATTGAACGCGAGCGCATAGCCATCCAGCGAGAGACAACTCCCAATCTGCTCAAAACGCAGACTGGACGCCATCGCAAAAACCGTCAATCAAATCGCCAAAACCCAGAAATTACCGGCCAAGCACATCAATCAAGGGTTCTTCGATCCCTCCACCTTCCTGCCCGTTTCGGTGACTGGAAAAACGTGCACCGGCGTCTGCGCCGCTGGTGTGAAAGCGGCGTCATCGAACGGATATTTCGTTATCTGGCCGCTGATTACGACAACGAATACATGATGATCGACAGCACAATTGTCCGAGCGCATCAGCATAGTGCCGGAGCTCTCAAAAAAGGGGCACGGATCAGGCCATCGGACGATCACGAGGCGGGCTAACTACAAAGATCCATGCCATCTGCGACGCTCTGGGCAATCCAGTGGAACTCGGCATCACACCGGGACAGGATGCCGATATCACCCAGGCAGAACCACTTCTGGAAAACATCGAACCGGATGCTTTCCTTGCTGACAAGGCGTATGACGCGGACAGGTTGATCGATCGGCTGATACAGCGCGGGATTACCCCGGTCATCCCGCCAAAACGCAACAGAACGACACGACGGAAAACCGATTTTTCTCTCTACCGCGAACGGAACCTTGTTGAGAGGTTCTTCAATAAACTCAAGCAGTTTCGCGCTATCGCAACCCGCTACGATAAACTGAAATCGACCTTCCTCGCAGCCGTGCAGTTCGCCTCAATCATCATCCTGCTTAACTGACGACACGCCGTAGGAAGCGTAACATTTAACTGGAAGGTTGCCTTAAAGGCAGGCTCATCCCAGCCGGGGAACATGCGGCGGGCATCGGCCACCTCAAACTGCGTGACCAGCATCCGCTTTGTCTCGCCGGTAGGGGCCGTGTAGTCATCCACATAAATGCCGTTCGGCGTCTTCAGGATCGGCCCGGAATAGGTGATGACCAGCGTATGCGCGCCCTTGCTGACCTTTGCCGGGAAATGCAGCGTTGCGGTCTCAGCGGCATCGTCCTGCGTGATCCCGGCTTTCACGCCGTTATCCAGAACAGCCTCAGCCAGATGCAGGCCTGCCTGATTGAGAGTCACATCCGTGGTGGAGGTGCGCACGTCAACCTGAATGGTTTCCTGCCCAGTGAGTTTAAGGTTGTCTATATCTGTTGAAATATTGATACCGTACGAGACAGGCACAACAGTTTTTGGCAACTGTCCCGCGGCGCGCTGAAAGGAGAACACCTGTTCCGCACAGACCGGGTCGACCAGCGGCAGCCCTGCCAGCAGGGTTGTCAAAGTCAGAAGCCGACGCATTCCATAATTCTCCTAAAAATCCGTTTAACTTATCGAAATCATTTTGACTCCGGATTATTCCGATCCTACTATCTTAACATAATCACCATTCCGTCAACGGCGGCGGGGTGGCACGGCGCCTTATCCAAGGCTGAGACGGCACACAGGGCGAATCAACGGCGGTTCGCTGGCTCATAGGAGCGATGGTTTTCCGCGCAGAACGGGCGGGCCATCTGGAAGACGTTCTGTGGATAAAGGGTTTCTCAAAGCCGGCCATACCCCGACGCTCATCGCCGCTTTCCTGTATTTTGATGTCTCCTTCATGGTCTGGGTTCTGCTCGGGCCGCTGGGCATTTCCATCGCGCATGATCTGCACCTCAATGCAGGCCAGAAGGGTCTGCTTGTCGCCACCCCGGTTCTGGCTGGGGCAGGCCTGCGGGTGCTGGCAGGCGCACTGGTTGATCTCTTCGGCCCACGCCGCGTGGCCATTGGCGCGCAGATCAGCGTTATTCTCGGCCTGTGGCTGACATGGTTTCTGGCCCCGCACACCTATGCCAGCATGTTCTGGGTGGCACTGGTGCTGGGGATTGCCGGCGCGTCCTTCGCCATTGCGCTGCCACTGGCCTCCGTCTGGTATCCGCCGCGCTATCAGGGCACCGCGCTGGGCATTGCAGGGGCCGGGAATTCCGGTACCGCCCTTGCCTCCCTGTTCGCCCCCGGTCTGGCCGCCATGCTAGGCTGGCTGAATGTGCTGGGGCTGGCCACCATTCCGCTGGTGATCGTGCTGATTGCCTTCCTGTTTTTGGCGCGGGAGCCTGCTGCGCGCCCCACCATGTCCAGTCTTGCCGCGTGGGGGCCTATCCTGAAATCCGGCGGCTGCTGGGCGCTGATGTTCTTCTACAGCGTCACCTTCGGCGGTTTTGTCGGTCTGGCGGCTTTCCTGACCATTTACTTTAATGACCAGTATCACCTGCCCCCCGCCATTGCCGGAGCCTGCACGGCTTTTGTGGTGTTTGCCGGGTCCTTCATCCGCCCGGTTGGCGGGGCCATGGCCGACCGCGTAGGCGGCACAAAGGCGCTGATGCTGCTCTACGGGTTCTCCGGGGTCATCTTCCTGCTGATCGCAACCGGCCTGCCGTCTGTCTATCTGGCGTTCGGCGCCTTCTTTCTGGGCATGCTCACACTGGGGCTTGGCAACGGGGCCGTGTTCCAGCTGGTCCCCATCCGCTTTCCGCAGCAGGTGGGCATTCTGACCGGGCTTGTGGGCATGGCTGGGGGTGTCGGCGGGTTTTACCTTGCCTCCTCCCTCGGGGCTGCCCGCCAGATGACGGGCTCTTACGGACCCGGCTTTTTAACCTTCGCACTTGTCTGTCTCGTTGCTTGCGGGTGCGTCACGGCGTGTCATCGCCGCTGGACGGAGAACGCTCAATGAGACGTGTTATGCGCTGCTTTCAAAACTGGAAATCAGGCAGCCTTGTTCTGAGCGTCGCCCTCACTGGCACAGCGTGGGCAGATGAGCAGACGCAGCCCAAAGCGCAAAAGCCCGTGCCGCCAGCAGCAGCCACTCCGCTGGCCCCCGTGGTGCCGGTGCCTGTTCTGGCCATCCCGGATAAAAAGGCGATGCTCAAAGGCTCTCTCTACCATCCGGACTGGCAGGTTTTTAATGCCGGGAACAATGCAGCCTCCGGCTTTGGCGTGGTGAATGGTTATGGCCAGGCCCGATGGACTGAAGACTGGAGTGATCTGGCCCGCACACCGTCCAACATTCGGAAAAATGACTGGTTTAACCGCCTGAAATATGTGCGGCTGAATGACAGCGGCAGCATCTGGATGAGCTTTAGCGGCGAGGAACGCCTGCGCTATATTTTTGAAAACCAGCCCATGCAGGGGCAGGCTGGCAAAACCGATGCCAGCCGTGTCCTGTTGCGCAACCAGTATGGAGCGGACCTGCATCTGGGTGAACATGTGCGCGCCTATGCGGAATTTCTGTATGGCGTAGCAGGCGGGTCCAATACTTACGGCTACCAGACCGGCACCCAGCGTGAAAGTCTGGACCTCCAGCAAGGGCTTCTGGAAGTCAAAGGGCGACTGCTCGGCGCACAGATGGGTGTGATTGGTGGCCGACAGGTCTTTCTGGATGCGCCGGTTTCCATGCAATCCCCGCGCGATCTGACCAACGTGCAGCAAACATGGGACGGCTTCCGTGGCTATGCTGTCTGGAACCAGTTCAGGCTTGACCTGTTCGACTTCATGCAGACCAACAAGCTGCCGCAAAAGGTTTTTGCAGACGGCACCAATTACAATGCCCGCCTGTATGGGGCGTACAGCTCCACGGCTCTGCCCTCCTTCAAATTCATGGGGCAGAAAAGCCAGATGTTCGCGGATCTGTTTTTCCTCGGCTATCTGTATGGCGGGGCAGCAGCCTCCATCCCCACAGCAACGACTGGCGGCACCCAGAAAGGTTCCACCCGGCGGGACAATGTGGGCATGCGGCTTTGGGGCAATGTCGGGCCTTTCAGCACCAGTCTGACCGGTATTTTTCAGGGCGGTGAATTCCGCCCGGCCAAAACTACCCAGAGCACCCGCTCTGTGCGCGCTTATGCCGTGAATGGCAGCATCACGTACACACGCTCGGACTGGGCCGGCAAGCCGGGCTTTGGTGTGCAGGGGGATCTGTTCTCCGGCGGGTCTGACCGCAGTCAGGGGGGTGCCGTCGGCACGTTTGCCACGCCGTTTGTGCCGCTGCCCTATTACAATGACCTCTCGCTCTCTCTGACCTCACAAAACCTGATTGGTGTTGGCCCCATCGCCAACTTTACCATGCTCCCTACCCTGCATCTCAAGCTGCATGTGCCCGTCTTCTGGCGTGCCAGCACGCAGGACGCCATTTATGGCGGGAACGGCAAAATCTATAGCTGGCGCAATAATCTGCATGGCGGCTTTACGGGTGTGATGCCCTACACCCAGCTGTCCTGGAATTTTGCACCGCACTGGGCGTGGACGCACGATATTGAAGGCATCCTGCTCTCCCGCGGGATGCGGGATGTCGGGGCCAAAGAGGGCACGCTTTACATGCAGACGCTCGACGCGGATTTCTCACACTTGAGGCAATTTCGGGTCATTTTGTAGAATTCAGTCATCCCACAGGAGCCCGATCTGGAATATTGACGATATTCTGCTTCTGGCGGCGGGTTCTGAACGCAGTGAGGGTGTCACGGCCTGAGAAGGCAGTGTTGGTGGAAGCTATGTGGTCTGTGCACTGTCTGTTTCTTCAGATGGCCTGCCGGAGCCTTCGCAATCGTGCATGAGCGAGGGCGAATTCATGCTGACAGGGGAACATGTCCGGCATGGACAGGACAATCCGACGGACGCTGAGCGTTACACGTGTCGCGATTTTGAGCAGTCGTGCGCGTATGGTGCCACAGGTCGCCGTCTCCAGGCTGGTCTGGCCAAGGGCCAGTCTTTGCAGAGCGGTCAGCAGGACATAGGCTGCGGCCGAGAACCACAGCCGGAGCTGGTTGGCCCGGATGGTGTGGGACGAGGTCCTGTCTGAGAACAGATCCATCTGGCATTCCTTGATGCGGTTTTCCATATCCCCGCGTGCGCAGTAAATCTGTTTGTAGAGATGGCGGGGGTCGGACATTCCCTGCGGTAGCGTGGTGACAATAAAGCGATGATAGCGGTTGCCGTGGCGCCATTCGGCCTTGGCCACGACCCGCCTGCGGCGCGTCCAGCTGTCCTTTGTGATCCAGTCAAAGGAGGCGAAACCGCGCGCAGCTCTGCCTGTCGTGGCGGCTTCGTCACGAACCTCAGCGGACAAAGAGGCAATCCGGTCATACAGGCGGGTGTTGCCTGCAAGCCCGAACAGGAAGTCAACGTGGTTGTCTTCGCACCATGTCATCAGACTGTCCCGGGCGAAACCGCTGTCCCCACGCACCAGGATACGCACCCGGGGCCAGCGGCTCCTGATCTGCTCCACGATCCGGCGGATGTCTGCCAGTGCTTCCTTCCTCGGGTCCCTGTCTGCCGTGCGCAGGGTAGCGCTGAGGAGATGGTCCCCGCAGAAGACATACAGGGGAAGATAGCAGTTATGGCCGTAATATCCATGAAAGGCGCGGCCTTCCTGATGGCCATGGATACGGTCATCGGTGGCATCCACATCCAGAACGATCCGGGCGGGTGCGCGCTCATGCTGGTCCATGAAAAGCGTCACGAACAGGGTAGCCAGGGCCTCATGATCAGCAATGATGCGGCAGTAACGATCTGCCTGCTGCCCACTGCGCTCTAGCCGGTTCAGCGTGGATTTTCCTGCCAGTGCCACACAGTTGGCCCGGCTTCCTGACAGACGTCCCGATACCAGACCCATGACAGGATCATGACGTAAAGCGTCATGGTCATTAAGGTCTTCATAGCCCAGTGCCAGGCCCATGATCCGCTGACGGACAAGGTCTTCAACCCGGTATTCCACAAAGGCAGGATGCCGCTCATCGCGAAAACATGCAGCAAAACGGCGACTGAACCCCAGACTATCATCGACCTGCTTTACCAGGATGACACCGCCATCCGAACTCATGCGACCCCCGTCAAAACGGGCTACAACACGCCGTCCACAGGAGGCTGGAAATTCATACGCGCCTGCGCTACACTCTGTCTGCATCGGGTTTTCTTATAGCTTACGAAAATTTCTTTTGTGCAAAACAGACTTTTTCATAATCTAACCCGATGCACAACCCTTCTGTGAGATTTCCGCGTCGAATTCAAGTTTTAAAGGCAGGGGAGAAAACCCATGACCACCAAAGACAACATCATTATTGTCGGCAACGGCATGGTTGGCCATTACTGTGCGGAACAGCTCGTCATGCACGGCCTGCACGAAACCCACCAGATTCACGTCTTTGGTGAAGAGCAGCACCACGCTTATGACCGTGTGCATCTGACCGATTACATGACCGGGCAGGATGCGCTGGCCCTGCGGCTGCATCAGGAAGATTTCCATACCGCACACGGCATTACGCTGCACCTGAACAGCCGTATTACTGATATTGACCGTGCGGCAAAAACCGTCACGACAGAAAACGGGAGCCTGACTTACACCACACTCATTCTCGCAACTGGCTCCACGCCGTTTGTGCCACCTGTTCCGGGCAACACCGGCACCGCCGGGCTGGTCTATCGCACACTGGAAGATCTGGACCTGATCCGCGCTGCTGCCGAAGGGGCACAGCATGGCACAGTAATTGGCGGCGGCCTGCTAGGGCTGGAAGCGGCCAACGCGCTCAAGGTGCTGGGGCTGGATGTGAGTGTGATCCAGCTTGGCACGCATCTGATGTCCGCGCAGCTGGATGAAGAGGGCGGACGCGCCCTGAAAAAGCGGATTGAGGCGCTCGGTATTGATGTCCGCGTCCTGCACCAGACACAGGAAATCGTGCCCGGCACCACGCACCGCCATAAGCTGATTTTTGCTGATGGGTCCGCCTTAGAAACCGACATGGTTGTCTTTTCCGCAGGGATCAAACCGCAAGATCTTCTGGGTCGCGCCTGTGGGCTGGAAATCGGCCCGCGTGGCGGCATTGTAGTGGATAACCAGTGTCGCACGTCCGACCCGGATATTTTTGCCGTTGGCGAATGCGCCTTGTGGGAAGGCCAGATTTTCGGCCTTGTCGCCCCCGGTTATACCATGGCCCGTACCGTGGCCGCGCTGCTGGCCGGGGATGCAGAAGCCGCCTTTACCGGCGCGGACATGTCCACAAAACTGAAGCTGCAAGGCGTGGATGTCGGCTCGATTGGCGACGCCCACGGGCGGGAACCGGGCTGCACCAGCTATCGCTTTATTGGTGAGGCAGACGGCTCCTACCGTCGCCTTGTGCTTTCAGCGGATGGTAGCCGCGTGACCGGCGCTGTGCTGGTCGGCGATAATTCCTACTACGACACCATTTTTCAGTATGTGCAGAACGAGATTGCACCCCCGGCTGACCCGGCAGTGCTAATCCTGCCACGTGGGGAAGGTGCGGAACTGCTTGGCGCAGACGCCCTGCCGGATACCGCGACCATCTGCTCCTGCCATAACGTAACCAAAGGGGCGATCAGCACCGCAATTGAGCAGGGCTGCACGGACCTCGCCACCCTCAAGAAAGATACAAAAGCCAGCACCGGCTGCGGCGGATGTTCCGCGCTGTTGAAAAGCGTTTTTGAAACAGAACTCACGGCACGCGGCATTACGGTTGACCATAGTCTGTGCGAACATTTCTCCTACACCCGGCAGGAACTCTATTCCCTCGTCCGCGTGCATAATATCCGCAGTTTTGAAGACCTGATGGCCCAGTACGGCAATGGCGGTCTGGGCTGCGATATCTGTAAACCGGCAGTCGGCTCCATTCTGGCCTCTGCCTGGAACAAGCCCATTACGGACCCGCTCTATATCCCGCTGCAGGATACGAACGATACGTTCATGGGCAACATGCAGAAGAACGGTACCTATTCCGTTGTCCCGCGCATTGCCGGGGGTGAAATTACGCCAGACAAGCTGATTGTTCTGGGGCAGGTTGCCAAAAAATATAACCTCTACACCAAGATTACCGGCGGCCAGCGCGTAGACCTGTTTGGCGCACAGCTGCACCAGCTGCCTGATATCTGGCGGGAACTGCTGGATGCTGGTTTTGAAACGGGGCATGCCTACGGTAAATCCACCCGCACGGTAAAATCCTGCGTCGGCAGCACATGGTGCCGTTATGGCGTGCAGGATAGTGTGGGCAAGGCGCTGGATCTGGAAAACCGCTATAAAGGCCTTCGGTCTCCGCACAAGCTGAAATTTGCAGTCTCTGGCTGCACGCGGGAATGTGCGGAAGCCCAGAGCAAGGACGTTGGTGTGATTGCCACGGAAAATGGCTGGAACCTGTATGTGTGCGGCAATGGCGGCATGCGCCCGCGTCATGCGGAACTGTTTGCAACGGACCTCGATGCGGAAACACTGGTCAAATATATTGACCGTTTCCTGATGTTTTATATCCGCACCGCAGATAAACTCCAGCGCACCTCCGTCTGGCGTGAAAATCTGGAAGGCGGGCTTGAGTATCTGCAAGATGTGATCATCCACGACAGTCTCGGCATCTGTGACGAACTGGAACAGCAGATGCAGCTTGTTGTAGATACCTATCAGTGCGAATGGAAAAACGCTCTGACGGATGAAGAAAAGCTCAAACGCTTCCGCACCTTTGTGAATGATGCGCGCCCAGACCCGAATATTCGCACCGTGCCGGAGCGCGATCAGGTCAAACCTGCGGATAATCAACCGGAGCTGCCGATCTCCGCAGGCCCGGCAGACTGGACTGACCTGTGCGCGCAGAGTGACCTTGTGCCTCGCTCCGGCGTGGTCGCGCTTTATAACACCACGCAGATTGCCCTATTCTATCTGCCCGACACGCAGGGTGAAGACCGGGTTTTTGCCGTGGATAATCATGACCCCTTCTCCCACGCCAATGTGCTGGGGCGTGGTTTGATGGGGGATATCCACGGGCAGCCGGTTGTAGCCTCCCCACTTTACAAGCAGCACTTCAATCTGGAGGACGGCACCTGTCTGGAAGATGCATCCAAATCCATCCACGCCTGGGATGCCCGGCTGCATAAGGGCCGTGTAGAAATCCGCGCCCGTAAAGTGACCGCCCCGGCGGAAGCCGCCATGGCGTAACCCGCATGGCCTGCGCGGAAGAAATCCGGTCTGTCTGCCCCTATTGCGGTGTCGGTTGCGGCATTGTGATGGAGGTGGAAGACCAGAAAATTGTCCGGGTGCGGGGGGATACCGCACACCCGGCCAATGGCGGTCGGCTCTGCACCAAAGGAAGCTCATGCGACAAGCCCGTTACCTCCGCCGCCCGACTGGACTGCGCCCTGCTTCGGCCAGACCGCGCAACACCGCTGACCCCCGTTTCCATGGACGCCGCGATTACGGAAACAGCCAGACGGCTACGCCATATTCTTGAGACCGATGGACCCGACGCCATTGCGCTTTACGTGTCCGGCCAGATGTCCATGGAGGCTCAATACCTCGCCAACAAGCTGGTGAAAGGCTACCTCCGCACACGGCATATTGAATCCAATTCCCGCCTGTGCATGGCAGCCGCTGGCACGGGATATAAACTCTCCCTCGGCGCGGATGCGCCCCCCGGCTCTTACGAAGACTTTGACTGCACCAATCTGTTTTTCGTCATCGGCGCGAATATGGCAGATTGTCACCCCATCCTGTTCCTGCGCCTGATGGACCGCAAACGGGCCGGTGCAAAACTGATTGTGGTGGACCCACGCCGCACTGCCACAGCGGACAAAGCCGATCTCTTCCTGCAAATCCGCCCCGGCACGGACCTCGCGCTGCTCAATGGCTTGCTGCACCTTCTGATGGAACATGGTGCGCTTGATACGGACTTTATCGCCACCTGCACCACCGGCTGGGAGGACATGGCCGCCTTTCTGGCTGATTACACGCCAGAGCGCGTCGCCAGTCTGACGGGCCTTGCGGAAGACGATATCCGCACCGCCGCTCGCTGGATTGCTGAAGCGGGCGAATGGCTCTCTTTGTGGACCATGGGGCTCAACCAGAGCACCTCCGGCGCATGGCATACCAACGCCTTGTGCAATTTGCATCTGGCCACCGGGGCTATTTGCAAACCGGGCGCTGGACCGTTCTCCCTTACCGGCCAACCCAACGCCATGGGCGGGCGGGAAATGGGCTATATGGGGCCCGGTCTGCCCGGCCAGCGCAGCGTGCTCTCGGCGCAGGACCGTGCGTTTTGTGAAGAGCAATGGCATCTGCCCCCCGGCACCATCAGGGATGCAAACAGTGATGGTGCAATCGCCCTGTTTCAGGACATGGCGGAAGGGCACATCAAGGCCTGCTGGATTATCTGCACCAATCCCGTCGCCACCGTGCCCCGGCGTGGCAGGGTTCAGGCTGCGCTTGAAAAAGCCGAGCTTGTCATTGTACAGGATGCCTATGCAGACACGGAAACCGGCCCCTATGCCGATATCCTGCTCCCCGGTGCGCTGTGGGCGGAAGGTGATGGCGTGCAGGTCAATTCCGACCGCACCATGACCCTTGCCCGGCAGGCCGTGCCCCCTCCGGGGGATGCCATGCCGGACTGGCAGATTATTGCCCGCGTGGCCTGCGCCATGGGGTTTGCGGAAGGGTTCTCCTTCACCTCCGCAGCCGATGTTTTTGCTGAAGCCAGTCGTTTTGCAAACCCTTTGACGGGTTATGATATTTCCGGCGTCAGCCATGCCCGCCTGAAAGACGGCCCCGTGCAATGGCCCGCCCCGGTAGGCGATACCGCACCACGCCACCCCATCCGCTACCGCCCCAACCCGGACGCACCCCCAGTGTTTGCCACACCCACTGGCAAAGCGGTGTTCTTTGCCCGCCCATGGATGCCGCGAGAAGACGAACCGGATGAAGATTACCCCTTCCTGCTCAATACTGGCCGCCTGCAACATCAGTGGCACACGCTCACCAAGACAGGCCGGGTGGAGCAACTGAACAAACTCAACCCCGGTCCTTTTCTTGAACTGCACCCTGATGACGCCAAACGCCTTGGGATTGCCGAAAACGATAGGGTTGAAATCCGCTCCCGCCGGGGGAGCGCCACACTTCCGGCTCGTATTTCCCGGCGTGTCGCCCCCGGCACCTGCTTCGCACCCTTCCACTGGAATGACCGCTTTGGCGAGGCGCTATGCATCAATGCCGTCACGCCGGATGCGATTGACCCCGTCTCTCTCCAGCCCGGCATCAAGCACTGCGCCGTCTCCCTGACCCGTGTTCAGACTGCCGCCCCTCCTGCTCAGGAAAGCACAGAGACCATGCCCACAGATCAGCTTGCCCGCCATCTGGGTCTGACGCCACAGAAAGCGCCTGATTTTTCCGGGGAAAGCCTTGGTTGGCTCAGTGGTTTTCTGGATGGTCTGCGCATGGCCCCGCCGGAGGACAGCGTGCCAGTTGTGCCGTGTTCCGCCCCACTTTCTGACGCACAGAGGGCTCACCTCAACGGCCTGCTGGCCGGGCTGTATTCCCGCACCCCGGTAGCAGCGGCAACCCTTTCTTCTACAGAAGCTTCTGCTCCAACGCTCACTCTCTGGTGGGCTTCCCAGACCGGACGCACGGAGGCTCTGGCGGCACAAACTGCACTTTGGTTGCGGGAAAACGGGCATCCGGTGCGTCTGGCTGAACTCAATGTGTGTGACCCGGCCACCCTTTCCGGCACGGCGTTGTTTCTTGTTTCCACCTTTGGCGATGGCGACCCACCGGATAGTGCTGCTCCGTTCTGGGAGGCCCTCAAAGAACAGGACCTCACGTTGCCAGCCCTCTGCTATGCAGTGCTGGCGCTGGGGGATTCTTCTTACGCCAGCTTCTGCGGGTTTGGTCGCGCGCTGGATGAACGGCTGAGCGCACTTGGCGGCACACCACTCCTGCCCCGCGTGGACTGTGAACCGGATTATGAGGACACCGTTGAAGAGTGGCGGCCCCGGCTTCTCGCAGCATTGGGTGGCCCCGCGCCGTCCGAAACCAGCCCTGCCCTGCTCGCCCCGGTTCTGGCCCCTGGCATCACCCGCACCACGCCTGCCCTGGCACGCCTCGCCAGCGTGACCCGCCTGACCGGCAATGACCCTGATAAGGAAACATGCCACATTGCACTGGATATTTCCGGCAAAGGCGTAACTTATAAAGCAGGCGATGCGCTGGGCGTCTGGCCACGCAACAATGAGGGCATTGTGCAACAGGTTCTGGCCGCCCTGCTGATGCCCGAAGAAACCATCCTGACGCTGCGCCACCACGGACCCACACCGCTGGGCGAAGCTCTACGCCGCTGGTTTGACCTCTCACGCCCGTCCGCCAGACTGCTGGAACGACTGGGCCGCACGGAAAGCGGTTATCTGCCAGACCTTATCGCCACTCTACCGGCCCCTGTGGCACCAGAGGATCTGCCCACGCTCTTTCGGCAGATGCAGCCGCGGCTTTATTCCATTTCCTCCTCCCCCACAGTCTGCCCGGACAGCGTGCATCTCACAGTGGGCGTCAACACCTCCCCTTATCCCGGCGTCTCGTCCACATGGCTGGCAGGACTAAAGGCAGGTGATACAGTGCCGGTGTTTGTACAGCCCACAACGCATTTCCATCTGCCTGCGGATGAGACCGTGCCCGTCATCATGGTGGGACCGGGCACTGGCATTGCCCCCTTCCGTGCCTTTTTGCAGGAACGCTCAGCCCGAAAGGCCTCTGGCCCGAACTGGCTGTTCTTTGGGGAACGACATGAACGCACCGGCTTTTATTACCGTGAGGAACTGGAAGCCTTTATGGCCGAAGGCTGCCTGACACGGCTGGACACCGCGTTCTCGCGCGATCAGCCGGAGCGCATTTACGTGCAGGACCGTATGGAAGAGCATGGTGCCATACTCTGGGACTGGCTGACCCAAGGGGCTTATTTCTATATCTGTGGAGATGCCGCCCGCATGGCGCGGGATGTTGACAGCGCCCTGAAAAAAATTATTGCACGACATGGATCAATGACAAGCGAGCAGGCAGACGCTTTTATAACCGACCTTACCCGCAGTGGCCGTTATCTGCGGGACGTGTATTGAACGAAAGGAGGACAGGCTGCATGAAAGTCCTTCTGGCTGATGAAAACTCTCACCGTGCCGGCGCACTGGCCCGTCTTCTGGAAGCCGAGGCAACGCTGGACGTTATTCTGGTAGAAGACGACACCAGCCTGATTGATGCCGTGCGCCGCCATACCCCGGATATTGTGCTGGTGGACATTAGCCGTGCCGACCGCGATGCGCTGGACAGTGTCCGCGCCCTTTCCGCCTCCGGGCTGGAACGGCCTGTGGCCCTGTTTGTGGACGAAGATGACGAAAGCCTGATGGAAGATGCCTTTGCGGCCGGGGTCTGTTCCTACAATGTGCTGGATGCGCCGGTTACAAACGTCAAACCCCTGCTACGCGCCGCCATTGCGCTCTATGGTCGCTTTCGGAACACCAATGCGGAACTTGAGGCCGCCAGAAAGACACTTTCCGAACGTGAGACCATAGACCGCGCCAAATTTCTGTTTATGAAGCAGGAGCGCTGCAAGGAAGATGAGGCCTATCGCTGGTTCCGCAAACAGGCGATGCAGCAGGCGCGAAAAATTATTGATGTTGCCACAGATTATCTTGCTCACCAGAACAGGAATCCGAAACAATGAGCACCACCTGCCGCATTGGCCTGCTGCAACTGGCGGATAGTGCCCCTGTGCTTGGGGCCCGCAGCATGGGCATTTTTAGCCGGCACGGGCTGGATGTTGAGGCCGTGGTCGTGCCCTCGTGGGCCAATATTGCGGACGGGCTGGTGTGGAACGGGCTGGATGGCGCGCTGATGTTTCCTCCGCTGGCCATTATGACCGCTCTTGGTCAGCGCGGGCGGGCTATTGGCCTGCGTCCAGGCTTTCCAGTCAGCCGTGGCGGCAACACAATTGTGCTGCGCGGTCAAAAAGTCGATCATACAGAATGGACGGCGCAGGCCGATAAACACCAGGCTTTTGAAAACTGGAAAAACACTTTAGGCCGCAAGCCGCGTCTTGGTGTCGTTCATCTCTACTCCACACACTATCTGATTTTGTCACGCTTTCTAAAAAGTCTGTCCGTTTGCCGGGATACAGAAATCGAGATTGTCATTATGCCGCCAGCCCGCATGATTCAGGCTCTTGCCGCTGGTGAGATTGACGGGTTTTGCGCAGGGCCACCATGGGGAGCGGATGCACACCTCAAGGGTCTGGCATTTATTGTCGCAGGCTCTGCCTCTCTTGCGCCGGGCCACCTGGAAAAAATGCTGGTTTTGAAAGAAATCTGGAAAAACCAGAACCCGGACGGCCCCACCCGTATACATGCGGCACTCACCGAAGCCATTGCCCTGTGTCATGATCCGGCACACGCACAGGACATTACACATCTGCTCAGCAGGCCCCTCGACGCCAACGGGCTGGGCCTGCCGCAAGAGGCTGTCAAAGCCGTCATGCCAGACTCCCACACCATGGCCGATACCATGATGTTTGGCGGCCAGAACGGCCAGACGGGCGCCGCCTGTGGCTGGATGATTGAGGATATGCAAAATGAGGGCTGGCTGCCCGCACCCATGCTGGAAACCCTGCGTACCCTTGGCTGGTATGACTGCCAATGAGTTCCTGCGCGTGCCCATAATACTGTGAGTGCATGCGCTCAGGGACTGTCCTTATTTTGACCGTCTTTTTGTCAGAACTGAAATAAAAAGACAATTCTCATTTTTGTGCATCCCAGAACCAGAAATCTGTGCTTAAAAACGATTCTTAAATAGATCGTTTGTTTTTCATCATGTCATTTCTGATCCTATGAAATGACGTGATGCGCAGCTTTCTACGTTTTGTTACTGGATGCCCGCCATGTCTTCTGCTTTTTCTACTCTGCGAGAACAGATAACGGAAACTCGCAAGAAGACGATGGAACAGCTCTGTGGCATTACCCTGCATGGTGACCTGCAGGAACGGTACGTAGACTGGAGGCTACCCCTCCCCCTGAGCAGGAAGCGCCAGCAGCGTCTGGACATTATCCGCAACGCGGGCGTTCTGTTTATTCATGTGCCCAAAAATGCCGGGACCGCCATCTCTAAGGAGCTTTATGGCTGTAGCATGCGCCATGAAAGCATCCGTTATTACCAGAGGCATGCGCCGGACGTTGTGCGCACCATGCCCAGCTTTGCCTTATGGCGGGACCCGGTTGAACGCTTCCTGTCCTCTTATGATTTCATCCGGAATGGGGGCGGCAGCCATGTCAGTCTGCATCCCGGCTTTGCAGAACACTATGCAGATTTAACCACTCTGGACCGCATGATTGAGTATGTGGACGGTACAACCTCAATCTATCAGCTGGACCATGTGCTGCGCCCGCAACACTGGTATCTGACCGATCGCCACGGCGACATAGCCGTCAAAATGCTGTTTGATCTTAGAGCCCTTTTGGAAATTCGTAATCTGACGCCAAATCAGCCTCACTGAGCGCACATATAGCATCAGGAAATAACGGATTTCCGTCATTCTCGTGTTAATGTAGAGGTCTCGTCCATACTTATTTCGGCGTCATCGGCCTTTTCCAAAAGGGCTCTTAAGGATATTGACCGGATCTATCCTTTTGTCCCCGGCCTGCATGCTGGCGAGATCAAGAAAATTAATACCACCCAGCGCTTCACTACAGATCTTCGCCCCCTCCAGAAAGAGAAAATCATGGATCTCTATAAGGAGGATTACAAAATCCGGCAGGCCATTTTACCCGTTGATACGCTGCCCGAAAAATACTGTCCCCCACAGAAAATCAGCGTGCAGCGCAGTCCATCTGCCAGGTTCTATCCAGCCCTTAACACCAGCCTCTGATTGCTCACCCGTAAACCACGGCAGATTCGTGGCGGCCGTGTCGTCGGAAGGCTGCCTCGCGCAAATATGATCGATTTTTTCACGTCATTTATCCTATAATATTTATCGTATATTCCTATTATTTTTCACATTTGACATATTATATTTATTTACTGCTTTCCTCCTTTTAGTAAAAAAAAATCCTCTTATGTTTTCCCCCAGACAGGCGAGAGAGTCTTTTTCTCCCGCTCTGCATAAAGGGTTTTGTAATGATGAAAAAAGCTATTCTCCTCGCCGCTGCTCTGGGTGTTGTGGCTCCGGCTCTGTCTCACGCTGAAGAACACAGACACCACCACAACCAGAACAGCGACAACGGCAATTCTGACAACCAGAATAGCAACGATGGTGACGAAAACGGCAACCGCCGTCATGGTGGTGAGCATCGCGGTCATCGCGACAACTCTTCCAACTCTGATAACCAGAACAACCAGGGTGACAACCAGAATGGTGGTGAGCACCGCCATGGGGGCAACCACCGTGGCGAAGGCCGTGATGGCAACCGTGACGGTGGCCAGAACAACGGCGACAACCAGAACTAATCTGGTTCTGACCGCATGAAACAGAAAGGCACTTCCCCGGAAGTGCCTTTTTGCATGCTCTCCGGTTTTTCCCTTGCGTTCCTTTATAAAAGCAGCGTCTTAATAGACGGATACATGAGGCCTGACTGATACGAGAACAGCACATTTGTCTTCACATCCCACTTCCTCCTCGCCGACACGCTCCGAAGCGCACGCAGCCATGACAGACACCCCGCAGGCTATCCATATCCTGATTGTGGAAGATGACCCCGAAATTTGCGGGTTATTGCAGCGCTACCTTCAGCGACTGGGGTATAAGGTCTCCACCGCCCTCAACCGCGCTGGCATTGATGCCGCAGAAAAGCGCCGTCCTGTTGATCTCACCCTGCTCGACCTCATGTTGCCGGAAGAAGACGGACGCACTTTGTACAAGCATCTCCGTCAGACGTCCGCCACGCGCATCATCATGGTCAGCGCGCTGAATGATATTCATGACCGTATTTCCGGGCTGGATCTGGGCGCGGATGACTATGTCTCCAAACCGTTTGATCTGGAAGAACTGGCCGCCCGCATCCGGGCTGTGCTGAGACGCGCCCAACCCGAAGCCGCCCAGCCGGAAACTCAGGGCGTTCAGCACTATCGCTTCGATAACTGGTTGTTTGAACCCGCCAAACGCGCGCTGTACGGCAAGACTGGCATCCGCGTGGCTCTGACTGGGTCAGAAACAGACCTGCTGTTGACCTTCTGCCAGAACGCCCATCATGTCTTTAACCGGACGGAGCTTCTGGCCCGGATTCATGGGGATGAGAAAAACGTGGCCCCCCGCGCGGTAACGGGGCATAAGAGAAAGGCGGCACAGAGGCCGCCTTGTTGTCATGAATTATGGGAGGCCTGAGCGTCGAGCCTGTCGCGCAATTTGTTCAGGCGGCGCAGGATTGGTCCTAGAGCTAAACCAATGGAGAGAGTTCCGACGGCAAAAATGCCGTAGATCACTACCATGTTAACCGTGAAATTATCCATGATCGGTTTTCTCCTCGTCTGGAGGATATGGGATATAGGCCAGAATAAGCAAGGAAATACCTTCCATGAACAAAGAACCGCAACCCGCCACGATCATATGACTCAGACTGACGGGAAAGGTTGCTGTCAGTAACGGGGTTATAATCCCGATGCCCGCGATACTGAGGGCGCTTGTTTGGAGTGCTCCTGCAAGAGCCTTTAACCTGTCTTCCTGAGATTTCCGGGTCTGCCTTGGGGGGCAGAATAGCCCTGAGCAAGCGGCGCTCTCGGTCTGTAATCTGCTGCGTGTCCATCAAATTATATCCGGTTTGAAGGAAAGAAAACCGGGCGGCGAAGCTGCCCGGCCGCTGTATCAGAAGCCGAGAGCGTCGGCCTGTGCGTCGGCAATCTGGCGATCAAGAGAGCGGGCGGAATTGCGGCTGTAGGGCTTCCATTCAGAACCAAAGTATTCGGCGTAAGCCTTGGCGGCACCTTCTGCGAGGGCTGAAAGGCCGTAGGCTTTCATACCGAGTTGGGCTGCAAATTCGCGGGCAAAGGCCGCGCGATTAGCCTGACCATCAACGCCCATGCGGTCTTCGTCGCGGTTGTCGTTTGTAAAGCCAGAGGAGATTTCACGGGCGGCCTGCCGCTTTGTTTCGTAGAACTGTGCCTGCCCGAAAGCAGAGGCCACGCGGGCTCCCACGATGCGCTGCATGTGCATTTCAAGGGCGCGGTAATTCTTTTCGCCGTTTACGGTGGTTGCAAGAATGGGTTCCATGATCTTGATTTCTTCCATCACGGAATTGTAACCGGCTCCCAGCCAAACCCACCCGTATTCTGATTGACCCCAACGGCTCCTTTCATATTCCATGGCAGACAGTCTGGCTGGGCTTTGGCGTGATTGGCGTGTGTCTGGCCATTGCCACATGGTTTGTCATGCCGCGCGATTCAGGTGATAGCGCCGCCCACCATGGCCATCTTTCCGCTGCCAACCTGCTCAAGCCGTTCCGCATCATCTTCAGCAACCCGCAAAGCTGGTTTGCCGGGATTATTGGCGGCCTGCTGTTTGTGCCCACCACCATTGGCGCACTGGGCTGGGGCGCTTCCATGCTCAACAAAGGTGAGCATGTGACCATGGCTTTTGCCGCATCTGATGTTTCCATGGTGCCCATTGGCTGGGTGATTGGCTGCCCGCTGCTGGGCTGGATTTCTTCTGTGATGGGGTGGACGGCTCCCAACGGCATCGCGATGTGCCAAGGTGAAGTCGTTGCAGAATTCACAGAGGAGGCCACCCATGGAACAAATTATCCGTATTGGCATGGACACGTCAAAAAGTGTTTTCCAATTGCACGGTGTAAACGCGAAGGAGCAGCCTGTTTTGCGCAGGAAGCTATCCCGCCGGGAGATGGTAAAGTTTTTTGAGAAACTGCCCCCGATTGAAATCGCGATTGAGGCCTGTGGCGCCTCCCATTACTGGGGGCGGGTGCTCTCGTGTCTGGGACACACAGTGAAGCTGATCGCGCCGCAGCTCGTGAAGCCTTATGTCAAGCGCGGGAAAAACGATGCCGCCGACGCGGAAGCCCTCTGTGAAGCGATGAGTCGGCCTACAATGCGGTTCGTCCCGCTCAAGAGCGAGGAAGAGCAGGCAGCGTTGATGCTGATTGGAATGCGGGCACGACTTATCCGGAACCGCACACAGCTCGCCAATACGATCCGGGGATATGCTGCCGAGTTTGGGATCACGGCGCCCAAAGGCATGTGCCGGATTGAGGCACTCCTTGATCGGATCGCTGCGGACGAAAGCCTGCCCACATTGACGCGCGAGTTGTTTGCCCTTCACGCAAAGGAATATGCTGAATTGCAAGGTGAAATCGAACAGCTTGAGGGCAAGGTGATGGCATGGCACCGCGCCAACGAATGCAGTCAGCGTCTTGCGAAAATTCCGGGCGTTGGCCCGATCGGCGCAGCGCTGCTGATGATGAAAACGCCTGATCCGCATCTGTTCAAATCGGGTCGAGCCTTTGCGGCCTGGATCGGATTGACGCCCAGGGATCACTCAACCGGTGGAAAAACAAGGCTTGGCAGAATCACACGCGCTGGCGATGAGGTCTTGCGAAGCACGCTGGTGGTTGGCGCGACCGCAGTCGTGTCGCATGCCCGGCGGACCAATGGGAAGAATGCCTCATCTTGGTTACGTGAATTGCTGGAGCGCAAAAAACCGAAACTCGCAGCGGTGGCCCTTGCCAATAAGATTGCGCGGATTGCCTGGAAACTGATGGTCAGCGGCGAACACTATAAGCGCCTTCTGCAGCAACTCGGCGCAGCTGCTGTTTGAGCTTAGCCTGGCACGATGCGCTGACATTTGACGCTCTCGTGCCGAGCTGAGGTCGTGGCTTGCAAGTAATAGAGCAGATGGTGTGATCGATCGATCCATGGCGTGAGAAAACCCGTGGCAACCAGTGGTCATCAAAGACCGCTTCTGTGTTTGGGGCTCACGCTGCGGAAGCCATCTTGGCCAGCGACCCTATGGCCGCATCAACAGGCCGGACATATGGAAGCAAAGATCCGATCATTTTCTTGCCTAGCCCCTTGCAAGGGGGAGCCGTCCACATATGGAAGCAAAGATCCGATCATTTTCTTGCCTAGCCCCTTGCAAGGGGGAGCCGTCCACATATGGTTGCCGTCCGTTATGCAAGAGTTTTCTGACCCATATTGACGTGTGATCGTGTGCGGTCTTCTGTAAGGCCTGTTGATGTGGCCTTTCAGAAGCCACTGGCCAGTATGGTGATCAGCGGATCAGATCCAAATCTCACAGGCGTGCTTTAAAGCACAGAGAAATCCACTGGTTTTTCCGATCCGGATCAGACGATCATGCGCCCATTCAGGTCATCGCCCTCTCACACCCCTACCGGTTCCATCCGCGGGAGCCGAGCCATCGCTCAGGCTGCCACGGACAGGGCCGGATCCCGATAATCCTCCTGTTTTGTTGCCATGGCCCAGATGGCTCGTGCCATCCTGTTGGCCAGCGCAATGGCTACCAGCATACGGGGCTTGCGGGCCAGCATCCGTGCCAGCCAGCTTCCCGGTGCAGGGGCCTTACGGCTGGCCCAGTTCACCTGGGTCATGGCGCCCATGATGAGAAGCCTGCGGATATCAGCCTGCCCGGCTTTTGATATCTTCCCCAGCCTTTCCTTTCCGCCAGATGAGAACTGACGGGGCACCAGCCCCAGCCACGCAGCAAAGTCGCGCCCGCGCCGGAAGCTCTGCAGGTCAGGCGCAAAAGCTTCAATCGCAAGAGCGGTCAGAGGACCCACTCCAGGCATGCTCTGCAATCTGCAGGTGTTTTCACTTTCCTGGGCAAGCATCCTGATCTTCTTTGTTCTGACATCAATCCGCACACTCTGCTCCGAAATCTGTCGCAGCAGATCAAGGCATTCCTGCTTCACAGCCTCTGGCAGAACCGCCTCATCCAGCATGGCTTCAATGTGTCTGATATGCGCAATCCCCTGTGGCACGACGAGACCGAATTCATACAGAACGGCACGCAGGGCATTCACCAGTTCCGTGCGCTGGTGCACCAGACGCTGCCGGGCCCGGAAAAGAACGCCACGCGCCTGCTGCGCTTCAGTGCGTGGTTCGACAAAGCGCATTTCCGGCTGACGGGCCGCAATGACAATCGCTTCCGCATCAGCAGCATCGTTCTTCTGGCGCTTCACGAAAGGCTTCACATACTGCGGAGCGATCAGTCTGACCTCGTGACCAGCTCCTGCCAGTTCGCGAGCCCAGTAATGCGCGCTCCCGCACGCTTCAAGAACGACCAGAGCAGGCGGCTGCGTGGCCATGAACTGCATAAACTGCTGACGACGCAGCTTTTTGCGAAACATCACCTCGCCCGCACGCGAAGCTCCATGAACCTGGAAAATGTTCTTTGCCAGATCAACGCCTATCACTGTATCCTTCATCTGCCGTCCTTTCGCGCAGTCGTTTCTTCCAACGACCATTCTGGCACATTGCGATGCCGTGCGGGGAGGACGGCAATCACCCCATCTGACAAGATCGGCCGCCGTAAGCCCGTGCTGATTGTTGGCGCGCTGGTGCTGCTGGCTGCATCCCTCTGCGCGCTGTATGTGCCGGTTGGTGTTCTGCCCCGCTACTCCGTGGCGCTGGTCATGGGCATTGCCTCCGGGGCTGCCATGATCCCGTTCTCCTCCATGAAGGAAGTGAACCCGCCGGAAGTCAAAGGCACGGCTGCGGGCGTCATGAACTTTCTGGTGTTCGGCACAACAGGCGTTATGTCTCCGCTGGTATCCGCCCTGATGTCTGGCGGCGATACGGACAGCATGACCCTGTTCCACCGCGCCTTCCTGCCGCTGGTGGTCGGGATTGTGATTGCTATTCTGCTCTCCTTCCGCCTGCAGGAAACCGGCTGGAAAGTACAGAAACAAGGCTAACGTTCTTTTTCTAAAGCCCGTTTCAAAAACGGGCGTCTTTCCACAGGCACGGACCATCCGGGGCAGCCCTCCGCCCCGATGGTTCCGTGCCTGTTTTTGTTTGTGGGAGTACCCTCGGCTCCCTCATCCTTTTGAAGCCACCAGCGCCAGCCCGGACAAACTGCCCCCCACGCAAAAGCACGGAGCCTGAGCCGAATGCGGACGACAGGCACAGCCCGCCATCACACCGTTAGCAGTCGGGCCTCGCGCGCCATTCGGCCTCAGCGGAATAGTATTTTGACAGACAGGGAGACAGGGAAGCAGTCCTTTCAACAGGACAGACCTGATGCTCTCCGCCCTGCCGGTACAGAGTGCCTCCCTCTCCGCATTGCCTTATATCAACGTGCGTTTGCTGAAATTTATCGTCGCTTTTCAGCTTCACATGCGAATGTGCCCACTTCGTTTCATGCCAGCAAGGCAACACGTGTTCAGGCAAGCACAGGTTGCGTTTTACGGAATGAAGCGGTCCGCCCGCAGGCGTCCAAACACATCAAAGAAAGACGCAGGGGTGGCCTGATAACGGGTGAAACCGGCCAGGCGGCTTTTGGTCATATCCGTCACACATTCCACAGGACGACCCAGATCGGCATCCGTATGCCAGGCAGAGGCAAGACGGGCCAGATCAGGTTCGCGCAGCGTGTATCTGGCGCTGATCTCTGCCCAGGTTGCGGTCTCGCCAGCCATGCGGGGTTCAAGCGGCGTTGTTTCCGCGGGCATGGGGGCTGCTTCAATGCCAAACCATGCCGCAATCTGGGGCCAGAGCCATTTCCAGCGGAACACATCCCCGTTGACCACATTGAAAGCCTCATTCCGTCCGGCGGCGGATGTTGCAGCCCACAGCAGATGCGCGGAAAGCTGGCGCGCATCCGTTACATCGGTCAGACCATGCCACTGCACGGCAGAACCGGGAAACACAAACGGACGGCCTGTCTCCCGGCAGAGCGTGGCATACACGGCAAGCGTGCTGGCCATGTTCATCACATTGCCAATGGCGTAGCCAATCACGGTATGGGGGCGATGCACGCTCCATGTAAAACCGTGTTTTTCTGCGGCCAGGTAGAGTTCATCTTCCTGCGTGTAATAGAAATTTTCCACATCCAGCCGGGGCATGGATTCACGGAAAGGCGTTTCTGGCGCGGCCCCTTTGGCATAGGCTTCAAACGGGCCAAGATAGTGTTTAAGGCCGGTTACAAGGGCGGCATGGGCAATGTCCGCTGGTGCTGGCAGGGCGTCAAACACGTTGCGCACCATGGCCGCGTTGGCAATGCAGTTTTCACGCTCCGTGGCGCGGCGTGTCCATGTGCAGAAAAACACGTGGGTTGGGCGCACATCCACCAGAGCGGTGCGCAGGGCCTCCACGTTCAGCAGATCCGCCGCCACGGGCAGACTGCCGCCGTCCTGCCGAGGGGTGCGGGCCAGACCGTGAACCACCCATCCTTCCGCCAGCAGACGGTTGGTCAGCGCCTGCCCGATGATACCGGTTGAACCGACCACAAGAGCACGTTGTGCCATATTGGTTTTTCCCTATTGCAACACTCAGAATACCCGCGCCAGCTAATGCCGGCACGCCAGGCCTGAACAGAGAATGGCGGCTTGCCTCTGATCTCACAATACGGCACTCTTTTGTGCCCCGGATACCAAAAGGTTCCCACACCGCCATGCCTGAACTTCCCGCCGCCTACCGCACCGCCCCGTTTGACGAGCACTGCGCCCCGCGCCGCCTGTTGCGGCTGTTCAACGGCAAATGGACCACCATGGTGTTGCACACGCTGCATCTGCTGGGTGGCTCCTCCCGCCCCGGCCACCTGCTACGCAGTATCCCCGATCTTTCCAAAAAGATGATGACGCAAACCCTGCGCGAACTTGAACAGGCGGGCCTCATAGCCCGCACGGTGCAGCAGATCATGCCGCCCGTTGTGGAATACAGCCTGACAGAAATGGGTCAGAAATTCATTGAACCCATCGAAATGCTTTACCTCTGGGGCATAGAACACGCTGACCTTCTGGACCGCGTGACCGCAGCCCAACATGCCGCAAAAGCCGCTATGAAAAATCAGCCGGAAAGCATCACCGAAGACTGGTGAGGGAGAGAGCAGGCGCGGCGGCTTACAGGCTCAGCACGTAGAACAACAGAGCGGCCAGAATAATGGTAACCGGCAGCGTGGCCAGCCATGCCAGCACAATGCGGCCCACCATGCCGCGCTGCACCCCACTGCCGGAGCCAAGCATGCTGCCCGCAATACCTGCGGTAACAATATGCGTGGCGCTGACCGGTAGCCCCGTATAACCGGCGGTAAGAATAAGCCCGGCCCCCACCAGTTCAGCCGAAGCCCCTTGGGCTGGGGTCAGGTGTGTGCGGCCAATTTTTTCGCCCAGTGTGCGCACAATCCGCTGGTAGCCAATCATGGTGCCAAGGCTCAGGCAGGCCGCGCTCAGCAGGCGCACCCACCATGGCGCAAATTCCACCACCGGCTTCAACTCCGCCTGCAAGGCTTTGGCCGTCGCCTTGGCTGGCGCAGGCACGGCGGCCTGATGCGTCACCTTCTTCAGCCCCGCCACAACCTGAAACACATCGCCCCGCTGCACTACGGGAGACATATCAGCCGCACCGCCAAGAACAGCCTGTTGCTGCGCGGTTCCCTGCGTGCCGATTACTTCCATTTGTGAGTCTGCCGGGGCATTTTTGCTTGTCTGATCTGCACCGTTCGGTAGGGGCGCTGGCGCATCCACCCTCTGGCCTGCTGCGGATTCACTCTGGGCGCGCAGGCGGGCGGCGGCAGCCAGAGCATCCGCACGCAGGCCGTCATGGTCATACTGGTCCAGAATCTGCTGCATCTGTATGGCGTGTTCAACAGGCAGCGGCAGCCGGTGCGCCTGCTGCGGTTTGAGCGCATAGAGGGCGGGCCACAGACCGACCACCGTGAGCATGATCAAACCGATGCTCTTCTGCCCATCATTACTGCCGTGGGAGAAACTGACAGCGCTACAGGTGTCCACCAACAGCCAGCGCACCCAGCCGCGCGGTGGGGCATCGCCCTTGGGCGGCGGTTGATACAGGGCCGGGTCTTTCACCACTGCCCGCATCAGCCCGTACAGAAGCCCTGCCCCAATCAGCCCCAGCACTGGGGAAAACGCCAGTGCCTCCAGCACCTTTGTCACCTGCTGCCAGTCCACCCCATCACCCAGATGGCGGCCGTGCAGGAAGGAGTCTGCAATGGCCACCCCCACAATGGCCCCGATCACACAATGAGAGCTGGAATTGGGAATACCCGCCCGCCATGTGAACAGGTTCCACGCCAGCGCCGTGCCAAACAGGGCCAGCAACATGGGCACGGCGGGCGCGCCATCTGGTGGGGAGAGCGCATCAGGCGGCAGCAGTTCCACCAACGCATACGCAACACTCAGCCCGCCTGCCAGCACCCCGAAAAAGTTCATGATGCCGGAAAGCACCACCGCCATGGCAGGCCGCAAGGAGCGCGTGTAAATAACCGTTGCCACCGCATTGGCAGTATCATGAAAGCCATTCACGAACTCGAACACGCACACCAGAACGCCACAGAGAGCCAGCATGGCGATGGAAAGCAGTGAGTCAGGCGTGAAATGCAGCATGAGGAAACGGACAGACCTTCTGAGTTAAGCCGCCCGTTGCATAGAGGAAGAAGGGTTTGTTTTTAATACCGTTTCCCGTGTTTTTCCGCATGTGTCCGCCCCGCACGGCCACCCGGGCAGAAATCAGACCACTTTTTCCGCAGTTTTTGGCGCGTCAACCGGGGCCTCGGCGGGGCCTGCCTGGGTCAGAACTTTTCGTTCATAGGGGGTTAAAAGGTCCGCCAGAGTGCGGGCGTCCAGCACAGTCATGAACGCACCCAGCGCCTCCCCCAGCACGCCGCGCAAGTGGCAGGCATTGGCCAGAAGGCATCCGCCTGCCGAACCTGAACGCCCCTCCCCTGCGGCAGAACCGGCACTGGTGGCTCCTCCCGCCGCCATACCCCGCGGCGAGGACGTCCCGCGTGCCGCGCTGCCTGCAAGCGCCGCCAAGGAGGCCCGTTTGCCTCCCCCACCCGCGGCCGCCAGGGCAGATCTGGAACCCGGCCCCATGCCGGGAGAAAGAGGCGACATGCAGCCCACAAGGGCCATGTCTTCCTCCGTATGGCGCACCACATCCCCCACATTGATCTGATCGGCAGGGCGGGCCAGCATCAGGCCACCACCCCGACCCCGCAGCGTATCCACAAAGCCGCCCCGGCCGAGGTGATGGATCACCTTCACCAGATGGTTTTCTGAAATGCCATAGACCTCCGCCACCTCCCGTATGGAGACACGGCGGTCTGCATGCACGCCCAGATAGAGCAGCGTGCGCAGGGCGTAATCTGTGTAAAGGGTCAGACGCATGCGTAAAGATACATCACCTTGACATCTTTTTTCCAGCGCTCAATAAGATGTATGTAATTTAGATCTTTAAAGGCACAGACTCCTATGGCTCCCCAGCTTGACGACACCACCCGCGCCATCATCACCGCCTGCGTGCCCGCCCTTGAGGCCCACGGGCTGGACATCACGCGGGAGATGTATGCCCGCCTGCTGGCAGACCCTGCCATCAGTGCGCTGTTCAATCGGTCACACCAGAAAAATGGAGAACAGCCCACGGCGCTGGCGCTGGCCGTGCTGATGTATGCCCGCAACATCAATGATCTGGGCAAGCTGGGCGGCATGGTGGAACGCATTGCGGAAAAACATGTGGGCCTGAACATTCTGCCCGAACACTACCCGCATGTGGGCACTGCCCTGCTGGGGGCCATCAAGCATGTGCTGGGCGATGCCGCCACGCCGGAGATCATGGATGCGTGGGCCAAGGGCTATCAGTTTCTGGCCGATGTGCTGATCAACCGGGAAGCCCAGCTTTACACCGCCAACGCGGACGCCCCCGGCGGCTGGACCGGCTGGCGCGCCTTTACCATCCGCAACCGCGTGGCGGAGAGCGAAACCGTGATGTCCTTTGATCTGGAACCAACGGATGGCAAACCCGTGCTGCCGCACAAACCGGGCCAGTATCTCAGCTTCAACATCACCGTGCCGGAACAGGGCTCCCAGCGGCGGAACTACAGCATTTCCTCCGCACCCAGCCAGAAAGGCTACCGTATCAGCGTGCGCCGTCAGCCTGAGGGGCTTGTCTCCAACTGGCTGTATGACAGCGCGGTTGTAGGCACGGAGCTTCTGGTATCCGCCCCTGCCGGATCCTTCATTCTGCCCACGCCTGTTGCCGCCCCCATTGTGCTGCTGAGCGCTGGTGTAGGGCTGACGCCTTTCCAGTCCATGGTGGATACACTGACCGCAGACATTGGCGCGCAAACAAGTGCTGCTTCCGGCCTGCACTATATCCACGGCACGCACTCCGCCCAGACCGAAGCCTTCGGCCCCCATATCCGCGCCCTTGCGGCCAAAGGGGCTATCAAAGCCGATGTGTTCTACAGTCACGGCCCGCTCCCGGCTGAGCAGACTGCTGGCACAACCGCGCATCAGGGCCGCGTGACCATGGAGTGGGTGCGCGCCAATACTGCGCCAAACGCCGTGTATTACATCTGCGGGCCAGAAGGCTTCATGCAGGACATGATCTCCGGCCTGAAAGCGGCGGGCGTTCCGGAAAACCGTCTGCGGCATGAAGTATTCGGCCCGGCCACCACCGTGGAAGATACGCTCTGCGCCGCCTGACCTGACCGCCAGAGGCAGCCCCTGCCCCGCATTTCAGCGCGACATGGGCTTGCCTTGCCGGAACGGGAAGATGCGGGGCCGCATCATTGAGGGAGGGCGTGTGTCAGTCGGGCTGGAGCGGGGCACCGCAGATGCCGGTTCGGCCGAGCCACTCCCTCCGTCTCAAACAGACTGTCACCTGCTCAGCCCGAGCCAGCTTCGCGTGGGCTGCCCTCTCCTTTGTCACATGTCTTATTGTCTTCACGCCGCAGGGGCACACCCCACTGTTCAGGTTTTGCAACAAGGAAGATATGCCATGCCACACGCCCATTCCTCACACAGCGCTGGCGGGCCGGTGCGCATTCGCCGGGTGTACGAAGACCCCCTGCCCGACGATGGCGCACGCGTTCTGGTGGATCGGCTCTGGCCGCGCGGGGTCAGCAAGGAACGCGCGCACCTGACGCTGTGGCTGAAGGACATTGCCCCCAGCACCGCCCTGCGCCAGTGGTTCGGCCATGATCCCGCCCGGTGGGACGACTTTCAGCGCCGTTACAGGGCAGAACTTGCCCAGAACCCGGACTGCGTGCGCCAGATTTTGGACCTTGCCCAAAAGGGACCAGTCACCTTGCTCTACGGTGCCCGCGACACCGAACATAATGAGGCCGTTGTGCTGGCGTCCTATCTATCCTCCCTGCAAGAGAATTAGGAAACGACCATCCGCCACAGTAAAATGGCAGGCATTTCAAGGCTTCATAAACAGCGTTGAAAGCCTGCCACGAGCCCAAAAGCCTTCGCTCCCTCAGCAAAAACACACATGCGCACTCAATTTTGCGCGGACGTTATTCAACCGCCCCGGAACTCAGTGAGACAGGAAAGACAGGTTGTTGATGTATTTCTGGAGGAAGAAGCCAAAAATAATAGCGATCCCCCACAGGGCATACACAATCATCGCCTGCGCGGTTGGCAAGCCTTCCAGCTTCTCCGTTTTCATGGCCACGCGAACAATTTTATGAATAACCCGGCGGCGTGGTGCCCCTTTGATCCACTGCGCTTCCGTTGTGAGGAAAATCTCACTCAGCCCCCCTGCATAGACATACCCGTCAAAGAACAGGTTCATCCCGATCAGAACAGACTCTGCCTGGACTCTAGTCCACGCCATGAGCGTAAGGGTTTCCTGATGAACGGACAGAAAGGGATGGCTTAGCGCCAGAAAAACAATACTCAGCGCGCCAATTGCACCGCCTTGCACCGCAGGCAGCACCGGCTTTGTAAAGCCCTCCGCCAAGCCGCGTCGGATACCAGCCAGCAGCACAGTAAACGCATAAAAATACACAGCCATTTCGGCGCTTATGATTGCTCTTTCCGCAGCGGCATAAGCCGCAAGGCACAGCAGGAGGGGCAGCCAGAACGTCTTCAGTCCCACATGCTTCTGCGTCCTGAATATCTCAAAAAACCGGGCAATCCGACCTGTTACGGCTCCTTTGAAATAAAGATTTCCCGACATCGGCATTTCCTTTTTCTGGTTGTTTCAGAACAGTCCAGGCTTGGAGACGGAGTGAAAAATCTGTCAGGTGGGTCCGTGGGCTGCATGCGTTGGCCTTTCATCCCGATGCGCCCGCATCATCGTGCCTTCATGCTTGGCCTTTGCTGCTGCCAAAGTCCCTCGCCGCCACACCAGCAGAGTTTCCACCTCCTTTTTAACCAAACGGGCGCAGAGTCCCGTACCTCACACTCGCGCGAGCAGCGGCACCAAGCAGGAAAAATCCACCGGCTGGCCCAACCGTGTCGCCCGAGCCGTTTTGGCCGCGCGGCGGGTGTTTTTGTCTCTATCGGGCCTTTCGCAGTTCTTCTGGCCGAGCAAAAGAACAAACCGGGAAACGTGTCAGAAACAGGCCGTACACCTGAGTGGGAGAAAACTATCCACAGAGTTTTCCTACACCCTATCCCCGGTTTCTGTGGATAAGAGTCATGGTTCTGTCACACTTCAACACAGCGAAAATGGCGGTTTTCTGCGGGTTATGGCTTTTCATGCGGAGTCCACCCAAAACAGGCTTGACGTGGCGAAAGTGTGACGAGTCGAACAAACGCCAACTCATCCACACCCTGACGGGTGATTTTTACAGGCTTTGGTTTTGTCAAGCGTTATCCGCCACCCAGTTGCAGACTGGCTCATGGCTTGGCACAAGAGAGCCCACATTCTGCGCCCTGGCCGCTCTTTCCGCACTTGGCGGGCCAGCACGCGTCACTCAGATCAGGATAACCACAGGGGTCCATGCACTTCATTCTCACCTTTTCCTGCCCGGACCGCCCCGGCATTGTGGCGGCCATCTCCTCCGTGCTGGCTGAAAAAGGGGCCAATATCGCGGAAACCCACCAGTTCAGTGACCCGGACACCGGCACGCTGTTCATGCGGTTGGCCTTTGTGGCCCCGCGCACCAACAGCCTTGCGGAAATGGAGCGCTGCCTGAACCCCGTGGCGGCAGAATTTGGCATGGCCATGCGCCTGCATGATGCCAGCGTGCTGCCGCGCATCATCATCATGGTGTCCCGGTTTGATCACGCGCTGCTCAACCTTCTGTATCAGGTGCGCGTCAACTGGCTGCGGGCTGAAATTGTCGCCATTGTCTCCAACCATCAGGACAGCGCCCAGGCTGCCGCGCAGGCAGGTATTCCGTATTATTACTGGCCCGTGACCAAAGAAAACAAAACAGAACAGGAAGACAAGCTACGGGCATTGGTGAAAGACACGGGGGCCGCCCTGATTGTTCTGGCCCGCTACATGCAGGTGCTTTCTGACAGCCTTTCCGCTGACATGAGCGGACGGATCATCAACATCCATCACTCCTTCCTGCCCTCTTTCAAAGGCGCACGCCCTTACCATCAGGCCTATGCCCGAGGAGTAAAGCTGATTGGAGCCACAGCCCATTATGTCACCGCTGATCTGGATGAAGGCCCGATCATCGAGCAGGAAACCGCCCGCGTCACCCACAATCTCTCCCCCGAGGACTACATTGCCACAGGCCGGGGCGTTGAATCTCAAGTTCTGGCCCGCGCTGTAAAACTGCATGTAGAACAACGCGTGATGCTGAACGGCCGCCGGACAGTCGTGTTTTCCTGAAAACACAAGACGACTACCCACAGAGGGAGAGAAAGCGCCCGCCACCGCAGTCGCATGACAAGGCTCTCCCTTCCCCGGTTGCATATCCGCACAAAGCGGAGCGGAACAGCCTATGAACCGGCGGTTTCTCCCCCATACCCCCGCATGGGGAGTGACTGGCAGGACTGGCCGCGCGTAATGGCGCGCGGTGGTTTCTATCCACGCTCCCCCACAGGTGGCGACGATTTTTAGATACTTCAGCTTCACGCTTGGCAAGTTTCTATCCATACCCCCGCACGGGGAGCGACAGTGGGAGCATAGTAGGAGAACAGGACTGGGGGATGTGGGGATGTGCGCGAACCTGTGTGGAAAGCGGGGAATTGTTACGCTTCCATCTGGCGGTTTGAGAGAAAACCTTTTGGTTTGAAAGGGGGCCGGGTTGCGCAAACCTGGAGGGTTCGAAAAACCCCCTGGTATTGAGGTCTGCTCTGTGATTCCATTTCCCCTTAGTTGATTGGGGATGATGAAAGATGAAGCAGCCGGGTTTCTTTGATGTTGAAGAACGGCTTGCCCGCTTGAGCGGGCTTGGTGATCAGCTCGAAGCATTTTCCCGGACTGTGGATTTTGAAGTCTTCCGCCCTGACCTGGAGAAGGCTCTGGCGTATTCTGACGGAAGCAAAGGCGGACGACCGCCATTTGATCCGGTGCTGATGTTCAAAATTCTGGTGATCCAGACGCTCAACAATTTGTCTGATGAGCGGACGGAATATCTGATCAACGATCGCCTCTCCTTTATGCGTTTCCTTGGGCTGGGACTTTCAGATCGGGTGCCGGATGCCAAAACGGTCTGGCTGTGTCAAAAGCGTCTGACCCAGGCGGGTGCGATCGATGGGCTGTTCAACCGCTTTGATGCGACCCTGCGCAACGCCGGGTATTTACCGATGTCAGGCCAGATCCTGGATGCCACACTGGTAGCTGCTCCAAAGCAGCGGAACACCAACGCAGAGAAAGCCGATCTTCGGGAAGGACGTATTCCTGAAGACTGGCAGGACAAACCCGCAAAGCTGTCGCACAAGGATCGTCATGCGCGCTGGACACTGAAGTTCACGAAGGCGAAGCGGCAGGATGATGGAACCATGCCCTCCAGCGATCTCGCCATCCCGTTCTTTGGCTATAAATCGCATGTTTCCATCGATCGGAAATACCGGTTCATCCGGAAATGGAAAACAACGCATGCCGCCGCCAGTGATGGCGCGCGATTGAGAGAGGGGCTGCTGGATAAAACCAATACGGCCTCAACGGTCTGGGCTGACACGGCCTATCGCTCAAAAGCGAATGAGGACTTCATGGAGGAGCAGGGCTTTGTCTCGAAGGTTCACAGGAAAAAGCCGCATCTCAAGCCTATGCCCAGGCATATCCAGAAATCCAACGCCGGAAAGTCCGTTATCCGGTCGCGTGTCGAGCATGTCTTTGCTGATCAGAAATCACAGACCGGGCTGTTCGTCCGAACCGTCGGCATAACGCGGGCCACCATGAGGATCGGGTTGGCCAATATCGTCTATAATATGCGCCGCTTCCTCTTCCTGGAGCGGATCAGCGCGAATGCATAGCAATCCAGCGGGGGGCAGCACTCAATCTGCTCAAAACGCAGATCGAAAACGAACCCAAAAGTAGTCAATCAAATCGCCAAAAACCTGAAATCACCAGCCAAGCGTATCAATCAAGGGTTCTTCGACGCGGAAATCTCACGGAAGGGTTGTACATCGGGTTAGATTATGAAAAAGTCTATTTTGTGTAAAAGAAATTTTCGTAAGCTATAAGAAAACCCGATGCAGACAGAGTGTAGCGCAGGCGCGTATGAATTTCCAGCCTCCTATGGACGGCGTGTTGTAGCCCGTTTTGACGGGGGTCGCATGAGTTCGGATGGGGGCGTCATTCTGGTGAAGCAGGCTGATGACATTCTGGGGCTCAGCCGCCGCTTTGCTGCCTGTTTTCGCGATAAGCGGCATCCTGCCTTTGTGGAATACCGGGTTGAAGACCTTGTCCGTCAGCGGATCATGGGCCTGGCACTGGGCTATGAAGACCTTAATGACCATGACGCTTTACGTCATGATCCTGTCATGGGTCTGGTATCGGGACGTCTGTCAGGAAGCCGGGCCAACTGTGCGGCACTGGCAGGAAAATCCACACTGAACCGGCTGGAGCGCAGTGGCCACAAGGCAGACCGTTACTGCCGCATCATTGCTGATCATGAGGCACTGGCGGAGCTGTTCGTCACGCTCTACATGGACCGGCATGATCGGGCTCCTGCCCGGATCGTTCTGGATGTGGATGCCACCGATGATCGTATCCATGGCCATCAGGAAGGCCGGGCCTTTCATGGATATTACGGCCATAACTGCTATCTTCCCCTGTATGTCTTCTGCGGGGACCATCTCCTCAGCGCTACCCTGCGCACGGCAGACAGGGACCCGGGGAAGGAAGCACTGGCAGACATCCGCCGGATCGTGGAGCAGATCAGGAGCCGCTGGCCCCGGGTGCGTATCCTGGTGCGTGGGGACAGCGGTTTCGCCCGGGACAGTCTGATGACATGGTGCGAAGACAACCACGTTGACTTCCTGTTTGGGCTTGCAGGCAACACCCGCCTGTATGACCGGATTGCCTCTTTGTCCGCTGAGGTTCGTGACGAAGCCGCCACGACAGGCAGAGCGGCGCGCGGTTTCGCCTCCTTTGACTGGATCACAAAGGACAGCTGGACGCACCGCAGGCGGGTCGTGGCCAAGGCCGAATGGCGCCACGGCAACCGCTATCATCGCTTTATTGTCACCACGCTACCGCAGGGAATGTCCGACCCCCGCCATCTCTACGAACAGATTTACTGCGCACGCGGGGATATGGAAAACCGCATCAAGGAATGCCAGATGGATCTGTTCTCAGACAGGACCTCGTCCCACACCATCCGGGCCAACCAGCTCCGGCTGTGGTTCTCGGCCGCAGCCTATGTCCTGCTGACCGCTCTGCAAAGACTGGCCCTTGGCCAGACCAGCCTGGAGACGGCGACCTGTGGCACCATACGCGCACGACTGCTCAAAATCGCGACACGTGTAACGCTCAGCGTCCGTCGGATTGTCCTGTCCATGCCGGACATGTTCCCCTGTCAGCATGAATTCGCCCTCGCTCATGCACGATTGCGAAGGCTCCGGCAGGCCATCTGAAGAAACAGACAGTGCACAGACCACATAGCTTCCACCAACACTGCCTTCTCAGGCCGTGACACCCTCACTGCGTTCAGAACCCGCCGCCAGAAGCAGAATATCGTCAATATTCCAGATCGGGCTCCTGTGGGATGACTGAACTCTACAAAATGACCTGAAATTGCCTCAAGTGTGAGATGGGGTGGTTGCCGTCCTCCCCGCACGGCATCGCAATGTGCCAGAATGGTCGTTGGAAGAAACGACTGCGCGAAAGGACGGCAGATGAAGGATACAGTGATAGGCGTTGATCTGGCAAAGAACATTTTCCAGGTTCATGGAGCTTCGCGTGCGGGCGAGGTGATGTTTCGCAAAAAGCTGCGTCGTCAGCAGTTTATGCAGTTCATGGCCACGCAGCCGCCTGCTCTGGTCGTTCTTGAAGCGTGCGGGAGCGCGCATTACTGGGCTCGCGAACTGGCAGGAGCTGGTCACGAGGTCAGACTGATCGCTCCGCAGTATGTGAAGCCTTTCGTGAAGCGCCAGAAGAACGATGCTGCTGATGCGGAAGCGATTGTCATTGCGGCCCGTCAGCCGGAAATGCGCTTTGTCGAACCACGCACTGAAGCGCAGCAGGCGCGTGGCGTTCTTTTCCGGGCCCGGCAGCGTCTGGTGCACCAGCGCACGGAACTGGTGAATGCCCTGCGTGCCGTTCTGTATGAATTCGGTCTCGTCGTGCCACAGGGGATTGCGCATATCAGACACATTGAAGCCATGCTGGATGAGGCGGTTCTGCCAGAGGCTGTGAAGCAGGAATGCCTTGATCCGCTGCGACAGATTTCGGAGCAGAGTGTGCGGATTGATGTCAGAACAAAGAAGATCAGGATGCTTGCCCAGGAAAGTGAAAACACCTGCAGATTGCAGAGCATGCCTGGAGTGGGTCCTCTGACCGCTCTTGCGATTGAAGCTTTTGCGCCTGACCTGCAGAGCTTCCGGCGCGGGCGCGACTTTGCTGCGTGGCTGGGGCTGGTGCCCCGTCAGTTCTCATCTGGCGGAAAGGAAAGGCTGGGGAAGATATCAAAAGCCGGGCAGGCTGATATCCGCAGGCTTCTCATCATGGGCGCCATGACCCAGGTGAACTGGGCCAGCCGTAAGGCCCCTGCACCGGGAAGCTGGCTGGCACGGATGCTGGCCCGCAAGCCCCGTATGCTGGTAGCCATTGCGCTGGCCAACAGGATGGCACGAGCCATCTGGGCCATGGCAACAAAACAGGAGGATTATCGGGATCCGGCCCTGTCCGTGGCAGCCTGAGCGATGGCTCGGCTCCCGCGGATGGAACCGGTAGGGGTGTGAGAGGGCGATGACCTGAATGGGCGCATGATCGTCTGATCCGGATCGGAAAAACCAGTGGATTTCTCTGTGCTTTAAAGCACGCCTGTGAGATTTGGATCTGATCCGCTGATCACCATACTGGCCAGTGGCTTCTGAAAGGCCACATCAACAGGCCTTACAGAAGACCGCACACGATCACACGTCAATATGGGTCAGAAAACTCTTGCATAACGGACGGCAACCATATGTGGACGGCTCCCCCTTGCAAGGGGCTAGGCAAGAAAATGATCGGATCTTTGCTTCCATATGTCCGGCCTGTTGATGCGGCCATAGGGTCGCTGGCCAAGATGGCTTCCGCAGCGTGAGCCCCAAACACAGAAGCGGTCTTTGATGACCACTGGTTGCCACGGGTTTTCTCACGCCATGGATCGATCGATCACACCATCTGCTCTATTACTTGCAAGCCACGACCTCAGCTCGGCACGAGAGCGTCAAATGTCAGCGCATCGTGCCAGGCTAAGCTCAAACAGCAGCTGCGCCGAGTTGCTGCAGAAGGCGCTTATAGTGTTCGCCGCTGACCATCAGTTTCCAGGCAATCCGCGCAATCTTATTGGCAAGGGCCACCGCTGCGAGTTTCGGTTTTTTGCGCTCCAGCAATTCACGTAACCAAGATGAGGCATTCTTCCCATTGGTCCGCCGGGCATGCGACACGACTGCGGTCGCGCCAACCACCAGCGTGCTTCGCAAGACCTCATCGCCAGCGCGTGTGATTCTGCCAAGCCTTGTTTTTCCACCGGTTGAGTGATCCCTGGGCGTCAATCCGATCCAGGCCGCAAAGGCTCGACCCGATTTGAACAGATGCGGATCAGGCGTTTTCATCATCAGCAGCGCTGCGCCGATCGGGCCAACGCCCGGAATTTTCGCAAGACGCTGACTGCATTCGTTGGCGCGGTGCCATGCCATCACCTTGCCCTCAAGCTGTTCGATTTCACCTTGCAATTCAGCATATTCCTTTGCGTGAAGGGCAAACAACTCGCGCGTCAATGTGGGCAGGCTTTCGTCCGCAGCGATCCGATCAAGGAGTGCCTCAATCCGGCACATGCCTTTGGGCGCCGTGATCCCAAACTCGGCAGCATATCCCCGGATCGTATTGGCGAGCTGTGTGCGGTTCCGGATAAGTCGTGCCCGCATTCCAATCAGCATCAACGCTGCCTGCTCTTCCTCGCTCTTGAGCGGGACGAACCGCATTGTAGGCCGACTCATCGCTTCACAGAGGGCTTCCGCGTCGGCGGCATCGTTTTTCCCGCGCTTGACATAAGGCTTCACGAGCTGCGGCGCGATCAGCTTCACTGTGTGTCCCAGACACGAGAGCACCCGCCCCCAGTAATGGGAGGCGCCACAGGCCTCAATCGCGATTTCAATCGGGGGCAGTTTCTCAAAAAACTTTACCATCTCCCGGCGGGATAGCTTCCTGCGCAAAACAGGCTGCTCCTTCGCGTTTACACCGTGCAATTGGAAAACACTTTTTGACGTGTCCATGCCAATACGGATAATTTGTTCCATGGGTGGCCTCCTCTGTGAATTCTGCAACGACTTCACCTTGGCACATCGCGATGCCGTTGGGAGCCGTCCACCCCATCACAGAAGGGACAATGTGGCAAACACAGCTTGCAAGGCCGTATCTGCATACAAACGCGCCTGCCAGAACACCACGCCATACAACACGGAGGCTATCAGCATAATGGGCCAGCACAACATGATGCGGCGGCCCGTAAGCCAGACGCCCAGCGCGCTGGCGACCACCGCAGCGATTTCAAGCGGACTCATGCAGGGAATGTCCTGTGTTGCTCACACGCCATTGCCCAACCCCGCACTGTGAAAACTGGCAGGACACCCATCAAAGCAGGGTAAAAACAAGGCTGTTTTAACAATATCTTTTGAAAATATGGAATCACATAATTCCACCCAGCCTGTTTTCTCCCGTTCAATCGGAGAAGGGCCTGACGCTGCCTTTCAGGCATGGGGACGATGCTCCGATGCAGAAAAAGCTGGCGCGTTGGTAGCGGGCGAAACATCGGCCGCATACCGGGTCAGCCAGTCCAGAAGCGCCTGCCCCTCCGGCCCGGCGAACCAGCGGGCATGGCCCAGAAGATAATCAGTATAGGCAACATCGGCCGAGGCATGATCCTGCAAAAGTGTTCCAAAATAAGCAACTTCTGAAAATGCAAATTCCACATGCACCAACGGTAGGAACGCCACCAGTTGCGTCCATTCTGCGGCATCAAGAGGGTGCGTGGCATGGTATCCTTGCAAAAATGCCTCAAGTTGCGCGTAGGCTACCACTCCATGGGAGCGGGAAAGGTCCAGCCAATCGATCATGCTGCGTTCTATGGCCACGGCCAGATCAAACGGAACGCAGGTGCGCTCGGCCATGCCAAAATCCAGAATGCAGGACACCTTGGCTTCTGTTTTCGTTTCTTCCGGATTTTGCCAGAACAGATTGGAACCGTGCCAGTCTCCATGCCCCCAGCAGGAACGAATATGGGGGAGCAACGGGCGCAATAGGGCATGGAACGGCGTAAGCACAGCCTGCACATCGTCCTCCCACGTATGGGGTGCAAGCTGTTCCGCCAGACCGGGTTGCTCCTTTACCCATTGTCGCAATGCGGGGAGCAGATCTGACTGGCCAAGGGCGTTCATGCTGGATGTCAGCGGCCTACCGGCAGGCACAGCCATACCTTGTGAAAAAGCCGCTTTCCCTGAGGCATTTTCTGCCTGCGTCTTCGTGCCCTGCCTTTGTGGGGCGGGCACGGTCCCCTCTCCACGAGATGGTGCCGCATAATCAGATGCCGCCAGATGCAGGCGGCCCAGCGCCTGCCCGGCAGCGCGGACATGAGCAGTAGAGTGATAAGGCTTCCAGGACATCACATCCCGATAGTCATCCTGGCCGGGGGCAGGTGGAAACAGTTCATAGGTCCACTCTCCCTGCGCCAGTGCCGTATGGCCGGAGCGCGTTGCCACTGGCAGGCAGACAGGTACATCTTTGGCCGCCAGATGCTGCATGAAGGCATGCTCTTCCTCCAGCGCGGCAACAGTGCGCAGGCTGGCGTGATGCCGTTTGAGAATAAAGGCGGCTTCTGGCTGAGGCAAACTGACGGTAATCCCCCCATTTTTAGTGGGGCATTGAATGAGAATTCAGGCAGCTGTTTTTAGTTTCTGGGCGGGGGTTAGCCCGCTGTTCCCCATGTTGGGTCTGTCATGGTTATATGTCCAGAGCCATTGTGTTGCGACCTCCTGCACGTCCTGAATGCTTTCAAACAAATACTGCTCCAGCCATTCCTGCCGGACAGTTCTGTTGTAGCGTTCAATATAGGCGTTCTGCTGCGGATTACCCGGTTGCGTATAGATCAGGGTAATCCCCTGTTTTTCGGCCCATGAAACCAACGTATGACTGACATATTCAGGGCCATTATCCATTCGGATGGCTTCTGGCCTGCCACGCCACTCCATAACCTGTTCCAGACAGCGGACAACCCGACAGGCTGGCAGGGAAAAATCAACCTCGATCGCCAGTCCTTCACGATTGAAGTCATCCAGAATGTTCAGGAGCCGAAAAGCACGTCCATCCATCAGCCTGTCCGCCATAAAATCCATGGACCAGACCCTGTTGGGAAGGGCCGGAACCGACAGTTTTTCTGGCTTTTCGCGAACCAGACGCCTGCGGGGTTCAATCCGCAGGTTGAGTTCCAGTTCCCGATAGATCCGATAAACCCGCTTATGATTCCAGAGCTGTCCCTGCACATTGCGCAGATACAGGAAACACAGACCAAATCCCCATCTCCTGTGAGCCTGGGTCAGTCCCACCAGAAGAGCGGCAATCCTGTCGTTCTCCGCTGCCAGTCGCGGACGATAGCGAAAGCAGGTCTCGGATATCCCAAAAATCCGACAGGCCAGCGCAATGCTGACCCCATGATGCGCCACAGCTTGTGCGGCCAGTTCCCGGCGCTGGGCTGGCCGCTTCATTTTTTTCCAAGGGCTTCCTTCAGGATATCCGTCTGCATGCTCAAATCCGCATACATGCGCTTCAGCCGACGGTTCTCCTCTTCCAAAGCCTTCATCTGACTGATCATCGAAGCATCCATGCCGCCATATTTCGCGCGCCACCGGTAAAACGTGGCGTTGCTAATCCCATGCTCCCGGCACAGGTCAGGAACCGGGACACCGCCCTCAGCCTGGCGGATCACACCCATGATCTGGGCGTCAGTAAAGCGATCACTCTTCATCAGAATCTCCTCAATTCTTACGCTGAGAAAATTCTCATTCAAAAGTCACTCTTTTTATGGGGGGATTACCCTGATTGTGGCGGATATTTTGTATCTCCCGCACGCGCAGCTTCAACTGCGGCTTCAACAACATGTGGAGGCGTAGGAAAATCTGGCTCACCCGACGAAAGACTGATGACCCGAATGCCTTCGGCTTTCAACGCCGTTGCTTTATCCGTCATTGCGGCTGAAGCAGAAATAGCAATTCCGTTAAGTCGATCGGCAAAACCCGGCATTACATACATACTCCGAAGATATTCTTACGCAAACGCGTGAGAATATTCAGTCAATTATCAATATGAAATGAATGTACGCCAAACCCGCCCTCAAGAGATAGCATTGAAAATCTTCTACCCCCATACAAGAATATTATGGAAAGTATATGAACACAAAAATAAGTAAATAATTATGAATTTATGATGCCATTTATAATTATCACGCAATACTTCTTGTTATTATATAAAATTCAAAACAAGCAAACCCTAACAACAGCAAATTATGCCAAGATATTCGTTTCGAATGTTTATTGACCTTCGCCAAAATTTCAGTAACAATAATTTGAAATGCAGCGCATGGAGATGACTTAAATTGGACATCAGGCGACTACAGGCATTCGTAAAAATCATTGATATCGGGAGCATTTCCCGAGCGGCTGATATTCTGAACATCGCACAGCCAGCCCTTAGCCAACAATTAGCTTCTCTTGAAACTGCATTCAAACAAAAGTTGCTTATCCGCAGCAAAATGGGAGTAACCCCAACAGCCGCAGGGCTGGAACTTTACCGCCACGCGCAAACCATGATCAAACAGCTTGATCGTGCCATGACAGAAGTTAGCAGTGGCGGTGGACCATTAGTCGGCAAAGTGTCCGTTGGTCTTTCTCCATATTCTTCCGGTTCTACTTTGTCCTTAGCTCTTCTAAAAGAAGTGCGTGCCAAATTGCCTGGTATCATACTCCATCTGACAGAAAGCTTCGATGACATTTACAGCGGAATGGTCATGACCGGTCGGCTAGATATGGCCATTATCCACGGTGCCGGGCCAATTAAAGGGGTCAATTTCACCCCCTTGATGAAAGAAAACTTTTTCCTGGTTGCGCCAGAAGATTCTGTTTTTGCGGGAAGAGGATCTGCGCCCGTTAAGCTTTCAGAGCTTACAGAAGTTCCGCTTCTGCTCCCGCCAGATTATAATTTCGTACGTAAACACATCAATACAGCTTTTGCACGCAAGCAAATAAAACCACACATTGTTGCAGAAGTTGAAGCTCTTCTGACACTTCAAGATGCTGTTGCTGCAGGCATTGGGTTTACTATTTTACCTTGGTCTGTTGCCAGCAAAATTATTGTTCCGGGAAAATCCCGCGTATATGAACTCTGCAGCCCAGTTATTCAGGAAGATGTTTCTCTATGTGTGCCAGAAAGTATTCCTGAAACGGAAGCAGGCGTTGCTGTTAGAAATATTCTTATTGCATTGGCCAAAAGCATGGTCATGTCCCAAAATTGGCCGGGTACACAGATTATGGATGCCTAAGAATTAAAAGCTGAACTCCATACACCATTAACAATTTAGAACAGATATTCTCATTAAACCGGCATCGTCTGTCTTTTGCTGTGGCTATAGGCCAACCATGATACACTCAAACCTATTCTTGTCATGGATCGACAGCCAATAAACACGGAATAGTCCCAATGCCCTCCTTCCCTTCTCTGTTTCATGCTGCGCAGGCACTTGCTGATGGCCGTACAACAGCCCGCAAGCTGGTAGAAAACGCTTTAGCCAACATTGCAGATCTACATGGAGAAGGGGCACGCACCTTCATGTCTGTGCATGCCGTAACTGCGCGTCAGCAAGCCGACATCATGGATAGGTTACGCTCTCAGGGACAAGCGCCTTCCCCTTTAGCTGGGTTGCCTATCTCTATTAAAGATCTCTTTGATGAAGCCGGTTCCATCACTAAAGCTGGTTCTATGGTGTTAGCGGATGCCCTGCCTGCCAGTACAGATGCTCCTGCCATTGGAAACCTTAAGCAAGCCGGGCTTATTAGCGTGGGCAGAACGACCATGACCGAATTTGCTTTCTCAGGCATCGGTATCAATCCGCATTTTGGCACTCCGGCCAATCCATGGCGCAGGCATGAAAAACGTATTCCCGGAGGATCTTCCTCTGGGGCTGCTATTTCTGTTTCGGATAACATGGCATTTGTAGGCATTGGCAGTGATACAGGGGGCTCCTGCCGTATTCCTGCGGCACTTACTGGCCTTATCGGCTTTAAGCCCACTGCGCGCCGTATTTCTACTAAGGGTACTGTTCCCCTATCTTCTACTTTAGATTCCATTGGAAGTATTGGCCGAACAGTAAAGTGTTGTTGGGCTGTAGATAGCCTGATGGCAACCGGAACGCTTCGCATACAGGATGCCCCAACCGGACGAGATGGACGCACTCTTCGCCTAGGTATTCTTGGCACTTCTGTCATGGAAGATATGGACGATACAGTGGCCCATACATGGGAAAATTGTTTGCGCAGACTTTCCAGAAACGGCGTTATGCTGGAAACATTTACCTGCCCTCCCCTTAAAGAAATTCCTAAAGCCAACAGCAAAGGGGGATTTCCCGCGGCTGAATCTCTTGCATGGCACCTGCCTCTGTTAGAAACGCACCGTAGTATTTACGATCCCTTTGTATTGCAACGCATTCTACGAGGTTATGAGCAAAACGCTGTGGATTACATTTCTTTACTGAAAAGCAGAACCAAGCTAATCCAGCAAGCAGCCGACATCATGAACCAGTATGATGCTGTTATTTTACCAACTGTGCCAGTTATTGCCCCAAAAATCAGCGATATGAATGATAACGCCCGCTATGCGGCTACTAACCTGCTCTTATTGCGCAACACCACTATAGCCAATTTTCTTGATCTATGCGCCATCAGCCTTCCCTGTCATCAGATGGGCGAAGCACCAGTGGGGCTGATGGTTATGGGCCGTTATGCTGAAGATCATGATCTTTTTCATATCGCTGCACAACTCGAACATATTCTTGCCCACTAAGCACTTACAGCAGTGTTTAGTGCGCCAATAGACAAACTGTCGATCTGCTTTTCGTCAGAGAGCTACCGAAGATACTTACTCTGACAATCCTGATAGCTGTATCAGACCGGAGTTCCCGGTCTGATATCATAAGCTTTCTGCACAAGAGGCGCCCGCTTTCCAAGGCCGTCTGTAACCTTCTGCTTCCATACAGCCTCTAGCTGTTCCTTCTGCTGGCCAATAATTTCCTTGGGCTCAACATTACGATAGCTATCAATTTCTCCCGTCAGAACACCAACCGTTGTTTCAAAAACCGGTTCGGGATCATACTGCTCATGCGGGAACGCAATATTTTTATAATCGAATAGACGTTTTGTAGGATCATCCACCCAGCTTTTCCAACTTTCGAACATGCGATCATTAAAGCCGGTAAGAAATGGTCCAGGGTTTACTGTAGCAACTTCAATCCCGAATTCCTTGACCTCCTGACTTAGTGCAGACGCAATTGCCTCAATAGCATGTTTGGAAGAGGAATAAGCACCGGAGAACGGATCTGTCGTTAAACCAGCTACGGATGACATAAAAACAATCCGGCCTTTCTTTTTCTCTACCATTTTTCTCAGAAGTAACTGTGTAAGTAAGACAGGTCCAATAACATTGACTTCATACTGACGCCGAAGATTTTCTGCTGGAATATCAGCAACGGCACCACCTTCAGAAATCCCAGCATTATTTAGTAGAATATCAACATCCCACTGAGTTGCCTTAAGGCGATCTCCCTCGCACGTGACATCCAGCTTCTCAACGAGCAAATCTACACCACGCTTTTTAGCTTCCTCGGATAATGCACGAACCTGTGATACAATTTCGACACCAGCAATAACATTGAAACCTTTTGCTGCCAGCCGAAGGGCAATTTCATGGCCAAAGCCGGTTCCTGCACCTGTTATGAGTATTGTGGACACCACTTTTTTCCTCTTCGCAATTCAGATATAGGACAAACAACGTATGGGCCAGCGTATGTGTTCCCGCCGTAGATTTTTTGGTCTCAATCAACGCTCCACTTTACACACTCATCATGTCACATGATGAGAAATAAAAATATCAAACGGAACCGATCCACAAAAATATGCAAGGTCTAAAATGTCTTTATTTCTAAAAGTATTTCCCCATAAAATACTTTTCCAATCAACATCTCTCTGTCTATCATGCAGGTAAATCTTAGTTCCATTCCAGCCACAATGATAACTTCGCAAAAATTCATCAACTTCAAGTGAAAAATTAAATCTCGTTGTAATAACAATAATTTTTATATCTTTTGTAGATCTCTGAAATGCAACAACATGGTCTGATAATGGACCTTGCACCAAAAGCTCTTTATATTGACCATTTGTAAAAATCTGTGGATAATTTTTTCTCAGTTTAAGAAGTGTGTATATTATAGGCTGTTTAATCCTTCCATCATGCCAAGAGGCAGTCAATTCTAATAGATTGACCTCTTGCTCTAAATTTTCTTGTAATTTTGAATAATTCACTGGTCTTCTATTATCAGGACCTACAAGACTGAAATCCCATTCCTCTCGCCCCTGATATAAATCAGGCACACCAGGAACCGTATAACGTAAAATAACCTGTGTTAGGCTATTAATTACAGAAGAAGGAGAAATAATATTTATAAATTCAGCAAGATTTTTTGCAAATGATGTATGTAGAAGCTGTATCATAAAATGTTGGCACATTTCTTCATATGCCATATCAGGTGCATCCCAACTGGTGCGTAAACCAGATTCTCGCAACGCTTTAGTTAAATAAGACTGTAACCTTTGAGATAAATCAGAAAAATCACTTTTATTTAATGGCCATGCAGAAATAAGTGTTTGGTATATAAATATTTCATCTGCCCTGGAAATCTGTTTTCCTAAATGGTCATATTTATGTAAGCTAGAATTTTGTTCAAACCAACATCTTACGATTTCAGACCATTTCGCCTCAGGTTCACTTAAAACCGTTAGGCGCGCTCTTCCATCCTCTCCGCGTTTATGATCATGCGTAGCTGTGCACAACAATGCTTCTGGATGTGACGCAAAACGAGACTTATTGGCTTGATGGAATGCCTCTATATTTTTTGAAAAAAGCGCTGGATCTGTTCCAACCTCATTCCGAGACAATAAGCGCGCATAACGATAGAATGCTGTATTTTCTCCAGCCTTAGCCGCTAAAGGGGCTGTTAGAGCCCTTTTGGAAATTCACGGATGAGCGTTTCGGCGTAGCATGAGGCTTCCCATGGCGATGTGGATCATGGCCTCTGCGACGTCGATCCGCTGTTCGTAGTCCTTCACAAGGCGACGCCAGCGGATCATCCAACCGAAGGTCCGTTCCACAACCCACCGACGCGGCAGGATTTCAAACCCTTTTGCTGTCTCTGACCGCCGGATGATCTCGACGCGGATTTCTCACACTTGAGGCAATTTCGGGTCATTTTGTAGAGTTCAGTCATCCCACAGGAGCCCGATCTGGAATATTGACGATATTCTGCTTCTGGCGGCGGGTTCTGAACGCAGTGAGGGTGTCACGGCCTGAGAAGGCAGTGTTGGTGGAAGCTATTGTGGTCTGTGCACTGTCTGTTTCTTCAGATGGCCTGCCGGAGCCTTCGCAATCGTGCATGAGCGAGGGCGAATTCATGCTGACAGGGGAACATGTCCGGCATGGACAGGACAATCCGACGGACGCTGAGCGTTACACGTGTCGCGATTTTGAGCAGTCGTGCGCGTATGGTGCCACAGGTCGCCGTCTCCAGGCTGGTCTGGCCAAGGGCCAGTCTTTGCAGAGCGGTCAGCAGGACATAGGCTGCGGCCGAGAACCACAGCCGGAGCTGGTTGGCCCGGATGGTGTGGGACGAGGTCCTGTCTGAGAACAGATCCATCTGGCATTCCTTGATGCGGTTTTCCATATCCCCGCGTGCGCAGTAAATCTGTTCGTAGAGATGGCGGGGGTCGGACATTCCCTGCGGTAGCGTGGTGACAATAAAGCGATGATAGCGGTTGCCGTGGCGCCATTCGGCCTTGGCCACGACCCGCCTGCGGCGCGTCCAGCTGTCCTTTGTGATCCAGTCAAAGGAGGCGAAACCGCGCGCAGCTCTGCCTGTCGTGGCGGCTTCGTCACGAACCTCAGCGGACAAAGAGGCAATCCGGTCATACAGGCGGGTGTTGCCTGCAAGCCCGAACAGGAAGTCAACGTGGTTGTCTTCGCACCATGTCATCAGACTGTCCCGGGCGAAACCGCTGTCCCCACGCACCAGGATACGCACCCGGGGCCAACGGCTCCTGATCTGCTCCACGATCCGGCGGATGTCTGCCAGTGCTTCCTTCCCCGGGTCCCTGTCTGCCGTGCGCAGGGTAGCGCTGAGGAGATGGTCCCCGCAGAAGACATACAGGGGAAGATAGCAGTTATGGCCGTAATATCCATGAAAGGCCCGGCCTTCCTGATGGCCATGGATACGGTCATCGGTGGCATCCACATCCAGAACGATCCGGGCGGGTGCGCGCTCATGCTGGTCCATGAAAAGCGTCACGAACAGGGTAGCCAGGGCCTCATGATCAGCAATGATGCGGCAGTAACGATCTGCCTGCTGCCCACTGCGCTCTAGCCGGTTCAGCGTGGATTTTCCTGCCAGTGCCACACAGTTGGCCCGGCTTCCTGACAGACGTCCCGATACCAGACCCATGACAGGATCATGACGTAAAGCGTCATGGTCATTAAGGTCTTCATAGCCCAGTGCCAGGCCCATGATCCGCTGACGGACAAGGTCTTCAACCCGGTATTCCACAAAGCCGGGATGCCGTTCATCGCGAAAACAGGCAGCAAAGCGGCGGCTGAGACCCAGAATGTCATCAGCCTGCTTCACCAGAATGACGCCCCCATCCGAACTCATGCGACCCCCGTCAAAACGGGCCACAACACGCCGTCCACAGGAGGCTGGAAATTCATACGCGCCTGCGCTACACTCTGTCTGCATCGGGTTTTCTTATAGCTTACGAAAATTTCTTTTGTGCAAAACAGACTTTTTCATAATCTAACCCGATGTACAACCCTTCTGTGAGATTTCCGCGTCGAACTTTACGTTCATTCACTGCAAAGTCTGACAGCCACACCGGATCGGACAGAGTAAGGCCGCCCGGCCCACGTTGGTTTATAATCTCCTGTATCTCTTCCAAGTCCGGCATACGTAATGGAGCCGAACCAATATCCGCTATGATACGGGAGCGATCTCGTGATATCGGAAAAAGCATGACTGCACCATCATGATGCCAGAAAATAGTAGGTTCATCAGGTGGCATAAAAAGACCCGCCACACGCACATCAGCAAGAACAAAACTTATGGGAAGAGTATCTCCTTCAAAGACCATACCAAGTTTGCTGCGCACGAAAGAATGGGCACCATCGCAGCCAATAAGCCACGATGCTTCCAAGCTCTCACCCTTACCTTCCTTATGTGTAAGAGTGCAGGAAACACTATCACCTTTATCAACGAAATCTGTCAGTTCTGTTTCACGCTCGACAGTGCAGCCAAGAGTTTTGAGGTGTTCTTCCAACAATTTCTCCGTTTCCGATTGTGGAAGCATCAGTAAATAATTGAAGTAAGAAGAGATCGTTTTGAATGGAATACGGGCAAGGATCTTATTCCCTCTGTGGATACGAAGCGCTTTTGCATGTAGCCCATTGGCCACAAAAGCCTTCACACAACCAGAAGCTTGTAACAACTCCAGAGTTCGTGGCCATATTGCCAGAGCCCGAGATTGAGTGGTGCGTGTTGGCAGCTTATCAATAATCCTGACAGGCACACCGTAACGGGCCAGCTCAATAGCCATGGTCAGACCGACTGGCCCTGCACCAATAACAAGAACAGGCTTCGACATGTTTTTTATCCAAAGAAACAATTATTCAGGCATAAAAATATCGCCTGTTCGTTAACGCTGAATGGAGAAGGCCTGTTCCTATTCGGCCCCAAAATACATGGGTTATTTTACAAGTGGGAACCCACATATAATGAAATGACAATGCTTTGCTGCAAGCATATTCGCTGTTTGCTATAATACACCCATGACCCAGAAGAGCCGATACAAAGCCACATTTAATAAGCGGAAATCCTTTTCCTTGCACAGACAAAATTGGAAAACAATTTTGCCTGTTATGGGAATTATCTTTGCTCTACTTATAGGGGCAACTGGGCTGCGAACAGTTCTAACATCACAATCCCACACCCAGATTGGAGGGCCTTATGCCCTGACTGATGAAAACGGGCATATGGTCTCACAATCTGATTTTCAGGCCCGTTATACGCTCATCTACTTTGGTTATACGCATTGCGTAGATATTTGTCCGCTTACGCTCGCAACTGTATCGGCTGCGTTGGATGAATTGGGGCCACAAGGGCAGAACATTACGCCCATTTTCATCTCGGTTGATCCTGCGCGAGATACACCGGCTGTTATCAGAGAATATATCCAACGTTTTTCTCCACGCATTGTGGGGCTAACCGGAACCGAAGCACAGCTTCAGCCTATCATGGCCGCATTTCATGTCTCAGCACGGCGTCGTGTTAGTAATGGGCCTGGTTATCTTATGGATCATAGTTCGCTCCTGTATCTGATGGACGGCCAGAACCATCTGGCTGGTATGATCCCTGTTGATTCCAGCGCCCATCAAATTGCCGTGGAGCTTAAACAGCTTTTACCATCCCCCAAAAATCATCCATTATAAGTGTTGCTCATCCTCTTTTCAAAACCGGATACGTACACCACCAAAATACGCTCTGGGTGAACCTGCGTAAATAGAGCCTGTGCTGTTCATAAGCGTGCGGGCCGTTGCCTGTTGTCCGTTAGCCTGCAAGCTGTCACTGATATTCGTGGCCCCTGCAATATAGGTTTGGTTTGCTACGTTCTGCACTTCGAAATACCAGTGCAACCGATGCGCCCATCCCAGCCGAGCTGGCGGATCATAATGCACTTCCAGATTCAGCAACGCATAACCGGGGGCTTTTAGACGGTTAGCATTATCCAGCCAGTAAGAATCCCGCCACGTTACCTCAGCGTAGCCACCAAGCCCTTCCAGAGCACCATCAGGCTGATCGTACAAAAAGCGCGCATTGAGAAAATTGGGAATAACGCCCGGAATATATTCTCCTTTACGACTGAAACTGCGCGAAAGGTCACTATTTGAGAGGACTTCAGTGTAATTTGTATAAACCTGATTATCATAAGTATAACTGAGTTTTATCCGTCCTCCTGGTAATATTGTAGGAAGCGGCTTCCAGTTCAGCCCCAGAACGATCCCCCGATGCTGGGAAGCTGGCGCATTAAATGTATAGGAACCAACAGTATTCACGCCAGCAGACTGACTAACAAGCTCATTATTATAGAATTCGTAAAACCCTGTTGCTTGAATAGTCATGTTGGAAGATGGGTGCCAATCTGCACCAAGGTCAATCCCAACACTTGTCTGGCTTTTCAGTTGCGTATTGTTACCGTATTGCCCCTGCGGTGTAATAAACAGATTTGAAGATGATGGCGTTCCATAAGCCGTGCCGACACGGGTATGAAATGTCCATTTCTTTGACGGCGTATAAATTAACGCCCCTTCCGGAGCCAAATTAAAGTAGAAGCGATTGGCCGTAATGTAGCGTTGGTCCCGGCCTGTGGCAGAATAGCTGTAAAGTGTCTCAGTGGCCCCGATATCGGAGTAAGTTCCACCAAGCCCCACCACTACGTGCCAATTGGGTGCAAAATGCCAGTCTTCCTGAAACCTTGCGCCTAGGTTCCATTGATGGCCATAGGATTCCGAATGCATCGCACCATGGGTAGCTCCACCAAACGGCATAATATTATAAGTCTGGGAACCAAAGTCGAGATAATCAAAACTGATCCCGCCAAAAGTTTCCAGTGCCTTGCCACCAAGGCGCGCATGATTCGTTATATCGCTGCTGGCATTGTAGGAATTGTACGGCCCAACATACGCTACTGGCGATGTTGGTTGATCAATATGGCGCTGATCGTAAGTAAACTGATTACGCCATATTGTGCGCGCATTAAAATCATGTTCCCAACGCAAGCCAACAACCGTCCGGCGGTCAAATCTCCCCAAACCAGCAGCTTCCGGACTTATGGCTTCTTTTGTTCCGTAACGACCATTCACCAGCAGATTAACTGATGCACATCCTGTTGCTGCATCTGCCGCATTATAACACCCCCGCTGATAGGGATTAGCCCGATACTGGTTGAGCGATAGCCGCACGGGTAAAAAAGCATCCGTAACGTTGTTTACAAACTTCAAGATGAGCCGGTCTGATGATGTGAGGTTAACACGCAGTCGAACATTCTCTGTTGAGGTATTGTAACGGCTATTGGCAATAAACCCATTCCCGCGAACATCACTCCCAAAAATCATCAGATCGTAACGCTTATTGCCAAGCCCCAACGTGGCGTAATTATTGAACATTCCGAAGCTGCCAAAATCCGAACCAACCTCAAGCCCGTGGATATCCGCACCTTTTCGGGCACGAAAATTGATCGCACCGTTAATGGCATAATTGCCATACAGAGTTGATGCTGGGCCTTCAAACACATCCACGCCCTCATAAGCATGCGGATCAATAAGATCGGCACGGGCGGTTCCGTCAGGCTGTGTCATCGGGAAACCATCTTCCAGCACTTGTAGATTCTTCAGCCCATAGGACTGACGGTCTCCTGAACCTCTGACAGAAACCACCGTATCCCGTGGGCCATTCCCCTGAGTGAAGCTCACGCCGGGAATGGTGACAACCATATCCGCAACACTTTGTCCGACCTGATTACCAAAACTGCCTCGGTCAGAACTATACGTTGTTTGCCCAGCCGGGCGCGTTATTGCGGAAGCACGGCTATTGCCCTTTACCGTAACCTGTTCAGTTTTGGCCTGATGCCTAACCGAAGATGTCTGCTTGCCACGGTGTATCTGGGCTGCAGCAATATGAGTATTTGCTACGAAAAAAAGAGTCACGACCGCTATCGCTCCGGAAAACCGAAGGGCAGTGCCATCAACATGAAACATGATTTTGAACCTGAATAAACAACACGAAAAGCCCGTGTGCAAAAACACACGAGCGGCGCTTGTAATTTCAGGTCAGACGGGAGGCCCTTGCGGGCAGAGAGACGTACGTTTTGGCGCAGGTGGGCCACGGATGGGAGGAAACATCCATGTTTGGCCCACACGTTCTGTAATCAACCCTGCAAAAATACAGAACGCAACACTGAGCAAAAAAAGCTCAAGAGCTTCGGAAAGAAGAAAACTATCGTCCTGTGGATCAGCTGCATGATGATGCTGTCCATCAGGATCAGAAAGCGGTGTCTGGTCGTCGCAAAGAATACTCAGCTTGGTGAGATCTCTGAGTGGATCTTCAACCAGAACTACTGGAGAAACAATTCCACCAAATGTCAGACGCACAACCAGAGCAAGCAGCACCAGTGGCCAGAAGACCACTAAATGCGTCAAACTGTAAGAGCGCGCTGACATCCATAACGCCTACCGCAGATTGCCCAGATTAACTAGATCATATTTAATGATCAGGGCAGGCCGCAAAAGTTATCACCAGTGATCGCTTTAGAAATCCGGTAATCACTGCTTGCGACGTAAATCAAGCAGTCAGGGTCATCTGCTCCGTAGCCATAACTTTTTTGTCTGCCAAATATGGTCCAGCCGCCTCAACATGCAGAACCAGAACAGTATGACTGTTTGGCTGACGTTCACCTAATGGCAAAACCGCATCACCTAGCGTCCAACGGTATGCACCATCCTCTTGCACATCCCAACCTGGTAGATCGTTGGTCAAGTGAGTATTGATGTCATAAATCTGGTGCGCATCACAAATCATAACACGACCAACCAGCACACCAAGGCTGCGTCTATCATCCACATACGGGCCGATTGTATCGCATGGACGCGCGGAACGAGATATGATCCGAACGGCATGAATATCAGCAGGTAACACAAACACATAACGATTACCGATAACGCGCAACGGCACCATCTGTAAGCCATTGGGCAGAAGCAGCTTAAGCGCGGGATTCTGCGCACGTTCTTGTTCAGGTTGGGCGACAATACCTCCCATTTTAGCAGCACGTTGGACTATCTGATGATACAGCGGCTCAACAAAAGAACGATCCGTGCAAAGTTCCGTGGCCGCATGCTCATCCCAATTACGTGCTGGCCCATGAAAAGCATGCACTACCGTGCCCTCTGCCAGAGGGCTGAAATGGCGACGATTTCCGGTATCAAGATAGCTTTCTGTAAAAAGGCCGTTTGCACGGATTACGGCGTGATCTCGTGTTTCTATATGATAACATTTATAAAAACGTATCTCGTGTGCATAAGCAATTGTAAGACCGTTCACGAGCATCCGGACGGGTACAAAACGTCCTTCAAGATAAAGGCAATGTTCAGGTGTCACCAAAAGGTCATGATGAGGGAGACCTGCCGCAAGAGCATCCTTAAAAATACGGACAGGCACCCCACCAACATCTGGCGGACAATCTCCCCTAACGGTAACATGCTGGCAGCCAACTCACACAATATCTTTTGGCCTTACTTCGCTCTTGTCAAAAGTGAGTACAGGCATACCAGGACGCAAGGTTTCCACTGCACATTCCCCATTTGGGGTGGCAATCATGGCACCTGGAAGGAAGCATACAACAGCTTCCAGCATAAGTGAGCCGTCTGACTCTTTCGCTAACTGTAGTTGCTCTGATGTATCTGCCAAAGACATCGTCAGTGTATAGGTAACGCCATGACTGCTGATAATGACTTGATTATCCGATACACTAACAGTCGCTTCCGTATCATACGTCACTGTAGAAAAATCTAGGCTGTTACCAACAGCAAAGTTTGAAAGTGTCGCAGCAAAAGATGAAACGCTACCTAAAATAAGCGCCGCACCTCCACTAAAAGCAATACTTTCCGTAGAAGGCGCACTACCTTGAAGTGTCAAAGTGGCATTGTTGGCCAGAGATATTGTGGAATAAGACTGATCTCCCGAAAGGATCCAGCTTCCGGAAACAGTCATTGTCTGGAAATCAACTGCACCGTCGAATGTACCTGAACCAGATAAATTGACAGTATTACGACCTCCCCCGCCATCAACTGTTTCGGAAATAACTGAACCTGTCAGGATATTTAAGGTATCGTTACCATCACCAAAAAGAATTGCATCTGTTGTTCCTGAAATTGCCCCCGCATTTGTAATCGTATCATCAAACGTATCAGTGATATGAATACCGTAACCAGCTAACCCTTGGATGGTACCATTGTTGGTAATGGTTGTTGCATAAGGCGCATCTCCTTGGCTGCTGTTATCAACCAGAATACCATTTGCTGCTCCGCTTATGAGAGCGCCGCTGGCATTAACAATGTCTCCGCCGCCGATCGAAACCCCTTCACTGGTATTAGGGTAACCATCACTTCCGTTTCCGCCAGCACCTGTACCTTGAATGGTTCCATAATTGGTAATAGTTGCATAACCATCTATATCAACACCATCCCCATCACCCGTACCGGAATTATCATAGGCTCCAGTGATAGTTCCGTAATTCGTGACGGTTCCATTTCCGTCAGACCCAACACCCGAACCATCGCGCCCTGTAATCGTGCCGGCTGCTTCATTCACAACCGTAACATCGGCACTACTGGTTATACCGTGACGCGCACCGGAGATAGAACCGGAATTATTGACTGTTCCGCTGTAGTCTTGAAAATCAATACCATCATTCTTTGTCGCGCCATTGGTTCCATCGGCATAGATTGTACCTGCATTTTCAATAGTCGCATTTGCACCCGGACGGAGAGCATCTGCATCCGTAGACCTTATGGTGCCAGTAATTTCGTTAATGATTGTAATGGAAGATGCTGAACTAACAGAATTGAAATCTATGACCTGACCATCATCTGTAGATTGAATAGTGCCACTATTATCCAACGACAACGTGCCATCAGCCAGCGCATCATCTATACGGATACCATCATCATATCCGGAAATTGTGCCCGTATTGTTAATAGTAACCGACGAACCAGACCCTGCGACACTCGAGGTATCCATCCCTCGTTTACCTGTTGAGGAAAGTGTACCGCTATTCTGAATAATGATATCATCAACATCATTAAGTTCTATGGTCAGTGTCGTCTTGGACGTCGTAACCGAGGAAGTATTTGTATAAGTCTGGTCGCTATCCAGATCGATCTGACTGCTCATAAGCGGCATTCTCAATATTAAGTCTATGACTAGCCGCAATGAGAGGTGAATTTTTATAGATTGTTAATATGCCTATGCCTGCTTTAACTGAACATTCATAATATAATTTTATAAATCCTAACGATCTGAGGTTTTCAGGTTTAAGGCAAAGGGACAGTCCAGACCACGAACGTTGCGTATTATGATGCGGCGGCAGTGAAAGCTGAAGTGGTAAGAATCCTGGGGCCGTGGGTTCGAATCCCGCCGCGGACACCATTATGTATTTTTCTAGTGATTTAGACGCCTGTTGAGACGTGTCACATACGCAAAACCCCGCCGAGTCAGGGACTTAGCGGGGTTTCAGAAACTGTGCTTGGTTGCGGGGGCAGGATTTGAACCTGCGGCCTTCAGGTTATGAGCCTGACGAGCTACCGGGCTGCTCCACCCCGCGGTTGTAAGTGTGTTGAAATTTGCTGGGGTAATATTTGAGTAGGGTGGATTGGAAGACCTGGCGGCGACCGACTTTCCCGTGGCTTAAGCCACAGTATCATAGGCGCTGGGGGTTTTCACGGCCGAGTTCGGGATGGGATCGGGTGGATCTCTCCCCGCCATGGCCACCAGGTCATCCAGTCCACCCTGTAGAGGGTGTGTGGAGGACGGTTGGTATGAAGAAGTAGGCGTCTATATGGATGATTTCTGTGCACGGGCTGTCCTTTTAAGGGGACAGTAAGAGAGTGAGCCTATTGGGTGATTAGGACCAGTTAGCTGCACGTGTTACCACGCTTTCACACCTGGCCTATTAACGTGGTGGTCTACCACGACCCTCAGGGAGACCTAGTTTTGAGGTGGGTTTCCCGCTTAGATGCTTTCAGCGGTTATCCCTTCCATACTTAGCTACCCGGCGGTGCCGCTGGCGCGACAACCGGTGCACCAGAGGTATGTTCATCCCGGTCCTCTCGTACTAGGGACAAATCCTCTCAAGTCTCCAACATCCACGGCAGATAGGGACCGAACTGTCTCACGACGTTCTAAACCCAGCTCACGTACCACTTTAATCGGCGAACAGCCGAACCCTTGGGACCTGCTCCAGCCCCAGGATGTGATGAGCCGACATCGAGGTGCCAAACCTCCCCGTCGATGTGGACTCTTGGGGGAGATCAGCCTGTTATCCCTAGAGTACCTTTTATCCGTTGAGCGATGGCCCTTCCACGCGGGACCACCGGATCACTATGGCCGACTTTCGTCTCTGCTCGAGCTGTCACTCTCGCAGTCAGGCGGGCTTATGCCATTGCACTCAACAGCCGGTTTCCGACCGGCCTGAGCCCACCATCGCGCGCCTCCGTTACACTTTGGGAGGCGACCGCCCCAGTCAAACTGCCCACCATACAGGGTCCCGGATCAGGCTAACTGACCACGGTTAGACATCAGAAAAATTCAGGGTGGTATTTCAAGGATGGCTCCACAGGAACTGGCGCCCCTGCTTCAAAGCCTCCCACCTATCCTACACAGAATGTCTCTGATGCCACTGTAAAGCTGCAGTAAAGGTTCATAGGGTCTTTCCGTCTGACCGCGGATACCCCGCATCTTCACGGGGAATTCAATTTCGCTGAGCCGATGCTGGAGACAGCGGGGAAGTCGTTACGCCATTCGTGCAGGTCGGAACTTACCCGACAAGGAATTTCGCTACCTTAGGACCGTTATAGTTACGGCCGCCGTTTACCGGGGCTTCAATTCAGTGCTCTCACACCTCCTCTTAACCTTCCGGCACCGGGCAGGCGTCAGACCCTATACGTCGTCTTTCGACTTCGCAGAGTCCTGTGTTTTTAATAAACAGTCGCTACCCCCTGGTCTGTGCCACCCGCCAATGGTTGCCCACCAACGGGTCTCGCTTATCCCGAAGTTACACGAGCAATTTGCCTAGTTCCTTCAGCATCGTTCTCTCAAGCGCCTTGGTATTCTCTACCAGTCCACCTGTGTCGGTTTCGGGTACGGTCTATACGCCAGAGCTATTTCCTGGAATGCTCCAAAAGCCAAGTCAATCCGTTAAGACCTGACAACATATCGCATTCGTCACTTCTGGCAGGTACAGGAATATTCACCTGTTTCCCATCGACTACGGCTCTCGCCCTCGCCTTAGGGGCCGACTAACCCTGCGTGGATTAACCTTGCGCAGGAACCCTTGGACTTTCGGCGACAGTGTTTCTCGCACTGTTTGTCGCTACTCATGTCAGCATTCGCACTTCCGATATCTCCAGAGAGGGTCACCCCGTCTCCTTCACTGACTTACGGAACGCTCCGCTACCGCGCATATCATAGATATGCACCCACAGCTTCGGCACGTGGCTTGAGCCCCGTTACATTTTCGGCGCAGGGTTTCTATTAGACCAGTGAGCTATTACGCTTTCTTTAAAGGATGGCTGCTTCTAAGCCAACCTCCTGGTTGTTATGGAATCCCCACATCCTTTCCCACTTAGCCACGATTTGGGGACCTTAGCTGGTGGTCTGGGCTGTTTCCCTCTCGACAATGGACCTTAGCACCCACTGTCTGTCTGCCAGGCTATACTTCCGGGTATTCGGAGTTTGGTTGGGTTTGGTAAGGCTTTGGGCCCCCCTAGCCCATCCAGTGCTCTACCCCCCGGGGTAACCACCTGACGGTCTACCTCAATAGATTTCGCGGAGAACCAGCTATCTCCGAGTTTGATTGGCCTTTCACCCCTAGCCACAGCTCATCCCCGACTTTTTCAACAGGCGTGGGTTCGGCCCTCCAGTGCGTATTACCGCACCTTCAGCCTGGCCATGGCTAGATCACTCGGTTTCGGGTCTTCTGCCAGCAACTATGCGCCCTATTCAGACTCGCTTTCGCTACGCCTACACCTACCGGCTTAAGCTCGCTGCAAACAGAAACTCGCTGACCCATTATACAAAAGGTACGCCGTCACCCCATAAGAGGCTCCGACTGCTTGTAGGCATCCGGTTTCAGGTCTCTTTCACTCCCCTCGTCGGGGTGCTTTTCACCTTTCCCTCACGGTACTTGTTCGCTATCGGTCACTAGGGAGTATTTAGGCTTGGAGGGTGGTCCCCCCATGTTCAGACAGGGTTTCACGTGCCCCGCCCTACTCAAGCATCCTCAAAGACACTACACATACGGGACTGTCACCCACTATGGTCAGCCTTTCCA